>PMBY01000402.1 GCA_003153875.1 Myxococcales bacterium | reverse complement strand
CCGCCAGGCGCTTCTTGACCGCGTCCTGCTCAGCCAGGGCCATGGCGTGCCTCAGCTTGATCGCCCCCATGATGGCGGCGGCCACGGACTCGTCCAGATCGTTGCTCTGCCATTCCCTTTGCGAGCGCCGCCATAGTTCGTCAGATGTCTTCACCAGTGCCGGTGCGCGCTTGGCCGCCTCTGACACTTCTGGGCTGCGGCGAAGGACCTCTAGCGCTTCCAGTTCTTGCGGCTTGGGCGGCGTAGCGCACGCCAACAGAGACGCGTTCGCGAAGAAGAAGAATCCCGACCAAGCAATGGACCGAAAAGGGACGTTCATGGCTACACGCCGCCTTCCAGACGACTCGCCTGGAGCTTGGCGTCTTCCAGCGCCTTCTTGATTCGTTCCAGTGTGGCCCGTTTTCGAGCCAGCTCCGCCTCCTTCTGATCCACCTGCGCCTTCAGCTTGGCAGTCGTGATCTTCTCCCGTATCAAGTCGCCTTGAGCCCTGCAGGCATCGAGAATGACGCGGGCCTCGTCAAACTTCTCCTGCGAACGAAGCGACCAGGCCTGGTCGAGCCACATCCGAAGTACCTGAAGATCCTTGCTCACGGCCTTCTGGTCATCCCGTCGCTCGAGATCGTTCGCCGTCTGCCGCCCACTCTCGATAGCTCGTTGCAGATCGTCGGCCTCGCCGGCCTGACCATGCCAAGACCAAGCAAACGTGATTGTCAGAAAGAATACCCAGCCTAGGCGATTCATCTCTCTCCTTCTTGTATGGGATCCTCGCAACGGTGTACTGCTCGGGCACCGTGGCCAGCGCCTCTTGCCAGAATACAGAAGATCAGACGAGAGGTCACGCAAAGGCCGGGGCAACTTGGCGGCGTGACCTCGGAGAGGGGCCGCCGCCGTTCTTGTTTGATCCGCCCGATTGGTTGTACGCTGAAACATCCCAGACCTGTGGGGATATGCAGACATGTCGGTGACAAGGGGTAACAAATGCAGAAGCTACGAATGAGTGGTCTTGCGATCGTGATCGCCGCGGGAGCGGGCTGCGCAACGCTCCCGCCGCCCAAGGTGGCGCCTGAAATGTCCGGTCTGGTGCTCTATGTGGATGACAAGATCGAGACTGCGCTGATGGACAGCGACTGTCGACAAGATGCCGTCCAGCGGGCGCTCAAGGTAAGTGCGGACGAACTCCGGAGCGGCTTGCTAAAGGCGGGTTTCGGCGTGGTACTCGACCCGCAACAACAGCGTGACATGGTAGTGAAGCTAAAGTTCGTTGCACGAGCGTGCTGGGGCAGCAATGGTGAGCCCAAGATCGGCGAGGGGAAATGGGAGGTGACGTTCCAGAATAGAGGTCGTTTGGTAGCACAGGTGGCAGAGACGTGGGGGGCCAACCTCTACGGATGGGATTATGAAGGTCAGGACGGAAGTTTCTTGAGGCGCTTGACGACAACAGAAGCCCTGCGCAGTTTCGCCTCTGGCCCACGCGAGCCGGACAATCCCGGCAGCGGTGGCGGCGCTGCTGTCGCCAGCACAGGGACAGCGCCGAAGCCCACATCCTCATCGCCGTCTTCCGCCCCGACCAACTTCGTTCAAGGAGGCGCTCAGAACAACGCCTTCGCTTTCATCGTTGGCGTGACGAACTACCGCGACGTACCGCGCGCGGATGGGGCCAAACAGGATGCCGAGCGTTTCGCCGCCCTAGCTCGCACTACCCTTGGCATTCCCGAGGATCACATTCGCGTGGCATACGATGATCGAGCCACGCGCAGCGATCTGGAGAAGCATCTTGCATGGTTGAAGCAGAACGTACCTGCGGGCGGGAGGATCTACTTCGCGTTCAGTGGCCACGGAGCACCCAACCCGTCTTCGGGCACCCCGTACCTGCTTCCCTTTGATGGCGACCCCAAGGACCTCGACCGCACGGCCATTGCTTTGACCGCAATTGTGGATGCTTTGGCTGACACGCGAGCGGCTGACGTGCTCGTGCTGCTCGACTCGTGCTTTTCCGGGGCAGGGGGACGATCGGTTCTGGCAGCGGGCAGTCGCCCCCTGGTTGCCGTCAAGAGCGTGGAAACCAAGGCGCGGGTTGCCGTGTTCTCGGCAGCCACTGATGCCGAGATCTCCGGCGCCGCGCCCAACGGCACTGGTGGACTTTTCTCCTTCGTGCTGGCCCAGGCCATCGGACACGGAGACGCCGACGTCAATGGTGATGGCGACATCTCGCTTGATGAGCTTGCAACCTGGGTGACCCCAAGGGTGACTCGGCAGGCCCGTAAGGACAGCCGCGAGCAGACGCCGCGCCTGATCCTGGGTAGCGATCTGCAGGCCGCAAAATTCGTGGTCGCGCGCGGTCTGGCGACCCACTGAATCGTTGCAGATCTGGTACAAAGAGATCATGCAGCAAGTGCGGATCGTGATCGAGAATGTAACGCCGAGGGTCGACTGTGGCCGGTTTGCCGCCAAGGCCGTGGTGGGCGACAAGGTGGAAGTCGCGGCCGACATCTGGAAGGACGGGCACGAGCTGCTGCGGGCCGCGGTTCGCTGGCGCAAGTTGGGGCCGGACGAGCTGACCCACGGCGCGCTGCCCGCGGTCCCGGATCCCGCGCGCCCCGACTGGTGCGAGTCGCCGCTGTCGACCGATCCGGCTTTCAACGATCGCTGGTACGCGACCATCAGCCCGCATGAAGTGGGGGCGCACGCGTTCACCGTGGTGGCGTGGACCGACCGCTTCGGCACTTTCGTGGGCGAGTTGAAGAAGAAGTCCGAGGCAGGACAGGATGTGGCGAGTGAAGTTTTGGAGGGCCTGCACATCATCGACCGCTCGCTGGAAGTGGCGCGTGGCCGCGACAAGGCGTCGCTGCGTGAAACCCGGCACGCCATTGCGGCAGCCGGTACGACGGCCAAACAGGTCGAGCTGATGCTGGATCCCTTGCTGGTCGAACTGATTGGGGCCTGCGATCCGCGCGACGACCTGCAGATCTGTCCAGCGGAATTCCCGCTGTGGGTCGATCGCGAGCGCGGCCGTTTTGGCGCCTGGTACGAGTTCTTTCCGCGCTCGCAGGGCCAGGATCCCGCGCGTGGCTCGAATTTCGCCGAGGCCGAGGCGCGTTTGCCAGCGATCGGGGCCATGGGCTTCGACGTGCTCTACCTTGCGCCTATCCATCCCATTGGCCGCAGCCATCGCAAGGGGCCCAACAACGCGGAAGACTGCCAGCCTGGCGATCCGGGCTCGCCCTGGGCGATTGGCAGCGACGAGGGCGGCCACGATGCCATCCATCCTGAACTGGGCACACTGGCCGACTTCGACCATTTCGTGGCTGCGGCACGCGCGCTCAAGCTCGAGATCGCGCTCGACTTTGCCGTGCAGTGTTCGCCCGATCACCCCTGGGCCAAGCAGCACCCCCACTGGTTCAGCAAGCGGCCCGACGGGACCATCAAGTACGCCGAGAATCCGCCCAAGAAGTATCAGGATATCTACCCCATCAACTTCGACACCGAAGATCGTGAAGGCCTGTATCAGGCGTTGCTGGATGTGGTGTTGTTCTGGGTGAAGCGGGGCGTGCGCATCCTGCGCGTCGACAACCCGCACACCAAGCCGGTGAGCTTCTGGGAGTGGCTGATCACCCGCGTGCACCGCGATCACCCGGACGTGCTCTTTCTGGCCGAGGCTTTCACGCGAAACAAGCGCATGAAGAGGCTGGCCAAGCTGGGATTCACTCAATCGTACAGCTACTTCACCTGGCGCAACACGCGCCCGGAATTGGAAGAGTACGCCACCGAGCTGTTCCTCACCGACACGGCGGACTACCTGCGGCCCAACTTTTTCGCCAACACGCCGGACATCCTGCACGAGTATTTGCAACAGGGGGGACGCCCGGCTTTCATGGTGCGCCTGATCTTGGCCGCGACCCTGTCGCCCAGCTACGGCATCTACAGCGGCTTCGAGCTGTGCGAGAACCGCGCGCTCGCGGCCGGCAGCGAGGAGTACCTGGACTCGGAAAAGTACCAGCACAAGACCTGGGACTGGGACCGGCCTGGGAATATCAAAGAGCTGGTCACCACCGTGAACAAGATCCGGCGCGGCCATCCCGCGCTGGCCCTGGCCCGTAACATCAAGTTCCTTGAATCGTCCAATCCCAACATCATCGCCTACGTCAAGACCACGGCCGACCTGGCCGATGTCCTGGTGACGGTGGTGAACGTGGACCCGCGCAACGTGCAGGACGGCACCATTCGCCTGGTGCCCGAGCTGTTTCACAAGGTCGAGCGGGGCAAGACCTTGGCCGAGGGAGTGCCGGCCAGCTATGAGCTGAGGGACCTGCTCACCGAGTCGACCTACACCTGGCGCGGCGAGTGGAACTACGTGCGTCTCGATCCCAACTGGATGCCGGGGCACATCCTTCAGATCAAACGACCCATAACGTGACCGCAGCCTCGCGGTAGGTTACGCTCACAAGCCATGGCGATCGTGAAACCAGTGCGCAAGGCAGTTCTCCCGGCTGCGGGATTCGGGACCAGATTCCTGCCGGTGACCAAGGCTGTCCCGAAGGAATTGCTGCCCATTGTGGATGTGCCGGCCATCCAGCTCAACGTCGAGGAGTGCGTGGCCAGTGGGATTCGCGATCTGATTCTGATCACCAGCCGAGGCAAGGACGCCTTGGTGGACTACTTCGACCGCGGGGCTGAGCTGGAGGAACTGCTGGAACGCAAGGGCAAGCAAGAAGACCTGGCGATGATTCGGCGGCTGACCGATCTGGCGCACATATCGGCCATTCGCCAAGCCGAGGCGCGCGGCCTGGGNNGCGCGCGGCTTGGTGGTGGACGAGCCCTTCGCCGTCCTGCTGGGTGACGACCTGCTCGAAAGTGACGAGCCGGGCATCAAGCAACTGCTCAATGTCTACGCGAAGTATGGCAAGGGCGTGGTGGGTCTGTGGGAAGTGCCTTCTGGCCAGGAACACCTTTATGGAATCGTTGCCGGCGAGTCGCTGGGCGGGGGCGTGTTCCGTCTCAATCGACTGGTCGAGAAACCCGAACCGGGCAAGGCCCCTTCGAGTCTGGCCATCGTGGGTCGCTATATCCTGCCGCCCGAGATCTTTCCCATTCTCGCCAACACCAAGCCAGGCAAGGGTGGCGAGATTCAGCTGACGGATGCCCTGGCCACCCTGTGCGCCAGCGACGGCCTGTACGGCGTGCTGTTGCGTGGTGAGCGTTTCGACGCTGGCGATCGGACAGGCTATGTGCTGGCCGTGCTTCGCTATGCGCTTCGCCGATCGGATATCGGCGCGGCGGTGCGCGTGGGCGCGGAGAAACTTCTGCGCAAGACGTGACCGCGGTATCGGGCACTTCGGCAGCGCTCCCTGGCACCTTGTTGCAGGTGGCGGTGACCCTTCCGCTGGAGGAGACGTTCATCTACCGCGATCCTCGCTCGGGCGCGCGCCTGCCTCTCGGCACCGAGGTGATCGTGCCTTTCGGTCCGCGCCAGGTGACGGGCTTCGTGGTGGGGCATCCGGAAACCGCGGGCGGGCCGGTGCGCGACATCACGGACGTGGTGGGCGACGGTCCTGCCATCGACGAACCCATTCTGGAGCTGTGCCTCTGGGCAGCCGGCTACTACCTGGCCCCGCTGGGCGAAGTCCTGCGTTCCGCACTTCCGCGCGGCCAGCGGGCCATTGCCTCGCGCCGCATCCGTCTCACTGAGACGGGACGACGCTTGGTCGACCTGGAGGCCGACGGGCGTTCGCACATGGCGGGGATCACGCTCGATGCACAAGACCGGGCGTTGCTGGCCCGACTCCGCAGGGCGCGGACATTGAGCCCGACCGCGCTGGCGCGGGCGGCCGGGGCAAGCGCGCGCATGGCGCACCTGCTGGAGCGCGGTCTGGTCGAGATTGTCGACCAGGTAGCTGGCCCCAGCAAGAGCCGGCGCAAGGCTGGGACTGCAACTGCAGCGTCGGGGCTTGCCGGCGAGCCGCCGGTGCTCAACCCACACCAGCAGGCAGCCTTCGACGCCTTGGCAGCGGCGCTGGGCAAGGGATACAGCGGCTTCTTGCTCCACGGGATCACCGGCTCGGGCAAGACCGAGGTCTACCTGCGGCTCATCGCCGAGGCGCGGGCCCAGGGCAAGGGCGCCCTGGTGCTGGTGCCCGAGATCGCGCTGACCCCGCAACTGGCGGCCCGCTTTCGAGCGCGCTTCGGTGACGACGTCGCGGTCTTGCACAGTGCCTTGCCTCCTGCGGAGCGGCTGGCAGCTTGGCGGCGTCTGCGCAGCGGCGAGGTCGGCATCGCCGTGGGTGCCCGCTCGGCCGTGTTCGCGCCGGTGCATGCCTTGGCCGTGGTGGTGGTGGACGAAGAGCACGACGGATCCTTCAAGCAGGAGGACGGCGTGCGCTACCACGGCCGCGATCTGGCGGTGATGCGGGCGCTGCAGGCCAAGGCTGTGGTCGTGTTGGGCTCGGCCACTCCGTCGCTGGAGAGCTATCGCAACGTCTTGCTCGGGCGCTTTCGTCGGTTGCTGCTGCCCACGCGGGCCAATCCCGCCGCCGCGGCTCGGCCTTTGCCGCCGGTCGAGATCATCGATCTGCGGCGACACCGGCTGGGGCCTGACCACCTGCTGGCGCCAGGACTGGCCCAGGCCGTGGCAGACGCCTTGGCCGCGGGCGAGCAGACCATCCTCTTTCTCAACCGGCGCGGCTTTTCCACGCTCATGCACTGCCAGGCTTGCGGCGGAGTTCTGCGCTGCTCGGATTGTGACGTGTCCATGACCCTGCACCGCGGGCGCGCCAAGCTCATTTGTCACTACTGTGGTCGCGCGGAGGCCATTCCCCCGCGCTGTCCGGCGTGCAAGCAGGACGAGTTGGAGGGCCTGGGAACCGGGACCGAGCGGGTGGAGAGCGTGGTGCGGGGGCTTTTCCCCGGGGCGCGCGTGGCGCGGCTGGACCGGGACACCACCGACGGCCAGCGCGACCAACTGGAAAAACTGCTCGCGCGCGTGCACCAGCGCGAGATCGATATCCTGGTGGGGACCCAGATGGTCACCAAGGGTCACGACTTCGGGGGCGTCACCCTAGTGGGCGTGCTGCAGCCTGACCAGGGCATGCACCTGCCCGATTTCCGTGCGGCGGAGCGGACTTTCCAGCTCTTGGAACAGGTGGCAGGTCGGGCCGGTCGTGGCGATCGGCCGGGCCGCATCGTGGTGCAGACCTATTGCCCGGAGCACCCGGCCATCCAGTTTCTGCGCAATCATGACTACGAGGGCTTCGTGCGCGACGAACTGGCCCGGCGAGAAAGCGCGAGTTATCCGCCGTTTTCGCGTATGATCGCTATTCGCTTGGACGGTCGTCATGAAGCTTCGGTTCGCGCCGCTGCCACGGACGCAGCAGTGCGCGCCCGTGCGCAGGGGGGCACGGGCGTCCAGGTGCTGGGCCCGGCCGAGGCACCCATTGGCAGGCTGCGCGGCCGCAGTCGCTATCAGATCTGGTTGCGCGGGACCGATCGGTCCAAACTCCAGGCCACGGCGCGCGCGGCCGCCGAGGTGACACTGCCGCGTGACCTGCGGCTGGCTATCGACGTCGATCCACAAAGCGTATTGTGATGGCACCGGTGAACGAAGATCTCTCACAGCTACTCGGCCGGCTGGCCGCGGGCATCGACGATGTCATCGAGGCTGAGATGTCGACGGCGCTGGAGGTGGTGGGGCAGGAGGGGCCCACCGCGGCCGGCAATCTGGCCGAGATCGGCCTGCCTGTCTTGATGGGCCGCATCTTCAGCGACGGCACCACCGGTCGTTTGAGAATCCGGTACGAGTCGGTGGAGAAGACCGTGTACTTCGAGGCGGGCTTGCCGGTGATGGCCGCGTCGAACGACGTGGCGGATCGCATGTTGGCCATGCTGGTTCGCGAACGGGCCGTGTCGGCGGCCCAGCGCGAGGAGGTGGAGAAGGTGGTCGGCGCCTCGGGGCGCAAGGTGGGCGGGGTGCTGGTCGACCTGGGCCTTCTGCGCAGTGACGAGCTGCTGCCGGCGGTGCGGCGCCACTACGAGAGCATCATCCTTTCGCTGTTTGGCTGGAGCGCTGGCCGTTGGCAGATCGAGCCCGGCCTGACCGCCGGGCCGGACCGAACGCGCCTTTTGCGCCATCCCGCGGCACTGGTCCGCGAGGGGCTGGCACGTGGCTATGCCATCGAGAAGATCGCGGCTCACGTCGGCTCCGGCAAGAACCTGTTCGCGCTCGACACCTCGGGCACCTCGGCCGATGTGGTCAGGCAGATGTTGTCCGATCTGGCGGAGGCGCGCGTGCCGCTCTTGTTCGATGGCGTGCGTTCTCTGGACGAGGTCGCACGCTCCAGCGGTCTGCCCGATGCGACGGTCTGGCAGATCGCTTTTGCCTTGTCGTGCTTTGGGGCCTTGAGCCCCGCACGATCAGGCGCTGGAGCCAACGAGGGCTCGCACATCGGAGTACGCGATTTGCAGATCGCGCGCGAGCGGGCCATGGCCCGGCATGCGCTGGCACAAGTGGGCGACTACTTCCAGGTCTTGGGTGTGGATCGACAGGCGGACGCAGTCGAGATTCGGCGAGCCCACCAGCGGCTGATCAGGGAGTGCTCGCCAGAAGTTCTGGGGCCAGAGCTGGCCCACGAGCTGAAAGAGGCGCTGGAAACCATTCGCGAGGTGTTGGACGAGGGGCTGCGCATTCTTGCCACGCCGGCCCTGCGAGCGGCCTACCAGGGGAACCTGGCACCAGAACCGGATACCCAGGCTGCGCCGCAAGCCAGCCCCGAGCCCGCCCCCGACGCGCCCCAGGGTTGAACGCATGCGCGTGATCTTTTTCGGCTCTCCCGCCTTCGCGCTGCCGTCGCTGGAGGCGGTGGCGCGCGAGCACCAGGTGTTGGCGGTAGTGAGCCAGCCGGACCGGCCGGCGGGGCGGGGCAACAAGCTGCAGCCGCCTCCGGTGAAGGAACTGGCCTTGCGGCTTGGGCTCGTGGTCGAGCAGCCCCTCAAGGTGCGAGACGGTGTGCTGGCCAAGACGCTGTTGGCCTTGCAGCCCGATGTCTTCGTGGTGGTGGCCTATGGTCGCATTTTGCCCCCGGATCTCTTGGCCGTGCCGAGGCTGGGCGCATGGAACGTGCACGCCTCGCTGCTGCCCAAGTATCGCGGTGCCGCGCCCATCCAATGGGCCGTGATTCGTGGCGAGAGCAAGACCGGCGTGTGCGTGATGCGCATGGAGCAAGGTCTGGATACCGGGCCGGTGGCAGCCTCTGTGGAAGAGCCGATTCGCGATGACGACACGGCGGGCACGCTGGCCGAGCGGCTGGCGTTGCTGGGCAGCAAGCTGCTGGTTGCAACCCTGCCGCGCATCGCCGACGGCACCGTCACGCTGCAAGCGCAGGATGAGGCAGGGGCCACCCTGGCGCCGCTGATGAAAAAGGAGGACGGCTACATTGACCTTGGCGCCCGTGCCCAGGAGGTGTCAGCACAGGCGCGCGGTGTGGATCCCTGGCCGGGCGCAACCGTCTTTTTTGAGGGCGAGCCGTTGAAGGTCTTTGGCGCGCGCGTGATAGAGGCACAGGGCACCCCCGGCGAGGTCCAGGGCCTGGTGCCGCAGGGGTTGGCCGTCGCGTGCGGGGGGGGCGCCGTCGCCTTTGCCGAGCTGCAGCTGCCCGGCCGCAGGCGCATGCCCGCCGCTGCAGTACTCGCCGGCCACCCGATCCCCGTTGGCACGCGCCTCACTCAGGTACCGGGGAGCTGACCAGAATCCCGGCGACTCCGCGGAGTGCCGGAAAAAAAACGAGGTTGTCGGGGCGAGAGGATTTGAACCTCCGGCCTTTCGGTCCCGAACCGAACGCGCTACCAGACTGCGCCACGCCCCGAACGATTATTTTCGACCTGGAAGCTGGCCGGGCCGAACCCCGGCTCACCTTCCCCCGCCGCCAAGGTCCGGAAAACTAGCACGACCGGTCGACGTCGCCACGAGAAAACGACCGCAGCCTCAGTCACTGAGGCTCGCCCGACTCGTCTTCGTTGGGCGCCACCCCTTGGTCCAGGTCCTCTTCGGAAATTGAGCGGCTGATGCGAAAGGCGCCATCCAACCAACTTCCCAGGTCCGCCATCTGGCAACGCTGCGAGCAAAAAGGGCGAAAAGGCGCGCTGGTCACCTCGATGGGGACGGCTCGTTTGCACGTGGGACAGCGACCTACGCCTGTCACGCTTTTCAATGTACCACGCCCTATCACAAAGCAGGCCCGCAACGTGCTACCGTTGCGGCGGTGAGGCTAGCTGTCCTCTCTTGCATCCTCCTGGCTGCCGTCGGCTGTAGTCACGAATGGCCGACTGGTGTTTCCGGGGTGACGCAATCAGAGGTGGCAGCCGGGAGAAGAAAAAGCGTGATCTTTCGCCTCAACAACGGACTGGAAGTGGTTCTAGAAGAGAACCACGTCGCGCCTGTGGTGGCATTCCAGGCCTGGGTCAAGATTGGCTCAGCCGACGAGCCTCCAGAGCTGGCAGGCATCGCGCATGTGTTCGAACACATGCTGTTCAAAGGGACCAAGCGGCGCGGTGTGGGCCAGATCGCGCGCGAGGTGGAGGGATCGGGCGGCGAGATCAACGCCTGGACCAGCCACGACGAAACCGTGTACCACTTGGTCCTGGCCAGTCGGTTTTTCGACACGGGCCTCGACATCCTGGCCGACACTCTCCAGAACGCGGGCTTCGACCCCGCCGAGTTCGAACGCGAGCGCCACGTGGTGCTCGAGGAGATCAAGCAGGGACTTGACGATCCGGAACGCCAGGCCGGGCAGGGGCTGTTTCACGCAGCCTTTGACCAACATCCCTATGGCCGTCCCATTATCGGGACCGAGGCCACGGTGGGCCGCTTGCGACGGGACGATCTGGTGGCCTTCTTCTCCAAGTGCTACGTGGCCAGCAACCTNNCCGGTCCGGCCTAAGCAGGCCGAGCAATCCCAGCTGCGCGTGGTCGCGGCGGCCCGTGACGTGAAGGAAACCCAGCTGCTCTTGGGTTTTCACACCCCTGCCATCAACCACGCCGATGTTCCTGCGCTCGATCTTCTGGCCGTCGTGCTCGGCCAGGGCGACAGCTCGCGGCTCAATCTCGAGGTGGTGCGCAATCGCCAACTCGTGACCAATACCTCGGCCTATCTGTTTTCTGCCCGCGATCCTGGGCTCATGGTGGTGGCCGCCAGCCTTCCTCCGGGGCGCGTCGACGAGGCTACCCGCGCCCTGCTCGACGAGATTCTGCGTCTGTCGCGCGAAGAGATGGCGCAGGAGGAGTTGGCCAAGGCGCGCACCATCCTGGAGAGTGACCGCGTCTACGACAAGGAGACGGTTCAGGGCCACGCGCGCAAGCTGGGATTTTTCACGGCCATCGCGGGCGACGTGGGCTTCGAAGATCGCTACCTGGACCGCGTGCAGAAGCTGACCCCGGCCGATCTGAAGCGTGTGGCTGCCCAATACCTGCGGGTGCCGAATCTGACCATCTTCGCGCAGCTGCCTGAGCCCAAGACTGACAAGCAGAGGGCGAAGACCGACAAGACCACGGCCTCGATCAAGAAGATCGCCGAGGCGGCCGAGGCCAGAGCCGACGCGCGTTTCGCGCGGGTGTCCGCCGCGGGCGAGGGAGATCGTGTCGTCACGCACGTCTTTCCCTCCGGACTGAAGCTCTTGGTCCTGCGGGACGCCTCGGTGCCCATCGTGGCTGTGCGTGCGACCTGGGTGGGTGGACTCCGCTACGAGGACGAGCGATCCAACGGCATCTCCCACATGCTGGCGGCGCTGCTCTCACGCGGTACCAAGACTCGCAGCGCCGAGCAAATCATGCACGAGGTCGAGGGCATGGCGGGCAGCATCTCGGGCTACTCGGGCCGCAACAGCCTCGGGCTGCAGGCTGAGTTCCTTTCCCGCTATCTTGAGCGCGGCTTCGATCTCGTGGCGGACTGCCTGCTCAACGCTGCTTTCTTCGAGGAGGAGTTGGACAAGGAAAGGCGAATCGTCATCGACGACATCCGGGCGCAGGAGGACAATCTGGGTCAGGTGTCCTTCCGGCTCTTTCATTCGGGCATGTGGAAGAAGCATCCCTATCGCCTCGATCCTCTGGGCACGGCTGATTCCGTGGCGGGCTTCACCCGGCGCAAGTTGCTGCAACACTTCCGTCGTTTCTACGCGATCAACAACCTAACCCTGGCCGTGGTGGGCGACGTGGATCCCAACCGCGTGATTGCCAAGGTGGCCACGCTTTTTGCCGACGCATCCGAAGCGGGCGCCAAGCAGCCCGAGGTGACGGTCGAGCCGGCCGCTGAAGGGCCCAGACAGGTTTTCAAGTTCCTGGCCAAGGAGCAGGCGCATGTTGTGCTTGGCTTCCCGGGCGTGACCTTCGCCAATCCCGATCGNNCTGGCCTATCGGGTGAGCGCCTTTTCCCTTGAAGGAATGGACCCGGGCTATTTCGCCGTCTACGTGGCCACCAGCCCCGAAAAGGTGGAAGAAGCCGTGCACGCCATCCGGCAGGAACTCAAGACCATGGCGGAGAACGGCATCTCCGCAGACGAATTGCAGCGAGCGCAGCGCTATCTCATCGGAACCCACGCGATCGGGCTGCAGCGCAAGAGCGCGATTGCGGCGGCGCTCGCCTTCTACGAAGCCTACGGTCAGGGGTGGAAATCCTATCGCCTGTACGGCGACAACATCATGAAGGTTACCGTCGCCGATGTTGTGCGCGTGGCGCGCAAGTATCTCGACCCCAAGCGCGAAGTGGCTGCAGTGGTCGAGCCGCCGGCGCAGACGCCCGGCGCGGCGCGAGCGGCGGCTCGTTCTGGCGACGGCGCGACCGGATCCCGTGGCCGCTCGGCCGAGGCAGTTCCCAACTCGCAGCTGTGGCATGACCGGGAGGCGCGGTCGATTTCCAGGTAGCCCGTCATGCCAGCGGCCGCCGACAACCCCAGAAACCTGCTGACGAGCCTTGTCCTCGTCTTCCCTCTTTTTCTCATCTACCAGGTGGGGGTTCTGTTCACTCTGCCCATGTTGAACGGGGCGGACTTCGTCACGACGCTGCTTTTCCGCACCTTCGGCCTGACCCTGACTGGCTATCTGGGCTTTCTGGGAGGCGTCCTGGTCTTGTTCCTGGTAACCGTGGCGGTATTGGGCCGGCGCCAGCGTTTCAACCGCGCGGTGGTGGTCCCTGTCATTCTCGAAAGTGTGGTGTGGGCCCTCACCATGGGGTCGTTGATCGTCTTTGTTATGACCAAGGTGCTGGGCATCTCGCCAAGACTTGCGGGTGGGATCGAAGGGCAGGGCCTCGTGACCCGTTTTGTGATGTCGCTGGGTGCCGGCGTGTACGAAGAAAGCGTGTTCCGTCTGGGCCTACTGAGCGGTCTGGCCTTTGTGCTGGAGAGGGTCGTGCACGTCGCCCGGTGGGCAGCATTGATCGCAGCCCTCATACTTTCGTCGGCGGTGTTCTCCGCGATGCACCATCTCCCGCCCTACGGCGACCCGCTCGTGCTCGGCCCATTCGTATTCAGAGTGCTAGCCGGCCTCTTCTTTGGCCTTCTCTTCTGGCGGCGCGGGTTCGCTGTAGCTGTCTACACCCACGCCTTATATGACATCTTCGTGCTCGTCATCCGGTAGCTGCTGGATGATGGCAAAGCCGGCCGGCTCTGGCACTCTTGCTACTTGCGCTTCTTGGCGGCTGGCTTCTTGGCAGCCGGCTTCTTGGCGGCTGGCTTTGAGACCACGGGCTGCTTGACGACTGGCTGCTTCGCGATCGCCTCTGACGCGGGTCTATTGGATGCCACCACGCCACCCTTGCGCGCCGTCTCTGTTGGAGACTCTCGCGCGGGCGGTGCGGGCTTGGCCGTCGCCGGCAACTTCTTGTCCTTGGACTTGGTCCCGGCCGCGGGCTTCGCGGGAAGAGCACTCGACGGTAGCCCGTCATCCTCGGCGGCCAATGGCGACCCTGGGATGTCCTTGCGATTGTGGACCAAGATTCGTCGCGCGTCCGCGAAGGTGATCTCCACCTTGCTCTCCGAAACAATCTCCGAGATGAAGCCCTTGCCGAACTTTGGATGGGATACGATCTGGTTTTCGCGATAGCCCTCGCGGAACTCGTACGGCTTGGCATCTTTCTCGCCATGCTTGGCGAAGAACTCTTCCCAGGTGTGCTTCTTCATCATGGCGCGCTTGCGCGCCGCGACAGGCTCCGGGACGTCGTCTTCTGCTTCACCTCGGGGCTTTCTGAACGAGTGCACGTCCCCGCATGGATTGCACTGGACGCGGCGAATCTCGTCTTCGTACTTAGAGATGACGACGTGAGTCGTGTCAGCCTTGCATTTTGGGCAAAAGGCTTCTACATCGGATCCGACCTCGTCGACCTCATCTTCAAACATGAAGTCCATTATCAAAGCCCTGAATTCACGACAACTTCGGCTAGTAACACAGCTGACTGCGACGTGCAACAAATCACACGGCGTAGCACCACGAAAATCATAGCATCTGTCCCCGTGACCACTTCGGGAGACTGACTATTTGCAAAGAATTTCAATTGGTTATGCGTTGAACTGTCAATCAAAACTCAAATCGAAGAAAACATGGGGAAACCAGAACGGCAAGCGTGGCGCTGCTGGGTGCTGCTGTTGTAAAAGAGAGCGTAGGCAGTAGATGCGCTATTTCGACGCCCGCGTCATTGAGAACCGTTCGCTCGGCGGTGGGTATTTCGTTTTTCGACTTGGGGGCTGCGAACCCCTCGCAGGAAGTCGGCCTGGCCAGTTCGTGATGCTTCGTGGCGATTGGGGCCGTGACCCTCTCCTTCCTCGGCCGCTGTCGCTCTTGTCAGTGACTCACGAGGGGCGCGCGGACTTGCTCGCGAAGGTGGTTGGCAAGGGCACCGCTCTGATGGAACGGTCGCCTCCTGGGTCACGCTTTTGGGTTCTGGGGCCGCTCGGCAACAGCTTTCCCCTGCCTTCATCCGACGTGACCGATTTGCTGGTGGCCGGGGGCGTCGGATTGCCGCCGCTCTTCATGCAGACCGAGTCAGCCGCGCGGCTCGGCCTGGCCAGCGGATCCGAGATGCTCTACGGCGGCAGGACTTCACGCGACCTAGTCTTGCTTGGCGAGATGCGCGCCCTTGGAATCGCCNNCTGGAAGCTCGACTCGAACATTGGCGTGCAGCGGCTTCGACCCGGCGTCTGCGCATCATGGCCTGCGGTCCGAGCGAGATGCTCTGGGCTGTGGGACGCATCGCCCAGACCGAAGGCATCGAGTGCTATCTCTCATTGGAGCAGCACATGGCCTGCGGCATCGGCGTCTGCCTGGGCTGCGCAGTGGCAGCGCAGACGCGCCCGTACCTATACGTTTGCAAGGACGGTCCGGTCTTTCCTGCCTCTGAAGTGATGGCCCACGCGCCGGCTGCTTCGACCAGCCGGAGCGAAGGGGGCCAGCAATGACCTCCAGTCTCGACACGCGGGGAGCAGCCGCAGCGCCAGCGCTACGCACGAACTGCGGCGGGGTCGAGTTCCACAATCCGGTGCTGACCGCGTCGGGCACCTTTGGCTATGGGCAGGAATTCGACGCACTGCTGTCTCTTCGCAGCTTGGGCGGGCTGGTGACCAAGGGAATCTCTCCCCAGCCCCGCCTCGGCAATCCGCCCCCGCGCATCTGCGAGACGGCCGCAGGCATGCTGAACTCCATCGGCCTGGAGAACGTCGGCGTCGAGGCGTTTGCTCAGGAGAAGCTGCCATTTCTGCGTTCCTGCGGAACCCGCGTTTTGGTCAACTTCTTCGGCACTACCTTCGACGAGTATGTCGACTGCGGCGCCCGTTTGGCCGCGCTCGACGGGGTTGACGGCTTAGAGATGAACGTGTCCTGCCCCAACATCAAGGCAGGGGGTATCGAGTTTGGTCGGGATCCGTCGGTGCTGGGCGATCTGGTGAAGGCCTGCCGGGCCGTGATTCGCAAGCCCTTGTGGGTGAAGTTGACACCCAACACATCGGATATCGTGGCTCTGGCGCGCGCCTGTGCTGACAACGGGGCCGATGCGGTATCCATCATCAACACCATCACCGGCATGGCCATCGACGTGCGCACCCGACGGCCGAAGATCGCGACGGTGTTCGGTGGCTTGTCCGGTCCGGCCATCAAGCCGGTTGCCTTGCGCATGGTCTATCAGGTGTATCGAGCGAAGATCGGCATTCCCATCTGTGGGATAGGCGGCATCCAGGACGGCAACGACGCGATCGAGTTCTTGCTCGCGGGAGCCAGCTGTGTGCAGGTTGGCACGCAGAGTTTCGTTGACCCAGCGTCGGCAGAACGGATCATTCGTGAGATGGAAGAGTACTGCCGTGCCCAGGGCGTGATCGACGTGCGCGATCTCGTCGGCGGTCTGGCGATCGGCCAATAGCCGGGGCCGGCACTGGGAGAGGAGCCGGGATACGAATGCCGCGCTCAGGCTAACGCATCTTCTTGGGGGGTTGGCGTGAGGCCCACCGGGTTACGCCAAATTTGCCAACAGGAAATACGCCGGAAACCTAGGATCGCTAATCTTCTTTTGGCGTGATCAACGAAGAGGATTGAAGCCAAAGCCAAGGCCCTCTAGTCTCTGCGCCCGGTGACACATGAAAAAAATCGAAGCAATCATCAAGCCGTTCAAGCTCGATGACGTCAAGGATCGACTGCGCGAGATCGGCGTCCAGGGTATGACGGTTTCGGAAGTGAAGGGATTCGGGCGAACGGGAGGCAGGAAAGAGGTGTATCGCGGTTCTGCCTACGTCGTGGATTTCGTGCCCAAGGTCCGCATCCAGATCGTCGTCAAGGACGACATGGTCAAGGATGTGGTGGAAGCCATCATGTCGGTGGCCCGCACGGGCCACATCGGGGACGGAAAGATTTTTGTATTGCCTGTAGAGGAAGTCATTCGCATACGTACTGGCGAGCGTGGCGAGGACGCCCTCTAACCAGAGGGATTGAGTGGTTCGCCCAACAATTATGCGCATCGAGCGCGCAGGAGGAGCGTAGCAATGTCACCAGCCGAGGTTCTGAAACTGGTCAAGGAGCGTGGACTCAAGCTTGTCGACTACAAATTCGTCGATCTCTTGGGTCAGTGGCAGCACACCACCATGCCGATCCACCGGCTCAAGGAAGAATCCTTCAGCGAAGGCTTCGGCTTTGACGGCAGCTCCATCCGTGGCTGGAAGGCCATCCACGAGTCCGACATGATCTTCGTTCCCGACGCCAGCACCGCGTGCGTCGACCCGTTCTTCAAGGAGCCGACGCTCTCCCTCATCTGTGACATCGTGGACGCCGTCACCCAACAGCCCTACAGCCGCGATCCACGCTACGTCGCCAAGAAGGCCGAGGCGCACATCAAGCAGACCGGCCTGGGCGATTCCGTATACCTGGGACCGGAACCGGAGTTCTTCATCTTCGACGAGGTTCGTTTCGGCGAGGGGCCGAATCAGTCCTTCTACAAGATCGATTCCATCGAAGGCCGCTGGAACAGCGGGCGTGAGGAGGAGGGCGGAAACCTGGGCTACAAGCCGGACTACAAGCGCGGCTACTTCCCGGTGTCACCCAACGACACGCAGTACGATCTGCGCGCCGAAATGGCGCTGACGCTGCAGGGGATCGGAATTCCCATCGAGGTCTTCCACCACGAGGTGGCGACAGCGGGACAAGCCGAGCTGTCCATGCTCTTCGACAAGCTCACGGTCATGGCTGACCGAACCATGTGGTACAAGCACGTGGTCAAGAACGTCGCGCGTCGCAACGGCAAGACCGCGACCTTCATGCCCAAACCGCTCTTCGGAGACAACGGCTCGGGGATGCACTGTCACCAGTCGATCTGGAAGGGTGAGAAGAACATCTTCGCCGGCGACAAGTACGCCGGTTTGTCCGAGACGGCGCTCTACTACATCGGCGGTCTTATCAAGCACGCGCCGGCGCTTCTGGCTATCACCAACCCAGGGCTCAACAGCTATCGCCGCCTGGTGCCTGGCTTCGAAGCGCCCGTCAACCTGGCCTACTCGTCGCGCAACCGCTCGGCCGCCATTCGTGTGCCCGTGGCCGCCTCAGCCAAAGCCAAGCGCATTGAGTTCCGCTGCCCAGACCCGACGACCAATCCGTACCTGGCCTTTGCCGCCATGCTGATGGCGGGCGTCGACGGTGTCGAGAACAAGATCAAGCCCGGCAACCCGTTGGACAAGGATATCTACGCCCTGTCGCCCGAGGAAATGAAGGACGTCCCCAAGGCGCCCGGCTCGCTCGAGCACGCTATCGAGGCGCTCAGGAAGGATCACGCCTTCTTGCTCAAGGGCGACGTTTTCACCAAGGATGTCATCGACACCTGGATCGATTGGAAAGAGGAGAACGAGATCAAGCCGTCGCGCCTGCGCCCGACCCAGCTTGAGTTCGCGCTCTACTTCGACGCGTAACGCATTCGCGCGTGAGCCGCGCAGGAAGGCGTTGTCGCAGCCGTGTGTGGCAGAAATGCCTATTGGCGGATGCGTCAGCGCCTTTTCTGCGTTCCGAAAGAATTCCTTGCTGGCGGGGGATACATCGAAAGCGGTTGCACAGAAAGCAAGACCTGGCCTAGAGTTTTCTCTCTGATCTTGCTTTCTTGCGGCTGGTTGAACCGGAATGTCCACTCTATCTCTCGGTGAGCGAGTCGTCCGGTCCGCTTGGCGGCTTGCGCCGCAGAGAACCCTATCCGGGGTCGTCGGATGGGGAGCCAGACGCAAATTGCCCAAGCCGGTTCGCGCTCTGGTGCTCAAGTCATTTGCCAGGAAGTACGAGATCGATCTGGCGGAGGCGGAATGGCCCCTTGACCAGTACACGAGCCTGCACGAGTTCTTCACGCGCAAGCTACGACCCGGGGCGCGGTCAGTCGCCGCGGAGTCCAATGCGGTTGTGGCGCCTTCCGATGGCGTGGTGTGCGATTCAGGCGTGGTCTCGGCGGGCATGCTGCTGGAAGCGAAGGGCTCAGCCTTCACCCTGTCCGACCTGCTGGCAGATAGCGAATTGGCGGCTCGGCTGGAGGGGGGGCCGTATCTGGTGACCTACCTTTCGCCGCGCGACTACCACCGTGTCCACTCGCCCGTGAGCGGCAAGATCGTTGGGTGGACGCACATTCCAGGCCGACTGTTTCCGGTGGGGAGTCGCAGCGTAGCCCGCGAGATGGGGCTGTTTGCGCGCAACGAGCGTTTTGTGACCGTCATCGACGGGGCCGCTGGACTCTCGGTCGTGGTCATGGTGGCTGCTGTGGGTGTGGGTCACATCACGGCCTGCTACGATCCGGACGTGGCCACACATGCTCCGGGATTTGCTACTGGTGGTGTGCGTAGGAAGAGTTTCACTGATTCGCCACGCGTTGGGCGCGGCGATGAATTGGGAGTTTTCAATCTCGGGTCGACGACCATTGCCGTGTTCGAGCCCAAGCATGTGGTTCTAGAAAAGTTGGCCGTGGGGAGCGCAATACGTATGGGATCGACAGTGGGCAGGCTTGTCCCTTCGTCATCTGGTGCGGCGTCATGAACAAGAATGATCCTGCCGCTGGACCGCCTTCGACAGCCTCGCGGGATACGGTTGCATCCGTAGGGACGGGCCACGCTGGGCCACTGCCGGAAGCCCAGCAGGGCCATGATCTGACGCTCAAGTGGTGCATTCCGGATTCGCGGAGCAAAGCCTCGTCCGCAAGCCAAACGCCAAACACAGTGTCTGCTCCCAACGCTGAGAACGTGGTGACGCCCAAGGCATCAGGTCCGCCTGAGGCTCTTGCCGAAGGAGCAATCAAAGGGGCACTGCCAGAGGCCATCCAAGGATCTATACCCGACGGATCCTCGCCTCGAGGTGAGAGCTTCGAAATCATAGTTGCCGACGCCCCAGCAGGAGCGGGTGAGGCTACGGTGCTTGGTACGCCGGAAGAGGCAGTGACGCCACCACCAAGACACGAGATGGAGGT
The DNA here is from genome assembly GCA_003153875.1 of Myxococcales bacterium. Next base: position 3,163 of record PMBY01000402.1, on the reverse strand, counting down.
GGTGACTCCGCCCCCGAGACGCGAGGTGCGGGCGGTGACGCCACCACCGAGACACGAGTCGGTGGCGGTGACGCCACCGCCGAGACGCGAGGCTCAGACGGTGACGCCACCACCGAGACACGAGTTGCAGGCGGTGACGCCGCCGCCGAGACGCGAGATGGAGGCGGTGACTCTGCCACCGAGACGCGAGATGCAGGCGGCGACGCCGCCACCCAAACGCGAGGAGGAGGCGGTGACGCCGCCGCCTGAGCCGTTGAAAGCACCTCGCCCTGTGGCGGGAACCGGGGTCACGGCAGCGCCGGCCGGAGGTGTCTCTCCGCCGGTGGCGCAGGCAAGTGCCACGACGGGCGCCTTGCCAGAGGCCCCGATACGGATGGTTGAAAGCGGCGAGGTCAAGGACGGCGAATTCGAGGTCATGGAGCCAGGCGACACGCCATCTTCTCCGTTGCCCACGACCCCCACGCCCCCGCCCGTGCCTGCCATTTCCGGAGTGCTGGCGGCCACCTCACAACCGCCGCGGCCGGAACCTTCCGTGGAGGCAGGCGCGTCGGTCGGGGGTGCAAGAGCCGAAGACCTGGCAAGCGAGGCTCTGCCTCTGCCTGAAGCCCTGTCGCGCCGGCCTCTCAAGAAAAGGCTCAAGCCCTGGTTTGAAGAGGTTTTTGACGAAAACTACCTGCGCACGTTGCCCTTCATGACTGCCCAGCAGACGTTGAGGGAGACGGCCTTCGTCAAGGAAGCGCTGTCTCCGCCGGCCGAGGGCGAAGTGCTGGACATTGCGTGCGGCTACGGCCGACATGCCATCGAGCTCGGCCAGCGTGGATTCCGGGTGACGGGGCTGGATCTCTCGTTGCCGCTTCTCATCCGGGCGGCCGATGAAGCCCAACGTCGGGCGTTGTCGGTCAATTTCGTGCATGCGGACATGCGCGAGATGACTTACGACAGTCAGTTCGATGCCGCGTACTGCGTCCTTACGTCATTCGGCTACTTCGACGAGGAAACCAACCTGCGCGTCGCCACGTCGATCTGTCGCGCGCTCAAGCCCGGCGGGCGGTTTCTGGTCGACACCATCAACCGAGACTACATCGTGTCCGATCTGCCCAGCCGGGCCTGGTGGGAGGGCGACGGGTGCGTGGTGCTGGAGGAAGTGGATTTTGATTTCCACACGAGCCGGGTTCTGGTTCGACGTTCAATCGTATTCGGAGATGGACGCCAGCTCGAGAATGAGATTTCGATTCGCGCATACAGTCTGCATGAGCTGGGAAGGGTCTTGCGTCGCGCCGGGTTCCAAGTTCTTGAAGTGTCGGGAAGCCTGGAGAACAGGGAGCCATTTCTCGGAGCCGCATCGCGGCACGTTGTCCTGGTGTGTGAGCGTCCGTTGACGTAGCCGGACGGAAGTCGCGGTATTTTGCATTTTCTTGCACCGCGATTGAACAATCAGGCAGCTTGAAGACACCAACATCCCGGAAAATCTGGCGTTGGGGGGAATTCTGAGCCTCAGCTCGGTTCCGATCTTGCTGCCTGGCGGACGAAAATAGCGCGAATGAAACCGATAGCCCGGGTCGAACATCAAAGTGTACGAGAGTCAATGAACGATGCCAGGAATATTCTGGCGCCCAGGCCTGTATACGTGTAGTAGGGAGCCCTCACAGCAATTACCTTACTGAGAAGCCGCAATGGACCGTACAGCAACAAGATTCAAAGCAACTCGCAGGCAGCGGACGGCAGTCGGAAATAGCCGCGTCAAGGCGGCCATCCGCCGTACTGGTAGAATTATAACTGGGGAGCCTGTTTCTCTGCCGCGACCAGCAAATGACGTCGCTATCGAGATGGGACTGCCCGAGCCCCCGATGGTGGAAGCCGTTTTCGCCGCAGCAGTGGACGACATACCCGCGGAACTGGAGCCCATCGAAGTCGCAGTGGTTGCGGTTCCGGAAGAGGATCTGGAGGTTGAGCTCGTCCCGGTTCCCGACGAAGAGGGCGATGACGACTCGGAAACTGAAGAGGACGAGGAGGTCGTTGCGCGGCCTGCCGGGCCTGAGGGTGAGGTCAAGAAGTCTGAGGAGCCCCAGAGTTTCCTTTCGATGTACTTCCGCGATATGGCGGAACTGGAAGTCCTGCGGCCCGAGCAGGAGTTCGAGACTGCGCGCCACATAGAGGAACTTGAGCTGGGCCTGTGGCGCGTCATCCTGAGCTTCACCACGTGGGCAGGGCACGCAGCCGCGACCGTTGAGGCTGCCATCGGCAGGCCTCTGCCTGAGTTCAAAGCCTACCGAACCATGGCCGAGCGCGCCGGAAGCCGCGCTGGTGCGGCGAAGAACAAGAAGTTCGAGAAACTGGTGGATGGCCTTGCGGTCAAGCTGAAGGAGCTGGACATCGACCGAGTGTTCGTCGATGCCGCCATGGCCGAGATCCATCGTTTGAACGGTGCGGCCAAACTGGGGCGTCCCATCGATGGAATTGGCTTCCAGTCCAACAGCAAGGCTTTCCGCCAGTTCGTGGACAGCGTTTCCTTGAAGGCGGCAGTGGTCAAGCGCGCCAAGAACGAGTTCGTCAAGGCGAACCTGCGCTTGGTCGTGTCCATTGCGCGGCGTTTTAACCATGGCCGTCTGCCCCTGCCTGATCTCATACAGGAGGGCAACATCGGCCTCATGAAGGCGGTGGAGCGCTATGACTATCGGCGCGGCTTCCGCTTTTCCACCTACGCGAGCTGGTGGATCCGTCACGCCATCAGCCGAGCGCTGGCTGACAAGGGCCGGGCCGTGCGTCTTCCCGTGCACATGATCGACGCCTATCATCGCATCGCAAAGTCGGAACGCGAGCTGCAGTCCAAGCTGGAGCGGCCGGCCACCACCGAGGAGATTGCTTCGGTGACGGGGATCGAGACCGAAAAGTTGGAGAAGATGCGCACCTTCTTGGCCGACAACCCGGTGTCGCTTGATCGATCACTTTCTGACGACGACGGCCGACGGCTCATCGATGTGCTGGTCGATCCCAACGAGGCGCCTGCGCCTCCGGACCAGATGATGAGCAGCGAAACTCAGCGAGAGATGCTCAAGCTTCTGAGCGTGCTCAAGCCAATCGAGGCAGACATCCTGCGCAAGCGTTTTGGGTTGGTCAACGACCGCGAGCGCACGCTCAAGGAGATCGGCGACGAATATCGTCT
>PMBY01000368.1 GCA_003153875.1 Myxococcales bacterium | reverse complement strand
GCCGCAATGTTGATGAGCAGAACAGCGCCCGCGGCCACCAGCTTCTCGATGGGATCTTCGCGGTACAGGCGCCGCGGCCAGAAATCGCCAGCGTTCCACATGTCCTCGCAGATCGAGATACCCAGGCGACGGCCCGCGAACTCGACCGGCGCCACGGCCTCTGCCGGCTCGAAGTAGCGCCACTCATCGAACACGTCGTAGGTCGGCAGCAACGACTTGCGCTGGACCGAGACGATGCGGCCCTGGTGGATGAGCGCCGCGGAATTGGCGATCCGGCGACCCACCGGCGCTTCGGGCAGCAGCTCCGGAAAACCGACGATCACCCCGGCCGAGCGGCCGGCGGGCCCGCAGCCCACCCTCGCCACCAGGCGGTCCAGGCTGCGCATGCCCGCCTGCACGAAGGCGGCGCGCTCCAACAAGTCGCGCGGCGGATAGCCCGACAGCGCCAGCTCGGGAAGCACCAGGAGATCGGCACCCGCTGCCTCGGCTGCCGCCAGCGCATCCTCGGCCAGCCGCAGGTTGCCGTCGAAGTCCCCCACGGTGGGGTTGATTTGGCCGAGTGCAATCTTCACGNNATACCCGATGGCGTCCAGGGCTGCGTCGTGCAGCGCCGGACGCAAGGCTCGGAAGCGCGGATCCTTGCGCGCCGTCGGATGAACGAAGTTGGTCAGCAACACGATGCTGCTCTCGCGCTCAGGATCGATCCAGAGCGAGCACCCGGTGAACCCCAGGTGGCCCACGGCCTGGCGAGACAGGCGATCACCGGCCAGCGATCCGGTGGCCGACGGCCCATCCCAGCCGAGGCGCCAGGTCGATCCTGGGATTCCGACCGGCTGCCAGAACAGACGCAGCACCTCGGCGGGAACCAGAGGCGAACCGCCCGCGGGCCCCGTATCGCGCCAGGCGGCGCACAAAGCGCTGGCGAGCTGGAGCAGATCCGCGGCGTTGGCGAAAAGCCCGGCGTGGCCGGCCACCCCGCCCATGGCAAAGGCGTTGAGATCGTGTACCTCGCCCACGAGCATGCGCCCACGCACGGGACAACGCTCGGTGGGCGCGATCTTTCGGCCAGAAAGCGCAGCCGAACCGGAAAAGCCCGTGGCGCGCAGCCCGAGCGGCCTGAACAGGAATTGCTCGGCCAGCGCGTCCAGCCGGCCGCCCAACCCGCGCTCCACCAGATCGCCCAAGAGAATGAAACCCAGGTCCGAGTAAAGCGAACGCGTTCCTGGCTGATAGGCCAAGGGCTCTGCCGCGGCCAGCGCGATGATGCGTTCCCGTCCCTGCGCAGGAGCCACGCCGTCCTTGATGACCTGCTCGAAGAATGGACGATGGGCCGCAAAGCCGGCGGCATGGGCCAAGGTCCGCCGCAGCGTCGCCTCGGGCCGCGCTGCTAGGTATGGCAGGTGCTTGCCGAGCGGGTCGTCCAGCCCCCAGATTCCGCTGCCGACTCCGCGCATGACAAGCAGGCTGGTCACCACCGCCTTGGTCAGCGAGGCCAGATCGTAGACCACCTCGGTCGTCAGCTCCTCGACCTCCGGCACGACCTGTCGATGGCCGAATGCATCAAGAAACCGCACCTGCCCGCCCTGTGCAATGCCCAAGACCAATCCCGGAATCACGCCTTCGTCGACGGAACGCCGGGCCAAGGCACGAACAAGGGTGAAATCGGCGGCCATGCCTGCGAGGCTATCAGTTTTGGGGCCGGGTTTCGTCCCACTCGGCAAAATCGCGCGCTAGTATGATTGCCCCCTGGGACGTTTGTGCAGACCTGACAGCGATGAGATTCGGACACTACGAGCTTTTTGACCGCTTCGCCGTGGGCGATATGGCCGAGCTGTACATGGGCCGAGCCTATGGCGAACAGGGCTTCGAGAAGCCGGTGGCCATCAAGCGCATTCTGCCCCATCTGGCTGCCGATGAACGCTTCGTTCACATGCTGCTGGTCGAGGCCGGCATCCACGCTTCGCTGTCGCACAAGAACATCGTGCAGATTCATGACCTCGGCATTTCGCCCGAGGGCGAGTACTTCATCGTGCTCGAGTATGTGGACGGCCGCGATCTGGGCGAGCTGCTGGCAGTGCTGCGCAAGGCCTCCAGCCCCGATGGCCTGCCCAAGCGCCTGGACGACGCCATCGCCCTCTACATCATGGGCGAGCTGTGCGAGGGCGTGCACTTCGCGCATGAGTTGCGCGGGACGGACGGCCAGCCCACAGGCCTGGTCCATCGCGATATCTCGCCTGACAACGTGCTGCTCTCCTATGCCGGCGAGGTGAAACTGTCCGACTTTGGCGTGGCCAAGCGGCGCACCGACAACTCGCTGATCTCGTCGCTCAAGGGCAACCTGGCCTACATGTCGCCGGAACAGGCGCGCGGCGTGGCCCTGGACCGACGCAGTGACATCTACTCGCTGGGCGCGGTGCTGTTCGAACTGCTCACCGGGTATCCGCTTCGCGACTCGTCGAACCAGGCCGAGACCTGGCGCCAGGTGGCTTCTGGCCTCGTGTTCTCGCCCCAGCAGCGCCGGCCAGACCTGCCGCCGCATCTGGCACGACTCATCGCCGATTCACTGGCCCCTGATCCGCGCGATCGCTTTCCCGATGCAGCCGCTTTTGCCAACGCTTGTCGTGGGGCGCTCGATCTGGTCCCACGCCCACCTTCTGGCGAAGCTACCGAGTTGAAGCTCCTGCTGCGCACTCTGTTGCCGTCTGGCAGCCTGAGCAAGCCTCGGCCGCCGACCAAAGTGATTCGGCTGGCGCCCGATCTGTGGTCCGACGAGACCGCGCCCGAGTCCGATATTCCCTTGCAAGGAAAGCTAGCCGGGCGGGCCAGAACCACACCCGCGCAAAGGCCGACCGGCGGACCAACCCCGGCCGCCAAGTCGCCCCGGCCCTCACTGGCCGGTGTGCAGGGCACCGTTTTGGTCGCGCCTCGCCAGATGATCAACCCACGTCCCACGCTGCCGACTCCCTTTGGCACAGCCTACCCGACTCCGGCCCTCACGCCGCTGACCAGGCGGCGCGGAATTCTGGTGCCTGTCCTGGTCGTGCTATTTTTCGTCCTCGCCGCAGCCGCGGCGCTGGTTCACCTGGTGGTGGTTCCGCTTCCCGTGGCCGCTGTGTGGCTTCGGCCCGCAACCCTGCTCATCGATTCGCAGCCCCAGGGCGCCGACATCGTGCTCGACGGGAGGAAGCTTCCCGCGCCCACGCCGATGCGCGCGCAGGTGCGCCGGGATCTGGCCGTGCACGTCGTCGAACTGCGCAGAGAGGGCTTCTTGCCGGTCTCGCGTCCCATCCGCTACGACAAAGAGGTCGACCTCGCGCTCACGGTGGCACTCGAGCGCACACCCCGGCCTGCGACCGCGCCGAGACGCTAGCCCGACCGTGGAAGGCAGGCGTCCATGACCGACACGGCTTCCGAGCTTCGCCCAGCCGCGCCGCTGGCCCCGCCGCCTGGGCCCGTGGACGCGGACCAAGTCCTGGAGCAATTCCTCGGCTACGTGGCTGCGCTGGGTCTGTCGCTGTATCCCGCACAGGAAGAGGCTCTGTTCGAGATCCTGGCCGGCAAGCACGTGGTGCTGGCCACGCCGACCGGATCGGGCAAGTCGCTGGTCGCCACCGCCTTCCTGTTCAAGGCCTTGTGCGAGGGCAAGACCGGTTTCTATAGCTGCCCGGTCAAGGCCCTGGTCAATGAGAAGTTCTTCGATCTGTGCGCCTGCTTCGGCCCCGAACGGGTGGGGCTGCTCACCGGCGACGCTTCGGTGAACAGCGCCGCGCCCATCCTGGTGGGCACGGCCGAGATCCTGTCCAACATGGCGCTGCGCCGGTCGCGCCCTCCGGCCGACTACGTGGTGATGGACGAGTTCCACTACTACGGCGATCGCGAGCGCGGCATCGCCTGGCAAATTCCCCTGGTCACTCTGCGCGACACCGTCTTCTTGCTCATGTCAGCCACCCTGGGCGACACCACCTCCATCGAACGCCAGGTGGCGGCCTTCACTGGCCGTGAAGTGTCCAGCGTGCGCGGCGCTGTCCGTCCCGTGCCGCTCGACTTCGAGTACCGGGACACGCCGCTACACGAAACCATTGCCGACCTCATCAAGAACAGCCGCGCCCCCATCTACCTGGTGAACTTCACCCAGCGCGCGGCCGCCGAGGAAGTGCAGAACTTGATGAGCGTGGACGTGTGTAGCAAGGACGAGAAAGAGGCCGTCAAGACCGCCCTGCGCGACGAGCGCCTGGACAGCCCCTATGGCAAGGAGCTGCTGCGCTTTCTCCGCCACGGCATCGGACTGCACCACGCCGGCCTGCTGCCGCGCTACCGCCGCCTGGTCGAGCGCCTGAGCCAACGCGGCCTGCTCAAGGTGGTGAGCGGCACCGACACGCTCGGCGTCGGAGTCAACATCCCGATTCGCACCGTGCTGTTCACCCAACTGTGCAAATACGACGGACAGAAAGACGGCGTGCTCAGCGTACGCGAGTTCAAGCAGATCGCGGGTCGCGCCGGCCGCAAGGGCTTCGACGAGCGCGGCTGGGTGGTCGCGCAGGCGCCGGCCCATGTGGTGGAAAATCTGCGCCTCAAGGCCAAGGCCGCCGGCGGCAAAAAGGTGCACATGCAGAAGCCGCCCCAGAAAGGCTATGTGCACTTCGACAAGGGCACCTTCGATCGCCTGGCCGCGGGCACGCCCGAGCCCCTGGAGTCGCGCTTTGCCGTGAACCACGGGCTGCTGCTCACGCTTCTGCAGGGAGAAAAGGGCGACCCGCACCGCGGGGGCGGCTATCGCAAATTGTTGGAAGTCATCGCCGCGTGCCACGACAGCGACGTGATGAAGCGCCGCCACCGCCGGACCGCCGCCGCCTGTTTCCGCACCTTGCGCAAGGCTGGGCTGGTCAGCCTGGTCCTCGACGAAAAGGCGCGCTGCCCGCAAGCGGTGGCCAGCCCCGAGTTGCAGCACGACTTCTCCCTGCACCACACCCTGTCGCTCTACTTGGTCGATACCTTGCCGTTGCTTGATGCAACCACGGAAACCTATGCCTTTGACGTGCTCTCGCTGGTCGAAGCCATTTTGGAGAATCCGCGGCCGGTTCTGTATGCGCAGCTCGATCGACTGAAGGGCGAGACGGTGGCGGCGCTCAAGGCCAAAGGCGTCGAGTACGAAGAACGAATGGAGGAGCTGGAAAAGCTGGAATG
>PMBY01000129.1 GCA_003153875.1 Myxococcales bacterium | reverse complement strand
ATGATGCCGAACTCCATCAGCAACCCCTCCAGTTCCTCCATCTGCAGCGGCTTGGGCACCACGAACATCTTGTTGTCCGCGATCTTGCGCGCCAGCTCGCGGTACTCCTGGGCTTGCTTGTGCTCCGGCGAATACTCGATGACCGTCATGCGCCGCAGCTCGGCCCGTTGTACCTCATTGTCGCGCGGGACGAAGTGAATCATTTGTGTGCCGAGGCGCTTGGCCAAGGCATCGATCAGCTCGGCCTCGCAATCGGTATTGCGCGAATTGCAGATGAGGCCGCCCAGGCGCACCTTGCCCGAAGTCGCGTATTTCAGAATGCCCTTCGAGATGTTGTTGGCAGCGTACATGGCCATCATCTCGCCCGAACACACGATGTAGATCTCCTGCGCCTTGCCCTCGCGGATGGGCATCGCGAACCCGCCGCACACCACGTCGCCCAGAACGTCGTAGAAGACGTAGTCGAGATCCGGTGTATACGCGCCCTCGGATTCGAGGAAGTTGATGGCGGTGATAACCCCGCGTCCAGCGCATCCGACCCCCGGCTCGGGACCGCCTGACTCCACACACTTCACGCCGCCGTATCCGACTTTGAGCACGTCGCCGAGTTCCAGATCCTCGACCGTGCCGCGCTCACGGATGAGGTCCATCACCGTATTCTGTGCCTTCGCGTGCAGCATGAGACGGGTGGAGTCCGCCTTGGGGTCGCAGCCGACGATCATCACCTTCTTGCCCAGCGAAACCAACCCGGCGACCGTGTTTTGCGTGGTGGTCGACTTGCCAATGCCGCCTTTGCCGTAAATTGCAATCTGTCTCATGGTGTCCTTCCTGATGTGAGGCCTGGTAACGGCAATAAACCAATGCAAGCGACCTGCCAGAGCGATGACAACACTGACAGAGGACCGGAAGTCCGCAGGACTCGGGCACTTGGGTGTCTGCTCAGCACGAGACGCCGGTTCGCGGGACTCGAATGAGCTACATTCGCGTAGGATCAGGCGTCGGCGGGACACGCTCGGGTAGGGCCGGATTCAACGAGGAGCTGCGCCCTGTCGCGGGCGTAGCCAGCACGTCTCACACCGAAGTGATTTGGACCGCCAGTCCGACCTCGAATGCACCCGCGTTGTGGAATCCAAGGGCCTCAAACGCCTCCGCTACCCGACCAAAACAGAACAGGGTAGAGGCGCAGGCAGCCCGTGCGGCATAGGCCGCCTGAATCAAGTGCGCGCCGCAGCCTGGAGGCTGCGAACGCTGTCGCGCTGGATTGCTTCAGGCGACCCTGGCACGGTCGAGATGGCGATCCCCGATCGCCACGGAGGGGCGCGCATCGATTCGTATGCGCATGGTCTCAGCCACCGGGTAGATGGAGATACTGCCATTGTCGACCTCGCCGGGGAGAGCGGTCGCCAGGATCGCGTCCACAACGGTGTTCACCATGTCCTCATCGACAATGATCTGGATTCGCACCATGGGTGCGCCGTCGATGAGGTAGGACGCGCCTCGGCAGATTCTCAGCCTACCGGCAGTGCTACCGCAATCAGTGACATTCGACAGCGTCATGGCCCTGACCCCGACCTCCCGGATCCGTTGCTTCACGTCGTCGAGCTTGGATGGCTTGATTATAGCGTCGATGGATTTCATGGCGTCACCTCTCTTCAGGATGAAAGCAGAGCAAATGAGGTTCGACAATGGGTCCAGGCGCGAGTTTCCGACGGATTTGCCGGGATGCAACTGCCGCGAAACATGTGAAACAACGCCGTGACAATCCGTTCGCAATCAGGAAGCCTGGGTCCCGCTCGACGCGGCCTACGAGGCTCGCCGCAACTTTTCCAGGTCGACGCGAAAGCGCTCCACGCGAAGTCCAATCATCCGTTCCGAAATACCAAGTTTGCGTGCCGCCTCGGCCATGTTGCCCCGGGCGCTCTTGAGCGCCTCCACAATCATCTCGCGCTCCACGCTGTCGAGGGTCGTACGGAGCTTGCCCCGCATGGGCGTGTGGCTCGCCTCCGCGGTCTGCAAGGTGGGAGGCAAATGGTGGCCGTGGATAACCCCGTCGGTGGACAGCAGAACCGCGCGTTCGATTACGTTCTGCAATTCGCGCACGTTGCCGGGCCAGTGGTAGGCGACCAGCATGTCGATGGCCGGCGTGGAAATGCGGCGCACAGGTTTGTTGGCCGCCTTGGCGAAACGCACGACAAAATAGTCAGCCAGTTGCAGTACGTCGGTGCGGCGGTCGCGTAATGGCGGAACGTACAACGGGAACACATTGAGTCGGTAAAACAGATCTTCGCGGAATTGGCCCTGCTGTACCAGTTGTTCCAGATCGCGATGGGTCGCGGCTATGATGCGAACGTCGACGTGCAGGACCTCGTTGCCGCCCAGCCGCTCGAACTCCTTCTCTTGCAACACGCGCAGCAGTTTGACCTGCGTGGTCAGTGGCAGATCGCCGATCTCGTCGAGAAATAGCGTGCCACCGTGGGCCAGCTCGAAACGGCCCTTTCGGCGCGCCACGGCGCCGGTAAAGGCGCCGCGTTCGTGGCCAAAGAGCTCGCTTTCCACGACGCCATCGGGCAGCGTTCCACAGTTCACCCGCACGAAGGGCTTGTCGGCGCGCGGGCTGTTGTAGTGGATGCACTGGGCCACCAGCTCTTTGCCCACTCCGCTTTCGCCTCGGATCAAGGCGGTGGTCGGGCTGCCTGCGACTTGCGCGATCTCGGCGAGCACGCGGCTCATAGCCGTCGAGTTTCCGATGATATTGGCCGGTCGAAAGCGTTGGGCCAGCTCGCTGTGTAGACGCGCGTTTTCGCGTTCCAGCGACTCGTATTGCTCACGCGCCGCCTGTCGCATGCGCACCGCTTGCGCGAGCATGGAAGCGATGATGGTCAGCAGCCGGACGTCCTCTTCGAGGGAAACCTCGTCGTGGGACAATCGATCCACGCTCAGCGCTCCCACGACCTCTTTGCCGTTGATAATGGGAACGCAAATGAAGGAAACCTTGTTGCCTTCGCTGGTGCGGTTGCGGCGCCGCGCGCGCGTGCGATCGAGAAACAGCGGTTCGTCGACGACGTCCGGAACGATGGCGGGCTCGCCAGTCGCGATCACCTTGCCGGTGATCCCTTCGCCGAGAGCGTAGCGGCCGCGTTCCATCTCGTGCGGACTGAGCCCGAACGCGTCCTCGATGACGATGGCGCCCGTGGCGCGATTCAGAATCGTGATAGTCCCGCGGAGCATGCCCATGCGGGCCGCCATGCGCTGCAGGACGGGCGCAGTGACCTCGTTGAGCGCGGCAGTTCGCGTGAGCTCTTCACTGACCTCGAGAAGAAGGGCCAGATCCTGCCTGGCACGCGGCTGGGGATTTTCTACGAGTGCGTGCATCTTCAGTTGCGCTGTTGGGGACCATTGAAGTTATGGGTTGTCTGCAATTTCACCTAGTTGAGGACGGACGGGCGGCTGGAGATCAGGGTTCTTCGCAAACGATTGGCCCACATTGAACCCACCAGTGCACTCACCTGCATGATGACGAAGACCGTCGCAGCGGGCACCAGATCCGGAGCTGCGGCCTGGTAGGCTATCCAGCAGACCAGACCAATGGCCAACTGGGCCGCCAGGAAAGTCCTCTTGTAGTGCTGCCACAAGTGTCCTTCGCTCCTGTTCTGCATGCGTACGCCCCAGTAGGCGCCGCCTGGAGCAAGAATTGGGCTGGCCATCAAAGTTGTCTTCATGGGTTAGTCCTCCCTGTGAGCAAGCCGTACTATTGGGTGTACCAGAAACATATGGCCGTTGTGTTTCGCGAAGGTGAAAGGTTGGTAAAGCG
>PMBY01000337.1 GCA_003153875.1 Myxococcales bacterium | reverse complement strand
CAGAAGCCATCGGTGGCCGAGAACCAGGTACACGAGGCGAAGGTGTGGTACCCGAAGGATGTCCAGCGCTGCGCACCGTTGTGGATGGCCGCATCCGTCGGCTTCTTGCCGTCAAGACCGCCGGCTGTGTCCGGTCCGCCGTCGGCGCGCGCACTGCTCCCGGCCGCATCGGCCGAGTCTGCGACCGGAGCATCGGTCGGCGTCATGCTGGCATCGGCTCCGCGATTGCCACCACCAATTCCTCCCGGACCCCCGATGTTGGGCCCGGCCCCCCCGTACATGACGGGCGGGTCATCTCCGGGACTGCCCTTGTTCGACTTGGAAAACAGGCTGCACCCCAGCGCCAGACACGACACCGACAAGATTGCGACCTTTACAAAACGCATCAGTGCCTCCGATGGTCAGCCTTCGACGTCAAACCCATGATGCCTAAAGATGATGGCTGGGCGGCCTGCCAGCCGGCCTCCGCAGATGTGTAATCCGACGCCACCGTCAAGGCATGGCGGTTAGCGAAAGGCGACGTGCGAACACGACCCATCATCCCGCGAGGATCTCACAGGACTGAGGCGTTGGCTAGTCAACGCCTCAGGGTCGCCGGAACCAATTGAAAGCCCATCCTGAGGCTGTCTATAGTCCCGGCGCGATGAGCGCGCCTCGACTACCTGCCGCATGGTCAGCTCGGATGCACCAGCTGGTGCCTCCCCTGGCCATCTGCGCGGTTACCTGGAGCGGGCTTCACCTCGTCGCGTGGCTGGGAACTCTTGTCGGCGGCTCCCTTGGCCCTGCGTCGGTGCGGGACGCGAGTTTTGTGCGTGACTTTGCCGTGCTCGCGCAGCGGGCGAGCCCTGAGCTGGGCGAGCACGTCCGTCTCGCGGCAAGCGGGGCACTGCGGCCCGGGGATCTTCATCTCTCTCTGATCTTCTTGGCAGTTGCCAAGCTGGCAGGGCATCGGTCTGCGGACTTGTGGCTGATGTCCTTCTCGCTGCTCAGCTACGCAGGCGTGTTCGTGCTCCTCTTTGCGTGGCTGGGCCGCCGCACCGACCGCGCCACTGCGACCGCGGGCGTGATGCTTTTCGCGGCCGCCCCTTGGTCCTTTCGCCTTTCCGACGGTGATCCCCGAGGCTTCGCACTTCTGGCCAGCATCGCGGCGCTGCTGCTGGCAGAGCGAGGTCAGCGTGTGGGGGCCGGACTCGCGGCGGCCGTGGGCGTGCTGGCCCATCCTGTCGCCCTGGCCACCCTGCCAGCGGTCTGGCGTGGCGACGGCGGCGGGGCGGAACGACGTTCTGCTGCCGTCGTGCGCTGGGCCGCCATGATCCTTCCCATGCTTGCCCTTGGTGCCCGTTGGGCGGTCTTGGGCCGAGGCGAGCGATTCCATCTTTCTGCCTGTCTGGGGAATTTTGCCATTCCCAGCGCAGCGTATCTTTGGTTGCTTGCGCCTGGCTTGGGCTTTCTCCTCGCCGGCGCCGCACTCTTGGCCCGCGCGCGCGATTGGCGTTCTCTCTCCCTGTTGCTGTTGCAGGCTGTCCTGCTTTTCGTGTGCGATGGATTCTCCGCCGGCCGCGAGCTCTGGATCTGCGTGGCTGCCTTTCTCCCTCTGGGCGTGGCGCTGGCCCGCTCGCCGCTCGTGCTCGCTGGAACGACTTCGGCCCTCATGCTGTTTCAGAGTCTGTTCTTCTATCTGCAAACCCACCACCTGCCTCTCCCATGAGTCGAGCCCCAGCTTCCTTCGACCTCGGACTTGCGCCGACCCTCCTGCGATCCGACGAAGGGACTCCCTCTCGCCACTGGTATGCCTTTTCGCTGTGGCTCTTTCTCGTCACGCGTATCTGCTATCTCGCCTTCGGATACCTGGCGCTCCGCCTGGTACCCGCCATGCGCGTGCAAGGCGGTCTCGCAGGCTTGCGCCAGTATCCCGCACTCGATGCCCTGTGCCGGTGGGACTGTGGCTGGTTCGGCCATCTCGCCCGCAACGGCTATGAGGCGGCGACTGGTGCCGCGCCTGGAGTCAGCACGAATTTCTGGCCAGGATTGCCCATGGCGGCGCGTGTTCTCGCATGGGTCAGCCCCATTCCCATCGACTACGCGATTCTGCTCATCCCCAACGTCTTCTGCCTGGCCGCGTACCTGGTCCTGTACCGAGTGTTTGCCAGGCTGGAAGGCGAGAGCACGGCCCGCTGGTCTCTGCTTGTGCTCGCCGCCTTTCCCTTGTCCTTCTTCCACTCCTCGGGCTACCCCGAGACCATCATGATCTTCTTTTCGGCCGCGGCGGTCTTGCTCGGCAGCACCCGCCGCCACATTTCGGCTGGGGTCTGCCTGGGGCTCGGTGTGCTGGCGCGCCATCTGACCATCTTGATGGGATGCACTCTGCTGGCGGCGCAGGTGCGTGAGCGAGGGTTTTCCGGTCTGTTCAAGAAGCCACTCCCGCTGCTCGGCCTGCTCGCGCCTTTTCTGCTTGCTGGTCTCTACCTGTTGTATTGCTGGCGCGTCTTTCACGATCCCCTGATGTTTTGGAAGGCGCGTAGCGACTGGGGTGCGACGGCGTGGTGGGGCGCGCGCGAAGCGCTGGAGAACTTCCAGCGCAGGCCGCAGGTCGCGGTCTACATTCCTCTCGCGCTGCTGCCTACCATCGGGGCCATTGCCCTCCTCTTCCGACGCAGCCACCTCGAACTCGCGGCCGCGGTCATTCCCCTGCTCATCGTCCTTTGGGCCATCGGGGGCTTCGGACTCGGCCGCTACGCTGCTTCTTGTTGGCCTGCCTTCTTGCCTTGGGGCCGTTGGCTGGACCGCCACCCCATGTTGCGCTTTCCGTTGCTCACCGTCCTAGTCTTGCTGCAAGGCTGGTACTTCTTTCTGCACATTCATCACTTCGAAGTGCAGTGAATCCCGAACATCTTGGCCGCACCAGCGTCGGGGTTTGGGAATCTGTGGTTGACCGTCCCGGCGACAGTGGGTACTCTCGCCTGATGTTCAACGACGACGTCAAGTGGATCCCGAGACCGCAGGACGTGGTGGGGATGAGCACGGAGGAGTTGCGTGACTCTTTTCTGATTGCGGATATTTTCGGCGCCGGCGAGCTGCGCGGCGTGTTTACCGGCCTCGACCGTCTTGTGGTGGGCGGGGCCATGCCGCTTGCGCCCCTGCAACTACCGAACCACCCCAAGACCGGGCGGGCTTTCTTTCTGGAACGGCGCGAACTCGGTGCGATCAACGTCGGCGGGCCGGGCACGGTTCAGGTTGACGGCAAGTCGTTCTCACTGCCGCGGCTGGGTTGCGTGTATGTGCCGATGGGCACGCGCTCGCTGGTCTTCGAGAGCGCGAACGCGAAAGAGCCGGCGCAGTTCTATTTTCTGAGTTGTCCAGCCCACGCGGCCTATCCCGCAGCGGTGATGAAAAAGGAGGACGCGACGGCAGCGACGCTGGGCAGCCCGGCGAACGCGAACCGGCGCACGATTCACAAGTACATCCACGCGGGCGGAATGGCGAGCTGCCAGTTGGTGATGGGCTTCACCGAGCTGGCGGAAGGCAGCGTCTGGAATTCGTTCCCGCCGCACACCCACGACCGGCGCGCGGAAGTCTATTTCTACTTCGACCTCGGCGAGAGCGCACTTGTGCACCTGATGGGCCCGCCCACGCAGACCCGGCACCTCTTCATGCGCAACCAGGAGGTGGTGCTGTCGCCCCCGTGGTCTATCCACTGCGGCTGCGGTACCGGAAACTACCGCTTCATCTGGGGCATGGCCGGCGAGAATCAGACGTTCGACGACATGGACGGCGTCGGGCCAACCGACCTACGCTGACCAGGATCTTTCACCACAGAGAGCACAGAGAACACAGAGGCCGGAAGGAAGGAAAGGGTTCGGACCAGACAGGCCCACCCTTTCTTCTCTCCGGTCCGGCTCTGCGCCCTCTGTGCTCTCTGTGGTGAAATAGCCAACTTCGAGCCGCAGTCAATGCGATGCTCGCCCGTCAGCGTAGCTCAGCCTCGCCGCTCACAGGTTCTCGATTTTCTTGAAGCGCGGAACTAGCAGTTTCATCACCGACCAGGCGATGACGTAGGCAAGGGCGCAAACTGTGAACATGATCGAGTAGGACTTCGTCATCTCGGACAGCACCAACTGCGTCTGCAACTTCTTGAGCTCAACGAAGGCGTTGGCATTGATGGCCTGTAGTTGGGTGACAACCTCTTTGGGGAGGCTGCCCAACTCGGCCTTGTTGAGATCGATCACACTGCCGTGCTTGTTCAACAGGTGGAGGGAGCGGATCTGATCGAGGTACGCGCCCAGCGTACCGGCCTTGGCTTCGGCCCAGGTCTTGGCAATACCGGCTTGCCGATAGGCATCGAAGAGCCAGCCGGCCGACTTGCTGACCAGGATGCCGCCGAGGCCGCCAAACATCCCGCCAATGCCCGTGACAGAAGCCACGGCCTTCTTGGGGAACATGTCGGAGACCGTGGTGAACAGGTTGGCTGACCAGGCCTGGTGCGCGGAAGCGCCGACGCCGATGAGCAGGACCGGCACCCAGTAGCTGAAGCCGCCCAGGGGCTGGGCCAGCAGGACCGAAAGAGGAAACAGGGCGATCAGGATCATCGCCCGCATGCGCCCTGCGTAGGGCTCATAGCCTCGGTTGATGAAGAACATCGGGAACCAGCCGCCGCTGATGCTCCCGACGCAGGTCATGGTGTAGAGCACAGCGATGGGAACGGAAATCTGCGTTCCCGTCATCCCATACTGCGCTTTGAGATATGCCGGCAGCCAGAAGAGGAAAAACCACCAGATGCCATCGGTCATGAACTTGCCGAAGGCAAAGGACCAAGTCTGGCGAAATGTCAGCAGCTTCCCCCATTGCACATACCAAGGGATTTTCGGCCCATCGGGAGCGGCCGCCTTTGCCTCCGCGGCCTTTGCCTCCGCGGCCTGCTCGTCAGCGTCGCTGTGAATGTAGTCGAACTCAGCCCTGCCCAGACGCTTTTGCTTGGCCGGTGCGGCATAGAGCCAGAACCAGAAAATGAGCCACAGGAAACCGATCCCACCCACGACTATGAACGCACCCTGCCAGCCAAAGTGTTTAGCAATCCAGGGCACTGTGAGGGGCGCCAGGATCGCGCCGACGTTGGCGCCGGAGTTGAAGATCCCGGTGGCCAACGACCGCTCGCGCTTGGGGAACCATTCGGCGGTCGTCTTGATCGCGGCAGGGAAGTTTCCCGACTCGCCGAAGCCGAGCACGGCCCGGGCGAACATGAATCCGCCAGTCCCTTTGGCGAATGCGTGCAGGACCGCGCCGATGGACCAAACGACCAGCGCCCAGGCAAACCCCAGCTTGGTTCCCAGCCAGTCGATGATACGACCAGCAAACAGCATGGAAATCGCATACACGAACTGGAACACCGTCACGATGTTCGCGTAGTCGGTGTCGCTCCAGTTGAATTCGACCTCCAGGCTGGGCTTCAGCAGGCTCAAGACCTGGCGGTCCAGGTAGTTGACCGTGGTAGCGAAAAAGAGCAGGGCACAGATCGTCCATCTGTACTTGCCGATTCTTTGGTTGATGCGATCCAAGTTGTTCATTGGTGTTGTTTTGGAGTTGAAGGAGGGTTTGTGGGCAACATGGGGCCACAAGGCTCGCTACGGTTTTGGCGAATCGAGTCACGATATCACCGGCTCTTGGGCAGAGCATAGGCAAAAACGCAGAGGGTCTTGCGCGTCCCGCGAGCCTACGGTGTCGTTCCGTGGTTGTGAATCCAACAGCAACTGTTAGATTTACATGCATGTTCACGCGCATGCTTCGGGACAAGTTGCGGGAGGCGATCGAGGATACCCCTGTGGTGTTCGTGGCGGGATCGCGGCAGACCGGCAAGAGCACGCTGGTGCAGACGGTGCAGGCCGGCCAGCCGGACGCCTGCTACCAAACCATGGACGACCTCAACACCTTGGCGTCGGCCCGGCGCGACCCGCAGGGTTTCGTGGAGGCGCTGCCCTCTCGGGCATTTCTCGACGAGGTCCAGCGGGCCCCCGAACTGTTCCTGCCCATCAAGGCAGCGGTCGACCGGAACCGCCTGCCCGGACGTTTCGTGCTGACCGGCTCGGCCAATGTGCTGGCTCTGCCCCGCGTGTCGGACAGTCTGACGGGGCGCATGGAGATCCTGACCCTGTGGCCGTTGGCCCAGGCCGAAATCGAGGGGACGCATCCGGGCTTTGTCGATGCCTGTTTTGCCGGCCACGCTGGCCGGCCCGCCCGCCGGGGCCGCTCGCGGGCGACGCTGCTTGAGCGCGTGTTTGTCGGTGGATATCCCGAGGCCTTGGCGCGCGCGACGCCAGCAGCGCGTACGCGATGGTTCGACGGATACTTGACCACGCTGGTGCAGCGGGACGTGAAAGATCTCGCCGAGATTGAGGGTGTCATACAGATTCCGCGCCTCCTGGCCACGTTGGCGGCGCGCGCGGGCAGCCCACTCAATTTTGCTGACATGGGACGCAGCCTGGGGATGAACCAGATGACCGTGAAGCGCTATCTCGCTCTGTTCGATGCCCTGTATCTCACGGTCGGGCTGCCGCCTTGGTCCGACAACCTTGGCAAGCGCCTGGTCAAGACGGCCAAGCTCTACCTCAACGATGCCGGACTGCTCGCGCACCTGCTGGGCGTCGATGCGGAAGCGCTGGAGCGGCAGCCCGTCATCAAGGGCGCGTTGGTCGAGAATTTCGTCGTGATGGAGCTGATGAAATTGGCTGCGTGCTCCCAGGCGCGACCGTCGCTGTTCCACTTTCGCACCAGCGCCGGCCAAGAAGTGGACGTGGTGATGGAGAATCGCCGTCGGGAGCTTGTGGGAGTGGAGATCAAGGCAGCGGCCACTGTGACCGACAGGGATTTTCGCGGTCTGCGCAGTTTCGCTGCGTTGGTCGGGAAGCGTCTGCGCGCGGGCGTCCTGCTGTACGCGGGCCGGGAAACGCTGCCCTTCGGCGATTGGATGTGGGCCGCACCCATCGAGGCACTGTGGGCCGATCGCGGATAGTGGAAAGGGCCTATGGGGTTGATGTGAACCAACCGAAGACCGGGGCGCAGCCCCAGACCAGGCCATGGTCGGTCGGCCAGCAAGGCAACCATCGGGATAGGGCCAAGCCGGCACATTGGGGTTTGAGGCAAAAGGAAAGGCCGCGAAACCTTGCGATCTCGCGGCCCTAGCTTGTGGGCGTTGCAGGATTTGAACCTGCGGCTCCCACCGTGTGAAGGTGATACTCTTCCACTGAGTTAAACGCCCGTGCAGGGTTTTGTGTAGGCCGAAACCTCCGTTCCGTCAAGGGGGTGGTGATTGTTTGGTTTTCGTCCTCGGGCGCCCGCGTGGTCCCCGAGCGGGTGCGCCAGGCGCGCATCTCCCGCGACGAGCGAGAGTGCGCGCTGGAGTGGTTTCTGCGCGACGAAGCGGGCTTTACGATCGACGTTGACGCTGGCCACGCCGGCGAAGCCTCGTGGCCAGCATGGCGCCGAGCACCAGGATCACGCCCCAGGGGGCGGCGCTGCGATCGACCCCGGCGAGACGACAGCCGCAACCTGCCTGGCCGGCAGCTTGCGTTTCTCCCGTGGTGGCGGTGGTGGTACCTCCCGATGGCGAAGTGCTGCCGTTGCCTGTGGCTCCGCCCGTCTGAGCAGCAGTCGTGCTCGCCACGGTGGTGGTGCCTCCCGATGGCGAGGTGTCAGGCGTGACCGTACCGCCGATTCCGCCCGTCTCAGTGGCCGTCGTGCTCGACGCGGTGGTGGTGCCCCCCAATGGCGACGTGTCGATCGCGACCGTACCGCCCACTAGCGGCTTTGTGGCAGTGGTGGCTACAGTGCCTCCGGTCGCGCCGCCAGCGGCAGTCGTCGTGCCGCCCTTGGCTCCTGTGGATCCACCGGTAGCGCCGCCGGAAGCAGTGGTGGTGCCGCCGGTGACAGTCGTGCCTCCCTTGGGCCCGGTCGATCCGCCCGTCGCACCGCCGAGGCTGCCCGTGGTGCCGCCGGGGCTGCCCGTCGTGCCACCGGCGCCGCCGGTAGCCGTCGTGCCGCCTGTGCCGCCTGTCGGATTTGGCGCCGCACCGTAGTACTTGATCTTGGGTTGCGCCTGCGGCAGCGTCATGCTCGGTCCGATGTAGATTCCCGGCTCCGGCGGCTGGTTGTAGGCCACGTTTTCTGTGGCGACACTCAGCCGGTAGATCGGATCGTGCATCAATGTATAGAGGCGCTGCGTAGTCGGCGTGGTGGTTGTGTAGATCCGCAATGCATCGTTGCCGGTCGTTCTCAACACCAGTTCCTCTCGCCAGTCGCCGAATATGTCCGCCGTAAGCGCCGGCGTCGACTTGGAGCCGTTGTTCGAGGTGCAGCCACTGGCGTTCAAGCCCGCCCCGCCGCCGCTGTAGGGAGTGATGGAAGTTCCGTTCTCCAGGAAGCGGGTCAGATCGGCTCCCCACCAGATGGTGAAATTGTCGGACGAAGGCATGCTCCCCACCGTCTTTTGGCTGACGTCATAGAGGCCGCCGGAGCCCGACCACATCTGCCAGCCTTTGATGTTGGGCATGAGCGGTCCGGTACAACCGCGTCCATTGTCGCCCGAACCCTTGTCCTCCCAAAGAATCGTGCCGTCGGTGGCATCCTGGAAGTGTGAACGTATTCCACCATTTTCGCTTGACTGCTCATCCGCCATCCAGACTTCCAGTCCCGGCCTGTTGGGGTCCAGGTCCGACATGTGCAAGGCATCCCCGTGCCTTAGCCCAGTCGAATAGAGGCCTTTGCCGTCGTGGTCTATGGTGGCCGAGCCATAGACTATCTCATCATAACCGTCGCCATCCACATCGCCCTGGCGGATGCTGTGGCCCCCCTGACTTTCATATCCCTCTGAGGACTGAAGAAGTTTCCCATCTTTTCCTTTGGCGCCCGGGACCGCCGCCGTGTCGAAGTACCAACGCTCGGTCAGTTTTCCATCTCGCCAGTCGAGCGCCCACAGGGCCGATCGCCAGTAGTAGCCGCGGCAAGGAATCACAGTCGGCCGCTCCCCGTCGAGATAGGCCACGCTGGCCAGGAAGCGGTCGACGAAGTTGTAGTTGCTGTCATTCCCCCACCCCAGATCGCCAGCAGGAGTGGCAATGCCCTGGATGGCGCCAAAGACGCCTTCAGCGCCGCGGTCCGGCTTGTAATTGACGGTCACCAGCTCCGCCCCAGTTTTGCCACTGAAAATGGTGTAGTACTCTGGCCCCGTCACGACCTTGCCTTGCGTTACGGTGGCGGTGCTCGTGTAGTCGATGGTGTGGTCCGCAGTGGCGGCAGGGCCGGTCTTGAGGAAATTGTCCGTTCCGTCCTTGGTGCCCGGAGCTGTCTTGCAGGCTACCTCGGCCATGCCGTCGCCATCGAGGTCGTACACCATGAACTGCGTGTAGTGGGCGCCGGAACGGATGTTCGGCCCGAGATTGATCCGCCACATCCGCGTACCGTTGAGCTTGTAGCCATCGAGGTAGGTCGGCCCCGTGTATCCCTCTTGCGCATTGTCGTGGGAGTTCGAAGGATCCCACTTGAGTACGATCTCGTACTGGCCGTCACCGTCGAGATCTCCGATGCTGGCATCATTCGCGGTTTCGGTATAGCTCGAGCCGTGCGAGCTTCCCGCGGGAGGCGGGGTCAAGCCGATCGTGAGGTAGCTGTTGTCGATGACGATGGCAGGCGCAGAAGTCTCGCCTTCGGCGCCGTTGGTGACCGCTTTGACCGTATAGGTTCCGGTGCCGCCAGCACTATCCTGATAGTTCGTGGAGTTGGTGATCACCGTCGCGTTGAGCTTGTTGGTGCCCCTGTAGACATTGAACCCGAAGGTGGTGTCCTGAGGGTCGGTCCCGAAGAGGCGCCAGCTCAGGAAATAGCCGCTCCCGGATTTCACGGCAACCAGACCGCGATCGAGTTTCTCCATATATCGCTGGGCGCTTGCGGCTCCAGCAATCGTGAATGCCACTGCGAACGCTATCGCGGCAGCCACCAGAGACTTAGACTTCATACGGCGCCTCCTCTTTGATCAGAAATTCGGATGCAGATTCCAAACCACAAACACTGTCGAGCAAACCTTGCTCAAGAACCCAACTCGGCCTATGGCTAGGCAGTGGTCCAGGCCGCAACATCGGCTCAGGGATTCGCGATGCCACCGTGGCGCATCGCGAGGTGTTTCGAGCATGGGGGGAGTGTACACCATCGGCCCCTGGCCAGGGCACCGACAACACGAACGGGGCGCATGGGTGGTCGGGAATTCTCCCGACCCTGCGCAATCCAGCATGTGGCAACGCGATGCGGCCGTTGCTGGATGCCAACAACGCCGTGTCGACCTCGTGGGCAGGTCTAGCCCAACACGCCCTGATGGAGATTCCGCCCGGGTCGCATCACGATGACTGATCGTCGTCACTGACCAGCCGTCGAAGCTTTGCGGCCACCACGGCGCCGAACGCCAGCATCGCGCCCCATCGGGTGACCTTGCGGTCTGCCCCGGCGACATCACAGCCGCCCGATGTCCCGCTGGTGTGTGGCGCGCCCGAGGTTGCGGGGGTTGCGGTGCTGCCGCCCGCCGAACTCGCGACCGTCCCGGGCTGGGCACTCGTTCCGCCGGTGGCCGGCGAGCCCCCCGACCCCGACGTCACATTTGCCGTAGTGCCGCCGTTGGCAGTCGCGCCGCCGTTGGCAGTCGCGCCGCCGTTGGCAGTCGTGCCGCCCGCGGCAATCGTACCGCCGTTGTTGTCGCCCGCGGCCCCGCTGGTACCGCCGTTGCTGGCGGTCGCGCCGCCGTTGCTGGCAGTCGTGCCAGCGTTGCTGGCAGTCGTGCCACCGCCTGCTTTCGAGCCACCGCCTGCTTTCGAGCCGCCGCTACTAGCGGTCGAGCCGCCGCTTGCTTTCGAGCCACCGGTGCTGGTCGTGCCGCCGCCTCCCGTGGTGCCGCCACCGCCGCTGCCTCCGGCTCCAGTGCTCCCGCCGCTGCCGCCCGTGGGAGTGACAACGCCGCCTGCTATTTCAACCCACACTGGATCCGTCGTGGTGTAGCCGAACTCCGTGAGGAACTTGGGCAAGTTGTTGTTGGCGTCCGGCTTGGCCATGACGTCATTCATGATCTTCGTCGCGGTGAGATAGTCGACCGTGGGGGCAAAGGTCCCCATGACGAGCCGGTCTACTCTTTGATCCCAGGTGCCTCCGGCGCCGTTGGCGTTCGCCAGCAGGCCATCCACGATGCACAGTTGCTGGCGGACGGGATTGCCACCGAGAACGGCGGGATGCTTGTTGATCTCGAAGATGGCCGCCAGACTGTGCAGCCCCGTCGCACTCGCGTCCCCCGTACCCGTCTCGCTCCCTTTGTTGATGAATGTGCCGAGATGGTTCTTCATGCACAAGGAACAGCTGCCGAATGAGTACGAAGTTCCCGGGCCGCTATGCCTCTTCACGATCGCGATATCCACGAGGATGTCGACGACACCGTTGACAAGATCGGCGACGCCGGTGATGGCCCTGCCCGCGATGGCGACATTGGCAATGGTGACGTCCACCATGCCGCCTAGTGATTGCGCTTTGGCGCTCACGACCGCGCGTATCTTGGTTGCGTCAGTCAAGCCGGCATAGCTGGTATAGATCTTCGATGCGTCGCTGTTGGCGTCGTAGAGAACAATGTTTGCCGCTGGAACCTTCAACTGATCTACGAACACATCGCAGATCTTCTTGATGACCGCCACCCGGGGATGGTTCCCGTTTGTGCCCAATATCGCGTTCGTCTTGATCGCGACTTTCGTGCTCGCCCACGGCTTGCTCGACCGAAAGATCGTGGCCCAGGCCTCGGTCGCGGTGGTCTTCTGGGCTAGCTGCATGGCCATCTGGTCGAGGTTGGAGGAGACCCTTGCGGCATCGACGGCGGTGTTCTGTGAGGCAAACGTCGTCGAGGGCGTGGTCGTGAGCATCTTGGTGTCGTAACAACAGACAACGCGCTTGTTGTCGATGTTGGGATTCACTTGCATGCCGGTGGTCCAACCCCCAGTCGTCTGGGCGAAGGCCCTATCGAATCTTAGGGTGCTGAGTGCCACTGCGCCTGCCGCGCCCGCGGCGGCTGTCTTGAGAAAATCGCGGCGCTTGGGGTTTGAGCCTTCAGGCATTGCTGATCCCCGTTGTTAGTTGGTCTTCTTTTTGAGTTCGTCGAGAAACGTCTGTGCCACCGGACATTCCGTGCACGTCAAAGTCTGGTCGCCAAGGCCGCTCAAAAACACCTCGAAATAGGAGGCCCCAAAATGGGCATAGACGCTGAGGCCGGACGCCGCCGCATTTCCAATCGCGATCGACAGATCATAGGTGGGAATCGCAGTCGACTGACTTATGGAGGTTTTCTTCGAAGACGCATACATCGCAGTGGCATGGGCGGCAGTGCCGAAATCCATGGCTCGAACCGTGCAGAATTGCGCATTGGGACCATCCAGATTCTGGAACATGCCCTGCACGAAGCCCTGATCGGTATAGGCCTGGGCGGCGCCGTCGATGCTCGTCCCCGCGATCAAGTCTGTGCCCGCCCAGAAGCCATCCGAAGCCGGATCCTGGGTCCACCCGCTTATCTGATTGTCGGCGAACTTGTAGTCCTGACCAAATGCATTCGGGTCGAGGGGGCGGGGGCTGCTCGATGGACTGCTACCGCACCCCGAGGCGATTGACACCAGAAACAAGCACACGACGGGCAAGAAGGTCTTCATCATTTTGATCTCCACGAAAAGCTCCCGTGAATTCGGGTAGGGAGATACTAACCAAAGTGCTTCGCGCACGGGAAGATGGCTCACTTTCTTTTCTTGGGGCAGCGAGCAAGCCCTCCCGACACGGATCTGTCCAACCCAGAACGGGGGTACAGGGACGCGCAGTGCGGCATCTCCTACGGCCGTTTCTGGCTGCTGACGAGGCTATGTCGACCAGGCAGAACAGTCGACCTGTCGCCCGGTGATGGATCTCCCAGACGATGCTCGGACTACGACGACTTGTCGTCGTCGCTGACGAGGCGGCGGAGCTTGGCTGCTAGAACTGCGCCGAACGCTGCCATGGCGCCCCAACGCGTGGCCTTGCGGCTACCCCCGGCGACGTCACAGCCACCTGACGATCCGCTGGCTTGCGGCGTACGGGTCGTTTGGGCGGTTCCGGTGTTGCCGGCCGCAGCGCTAGTGCTGGGTGGGGCGCTGGTTCCGCCTGTTGCAGGTGA
>PMBY01000031.1 GCA_003153875.1 Myxococcales bacterium | reverse complement strand
GGTACCGTGGCGGGCGGTACCGTGGCGGGTGGCGGCGCCACGGGTGGAAGCATTGCCGGTGGTAGCGTGGCAGGGGGCACCTCAACCGGCGGGCGAGCTTCCGGAGGCACCACCACCGGCGGAGTCTCCACTGGCGGCAGGACCACCACCGGCGGGACTGGCGGCACAGGCTCGGGCGGTAGGGTCAACACCGGCGGCGCCTCGGGAACTGCCGCGGGCGGTGCGATCGTGATTCCAGCGACGGGCACCTACCCCGTGTCGTCGGGAACACCCACGGTCTATGTGGCGGGAGATTCAACCGTCTCAACCTACGCGACCAACCCGTCCAACCAAGAGGGATGGGGGCAGGAGCTGCAGAATTTCTTTACCAGCAATGTGATCGTTGTGAACAAGGCCATTGGCGGCGAAAGTTCCAAGTCGTTTGCTGATCAAGGGCACTTGGCTGAGATCGTCGCCCTACTCAAAACTGGCGACTATCTCTTTGCCCAGTGGGGAATCAATGACCGGTCCGTGGCCGGTCCGGATCGCGCGACTGACCCCGCCACCACCTTCAGAACCTACTTGAAGCAGTACATCGACGGCGCGCGCGGGAAGAATGCCATTCCGGTTCTGATCACCCCGACCCCGCGGCATCAATATAGCGGCGGGGTCTTCCAGAATGGTTTTCCCGAATATTGCGCGGCCATCATAGCGGTAGGCGCGGAAACCAATACCCCGGTCATTGACCTGCAATCCGAGGGTCTCGCCTACTATACAAGTATCGGCGATGCCCAAGTCAAAGCGACCATTATATTGAACGGGTCGGACGCGCTGCACTTCAACGCGGAAGGCGCCAATCAGATGGCCCGCTTGGTGGCACTGGGGGTCCAAGCGCTAAATCTCCCCATCTCACAGTACGTAATCCAGTCTAAGTTGGCGGCTCATTGAGACGGGGACGTAGCCGAAACAAAGAGCCTCTGGAGCATGTGCTTGGCACAGCGGGTGACCGGGCACACGCCGCCGAACTCGGCCAGCATGCGGCGAGCACTCACCGCGATGCACCCGTCGACATGCTAAGATCGGCAAACCATGCCAACGCGAGGGAGGCGGCATCACGGCCGATCACTGCGCTGGCGTTCGCGCCGAAGCTGTTGTTCGGGGGCGATGCGGTCGCCACGCCGACGCGCGCGTAGACCTGCGCCGAGATCTGCTGCAGATGAACCTCATCCATAATGCTTCAGGCTTGCACATGCGTACGTGTCATGGCAACCTGATACGTACGCATGAAGGCAGCAGTGCGAAAGATCCCAGCCGGCAAGCTGACCGCGTCGCGCTTGCGCGCGGACGTGTACCGGGTGCTCGACGGCGTGCTGGAAACCGGGGTTCCCGCGCTGGTCCAGCGGCGGGGTCGAATGCTGCGCATCGTAGCGGGCAAACCGGCTGGCCGGCTAGATCGCCTGGTGGCCCGCCCCGACTTCATCAAGGGCAATCCAGAAGAACTGGTACACCTTAGCTGGTCGCGCGAATGGCGACCGTGATCCACCTCGACACCCACGTCGTGGTGTGGCTGTACGCTGGCGACTTGCGCCGTTTCTCGCCCGCCGCCCGACGCCGGCTAGACCGGGAGGAGTTGCGCATTTCGCCCATGGTGGCGCTCGAGGTGCAATACCTTCACGAGGTAGGCCGCATTTCGGAAAACGCCAGCGTCGTTTTTTCGGATCTTGGGCGCAAGCTTGGACTCGCCCAGGCAGAAGGGGACTTCTCGTCGGTGGCAGCGGCCGCCATGGACCTGGGTTGGACGCGCGACCCGTTCGACCGGTTGATCGTGGCGCATGCGGCGCTTTCTGGAGCCGTCTTGCTGACCAAGGACCGAACCATCCGGCGAAGCTACCGTCACGCGGTCTGGGACTGATCCCGCAACTCCGCCAGCAGCGCATCCAGGTCGGCCCGATTCTCCAAGTAGTACGGGGCCAGCAGGCGGCGCTGGCCGAGGCGGTGGCCACTGATCCACCCGGCGCAGCTCGGGATGCGGCATTGAAGCTGACGAGCCACGCTGGCACTTTCCTCAACGGGCGTTGCGCTGCCGGCCCTCTGGCGATAGAATCTGAAGAACAATCACGACGAGGACAGGTGGACCGTGGCCCTACCAATCAATAGCGAAGAAGTCGACAGACTGGCGCACGAAATCGCCGCGTACACCGGTGAAAGCGTTCCAGACGCCATTCGTAACGCCCTTCGCGAGCGCCTGGACCGGCAGAAGGCGCGCGGCAAGCGCGCGTCTTCTTTGCGCCCGCAGTTGCAGGAGATCCGGAAGCGATGCGCAGCGCTTCCGAGGCTCGACCAGCGAACGCCGGACGAGATCCTTGGATACGATTCTGTCGGACTTCCCCGCTGATGGTCATCGATACCTCAGCACTCATTGCCATACTGAGCGACGGGCCGGAGGCGCCGGGCCTCGAGGCGGCCATCGAAGCATCGCGAACAACCTGACCCTGGCAAGAGCCAACCTGGACCACTACCAGCGCCTCGTGCCCTTCGGACTCAGCATCGAGAATCGACGAGACCCGCTCTGGAGGTTGTCACCGCTTCACCTCTCGGATCCACGCGAAACCTAATCACGCAGCTGCGCTATTGTAGTGGCTCAGGAGTCCCCCAGGCGCGAGTAGCAGGTGGGCATTGGCAGCACGAAAATCGTCGAGAAAATCGCCAAAGTCCTTTAACTTTTCAGTTGCCGATGGCCTGAACATATGCTCAGCTAATGGGCATGTTCTCCGTCGAGGAATTGGGTCAGGAGATAGCGGTTCTGGCGGTGCACATCGATGCGGCCACGCACCGGCTGCTCGAATGCATCCGCCACTTCGATGAAGCGTTTGGTTGGGCCGAGCAGGGGGCAACGTCGTGTGCCCACTGGCTGGCGTGGCGGGTTGGTTGGGATCCCGCGACCGCGCGTGAGAAGGTGCGGGTGGCGCGGGCGCTCGGCAAGCTGCCCGTGATCGACCAGGCGCTGAAGACCGGCAAGCTGTCGTACGCCAAGGCACGCGCCCTGACCCGCATCGCGAAACCTGAAACCGAGGGCGAGTTGGTTGCGATGTCTGCCTACGCCACTGGCGCACAGCTCGAACGGCTGTGCCGCGGCTACCGGCGGGCCCTGGCTGGTGATGAGTCGCCCGCGCCCGAGGAACGAACCGTGCGCCGTCGCGATCTGCCTGGCGGAATGGTCCGTCTGGAGATCACTCTGCATCTCGATGAGGCCGACCTGGTGATGCGCGCGCTCGATTGCGCCCGCGAGAAGAAGCACGCAAGCGAGCCGGCCGGCGCAAGCGCCGCCGTCCCCGCCCCGACAGAGAACGCCGCCCGCGATCACGACGACGTTTCCGCGGAAACGTCCACC
>PMBY01000502.1 GCA_003153875.1 Myxococcales bacterium | reverse complement strand
CAGCGAGGGCGGCATTCACAGCGAGCTGTGGATCTACGTGGACGTGAATGCACCGGTGAAGTTCTTGGTGCTCAAGCTGCGCAATGATTCTGGCCGACCCCGCCGGCTGTCGGCAACCGCATACGTGGAATGGGTTCTGGGAGACCAACGCGCGAAATCGGCCCCCACCGTGGTTACCAATGCTGACCCCGGCACCGGTGCGCTCTTCGCGTGCAACCCCTACAGCACGGAATTCGCCGATCGGGTCGCGTTTCTCGACGCTGACGACATGACCGGCACGGTGACCGGCGACCGAGCCGAGTTTGTCGGCCGCAACGGGACGCTACAACGCCCGGCCGCCATGGGCCGGACTCGACTCTCCGGCAGGCTGGGGGCCACGCTCGATCCCTGCGCGGCCATCCAGGTTCCTTTCGACATGTTCGCCGGGCAAGAGCGTGAGATCACCTTCCGGCTCGGCGTGGGGCGAAGCATTGAGGACGCAGCCAACCTGGTACATCGTCACCGGGGTGCGGCCATGGCTCGGAGCGCGCTGGAGGCCGTTTGGCAATGCTGGAACCATACTCTGGGCGCGGTGCAGGTAGAGACCCCGGATCCGGCCGTCGATGTCCTGGCCAACGGTTGGCTACTTTACCAGACCCTGGCGTGTCGTATGTGGGCGCGCAGCGGATCCTACCAGTCTGGTGGCGCTTTCGGTTTTCGCGATCAGTTGCAAGACGCAATGGCGCTTATTCATTGCGAACCACGACTGTTGCGCGAGCAATTGCTCCTGTGCGCGGCCCATCAGTTCCGCGAGGGAGACGTCCAGCACTGGTGGCACCCGCCGTCGGGCCGCGGCGTGCGCACCCGCTGTTCGGACGACTATCTCTGGCTGCCGTTGGCCGCCTCTCGATACACACTCGGCACCGGGGACACCGGGGTGCTCGACGAGGTCATCCCATTCATCGACGGCCGTCCGGTCGGCGCGGAAGAGGACTCGTACTACGACCTGCCCCGGCGCTCCGCAGAAAGTGACACCCTGTACGCACATTGCACGCGCGCCATCTTGCACGGACTCCGCTTTGGCGCCCACGGCCTGCCGCTTATCGGGTCGGGCGACTGGAACGACGGCATGAATCGCGTTGGCGTGCATGGCAAGGGCGAGAGTGTCTGGCTGGGATTCTTCCTCTATGACGTGCTTGAGCGCTTCGCCGAACTGGCGCGCCGGCGCGGTGATCTGGTTTTCGCTGAGCGCTGCCAGAGCGAGGCTGCACAACTGCGGCCGAACATCGAAACGAGCGGCTGGGACGGCCAGTGGTACCGACGCGCCTACTTTGACGACGGCTCACCCCTAGGGTCGGCCAGCAGCCCCGAATGCCAGATTGATTCCATTGCGCAAAGCTGGTCGGTGCTGTCCCGAGCCGGCGATCCTGAGCGCTCGCGCCTGGCCATGGATGCGGTTGACAAACGCCTGGTTCGCCGCGACCACGGGCTGATTCAATTGCTGGATCCGCCCTTTGACAAGTCGGACTTGGATCCCGGCTACATCAAGGGCTACGTCCCGGGCGTGCGCGAGAACGGAGGCCAGTACACCCACGCCGCGGTCTGGGCGGCGATGGCCTTCGCAGCTCTAGGTGACGCCCAGCGCGCGTGGGAGTTGCTGGCCATGATCAACCCCGTGAACCACGCCAAGTCGCCCGAGGCGACACAAATCTACAAGGCGGAACCGTATGTGGTCGCGGCCGACGTCTACGCGGTCGCGCCGCACATGGGCCGCGGTGGATGGACGTGGTACACAGGCTCGGCCGGATGGCTGTACCGGCTGATTGTTGAATCCCTGCTGGGACTGAGGCTGGACGTCGACAAGCTGCACATCGCCCCTTGCCTGCCCGCGAACTGGCAAGGTTTCACAGTCCACTACCGGCACCGCGAGACCGTCTACCACATCAAGGCCGTGCGCACAGCCGCCGCCGCTGGCAGCGTGACCGTGACTGTGGACGGCGTTCAACAAGAAAGCCCGGTCATCCCCCTGGCCGACGACCGGCGCGACCACAATGTCGAGGTAGGCATCGGCCCGCAGAGTTTCTAGGCTATCTTCAGGCGGCGGAACAGCAGGACCTTGATCAGGTCCAGTAGGAAACAAAAGACAGCGGCCGCTCCAAAGAGAATGGCCACTACAGCGGCGGGCAGAGGATGCATCAGGATTCCTCGCGTGGCCAGGGTAGCAATGATAAGGAGGTCCGTGGCCGATGCCACCATCAGCCAGGTACTGGGACGCGAACTCCACAAATGCCGGCGCTCCCGCACCACGTAGAGAATCGCCTGACCGCCAAAGATCAGCGTCACGATTGCCAGCGTTTGCAGCGTCTCAATGCCAAACCCCAACGAGTATTTCCCGATCGCCAGGACGCCTGTGCAAAAGGCCAGATCGCAGAAACCGAGAACGATTCCCCCTACAGTTATGCTTCCCACGCGCCAGACATTGGGGACAGGCGACACACGCACATTGTCGGTCGTCGCGAGCATCGACAGAAAGTCGCCTGTGATCATCGAAATCACCAGCAGAAGCGGCGTGAGGACCGCGTGCCCGGTCATCAGAAGCCCGACCAAGAGAAAAAGCGCACCCACAAACTTGTGCGTCACCGATTTGAGGATGTAGGTCAAGATCCGCTGGAAAATCGTGCGTCCTTCTTTCACCGACGCGACGATGCCGCCCAGCCCTGCTTCGGTCAGAACGATTCCGGCGGCGGACTTGGCGACATCGGTGGCCGTCGAGACCGCGATGCCCATCTGTGCTTGACGCAAGGCTGGGGCATCATTGGCCCCGTCCCCGCACATGCCAAC
>PMBY01000172.1 GCA_003153875.1 Myxococcales bacterium | reverse complement strand
GCGCCGAAGACCAGCACCATGTCAGGGCGAAAGATTTCCACCAGATGGAAGTTCTGGTGGATGGCGTCGGCGGTGCCGCGGTACCAGCTTTCGCCGGTGCGCATCTGCGCGGGCACGATGGTCACGAAGTCGGCGTGCGTGCTGCGCGCGCCCCAGGTGCGCTGGACATGTTCGACCAAGGACTGTGCCTTGTACTGGGTGAGCACGTAGATGGCCCGCACTCCCGAGTTGTGCATGTTTGACAGCACGAAGTCGACGATGCGGTAACGTCCGCCGAAGGGAACCGCAGGCTTGGCGCGGTCGCGGGTCAACGGGAAAAGGCGTTCCCCTTTTCCGCCGGCCATGATGAAAGCGAGGAGGCGAGGCTGGTCCATGAGATTGGGTAAGCCATTATATCCCCGAATTGGTCTCGCGCCTGGTTTGTGACAAACTGCCTCCCCTATGGCGCCCGAAGAAAAGCTGTATCAACAGTTGCACGCGCTCTCGATGAATATGTGGTGGGCCTGGAACCCATCCGTCATCAAACTGTTNNGCTTGAGCTCGGAGCGGTTGCGCGAATTGGTCCAGGACGCGGCCTTTCGCGCGCGCGCCGACCGGGTGTACCGCGAGTTCCACGCCTATGTGTCGCCCAACGCGCACACCTGGGCACAGACCGAGGCGGCGCCCTTGCGCGTGCGTCCGGTGGCTTACCTGTCGGCGGAGTTCGGCATCCACGAATCACTGCCCATCTACAGCGGCGGTCTTGGGGTGTTGGCCGGCGACCATGTCAAGACGGCGTCTGACCTGGGCCTGGCCCTGGTGGCGGTGGGGCTCTTCTACCGGCAGTCCTACTTCCGCCAACAGATCGATGCCGAAGGTTGGCAGCACGCCCAATACGAGAGCGCGCNNCAGGTCTGGCAGGTCAACGTGGGACGCAACCAGCTCTTGTTGCTCGACACCGACGTGGACGGCAATTCGGAGGAGAACCGCAAGCTGGCCGCGCGGCTATACTTCGGCGATCGGGGCGTGCGCATTCGGCAGGAGCTTCTGCTGGGCGTGGGCGGCATCCGCGCCCTGCGCGCCGCGGGCATCGACTGGAGCGGGCTTCACCTCAACGAGGGCCACAGCGCCTTCGCCACGCTTGAGTACGCCCGTCTGCGCATGGAGGAGACCGGCGCGGACTTCTGGACCGTGGCCCAGGACGTGGCGCAGTCGACGGTGTTCACCACGCACACGCCGGTCGATGCAGGCCACGATCGCTTTCCAGCCCAGCTGGTCGAGGAGTACCTGGAACCACTGCGCCTGTCGCTGCGCCTCTCGAAAGAGGAGTTCATGGGGCTGGGCCGCGTGCGCCCGCAGGATGCGCACGAGGCTTTGTGCATGACCGTGCTGGCGTTCAAGATGTCGCGCTATGCGAACGGGGTGTCGTGCTTGCACGGCCGGGTGAGCCGGAGAGCCTGGCAGGCACTCTGGCCGCACCANNTGGCTGGCGCCTGCCATGCAGGAGCTGTACAGCCGCCACGTCGGTCCCGACTGGGCCGACAATCTGCCCGACCCGAAGATGTGGGCCCGCATCGACAGCGTCTACGACGCCGAGCTATGGGAGACCCACCGCACGCTGAAAGCCACGCTGGTGAATTTCGCTAGGCGTGAGGCGGAAGCCCAGCGCCGGCGCAACAGCCACAGCGAGGAGCTGATCGAGGCTGCCAAGACGACCCTGGATGCCGACGTGCTGACCATCGGTTTTGCCCGCCGCTTTGCCACCTACAAGCGGGGGAATCTGCTGTTCACCGACATGGAGCGCCTGCGGCGCCTCCTGCTGGATCCCAATCGTCCGGTGCAGCTCGTCTTCGCTGGCAAGGCGCATCCCGACGACCAGCCCGGCAAGGAGCTTCTTCGCAAAGTGTATCAGGCCAGCTTGCTGCCGGATTTGCGCTCGCGCATCGTCTTCGTCGAAGACTACGACATCAACGTGGCTCGCCATCTGGTGCAGGGCGTGGACGTGTGGCTCAATACCCCGCGCCGGCCGCAGGAGGCGAGCGGCACCAGTGGTCAGAAGGTGCTGCTCAATGGCGGCCTCAATCTGTCCATCCTCGACGGCTGGTGGGCCGAGGCATACGACGGATTGAACGGTTTCGCGATCGGCAACGGCGTGTGCCATGTGTCAGTTGTCGAACAGGACAGGCGCGACGCCGAGTCGCTGTATCACGTGCTGGAAACCGAAGTCGTGCCCTGCTACTACAATCAGGACGAGCACGGCGTGCCGCACGACTGGGTGGCGCGTATCAAGCGCGCCATCCGCACCCTGGGCTGGCGTTTCAACACCGACCGCATGGTGCGGGACTANNCGCGAGTGCTATCTGCCGTCGGCCGGTGTGAATAGCTGCGCGATGCCGAAGTAGACTGGGCGGCTACGCCGCCTTGGACGTCTGATGCGCGGGATCTTCGTTCGTCCAAGCTTCGCGCTGAAGCTGGCGCCCGAGCTTTCGCAAGGCACTGAGTTCGATCTGGCGCACCCGCTCGCGGGTGAGCGCGAAACGCGTCGCGATTTCTTCCAGGGTCATGCCGCCCTGTTCAGCGGCCTCCAAGGCGCAAGCCTCGCGCAAGATTGGTGCACTGGCGTGGGCCGGTTTGGCCCCGCGGCTGTCGCGCGTCTCTGCCGTCAGATTGAAGCGGCAAATAGCGTACGGGCAGGGGCCCGGCAAGCGGCGGCACGCGCCGTGCGTACTCTCGAAGATATTGAGGCGGGAAGCGTCTGCCATGTCAGCTCTCTCGGTTAGGGGTGGCTCGCCGCGATCATCCGTTCAATGACATGTCAATTCGGCACCCCGGCCCCAGAACTTGAGGGGCGGGCTAGCGGGAATTGGTTGGATGCGGGTGCGCGCTACTTTGAAACAGGCGCGCTGGACGAATTCTCGGCCGTCTTTTCAGGCAGTTGGATCCGGATATGCGTCCGACGTGCAAATATGAACAGGGCCACCAGCCCCACAATGACCGCGTACCAAAGCGTGCACAGCCGCGTGACGAACGTGGCGGCAGCGGCCACGCTCCGGCCGGTCCCCGTGCCTAGTTGTCCGAGCAGGGCGAGCATGCCCGCCTCGGTCACACCCAGACCACCCGGCAGAAACGAGAGGGCACCGGCCACGGTCATGGATGCGTAGATGAAGGTGCCGGCCTGCATCCCGACGGCAGCGCCGGGAAAGCCGCGAACCACGACCCAGAAGGCCACGCACTCGAAGTACCAGCTCAGCGTGGAGAGCAGCACCGCGACCACCAGGGGGCCGGGCCGCAGCAGCGCCGCGGTCGCCTGGTATGCCTCGTGCAGTTTGTCGGCAAATGCGCGCACGCCAGGCAGGCGGCTCGACAGCCTCAGGAAGAACATGGCGATGGACTCGACCGAGATCACGACCAAACCCAGGCCGATTACCACTGCCCCGGTGGCCAGAAAGCGCCGGTCCACGTGAAAGGTGAACACGCCGACGCAGGCGAGCAGCAACAGGCCGACCAAGTCCGTGAAGCGCTCGGCGATGACGATGGGGGCGGTGCGCGCGGCCGGAATGCCGTGCGATTCGCGCAAAAGTAGCGCCTTGACCGCCTCGCCCAGCTTGCCCGGGGTCACAGTGAGGGAAAAGCCGGCCAGAAAGATCAGGAAGCTGTGCCCGGCCGTCACCTGTCGCAAACCGAGCACCTTGAGGTAGTAATGCCAGCGCGCGAAGCGCACACCGTAGTTGAGCGAAGCCAGCGCGATGGCGATCAACGCCATCGCCCAGTTGAAGGTGGCGAGCGCGTGCCCGACGCTCCTGGCCCCGGCCCAAACCGAAAAGCCGACGTATATGGCCACGCCAGCGGCCACGCCGAGAGTCACGCGCCAAATCAGCTTCTTCACACCGCGCCCCCGGAAGAATGCTTCTTCTCACAGAGGGCACAGAGAACACAGAGAAAACTGGGGGAGAAAGGCTCCGAACGCTTCTCTTTCTGCATTCCTTCCGACCTCTGTGACCTCTGTGCTCTCTGACCTGAAACTCGACTGTAAGTAGTTTATTTTCTTGGTGTGCACTTTGGCTTGATGGAGCGAAAACCGGGCCCAAATTTGTGAGTTTCACCCCTGAAGGATCCGGGCCGGCGGCCCGGGGCGAGACTGTGGTGAAAAGAGCTAACTAACCTTCCAACCCCTGGTCGCGCGCCTTTTCGACGCGCTTGCGCTCGTTGTGGTCAAGGATGCGCTTGCGCAGTCGAATGCTCTTGGGCGTGACCTCGACCAGCTCGTCCTCATTGATGAGCTCGAGCGCGGCTTCTAGGGTGAGAGCGAGTGGCGGCGTAAGGAAGAGTTTCTCGTCTGCCGCGGTGGTACGGATGTTGGTCAGTTTCTTGGCCTTGGACGGGTTGACGACGATGTCGT
This sequence comes from Myxococcales bacterium, assembly GCA_003153875.1. The sequence goes on along the minus strand of PMBY01000172.1, from coordinate 10,535 downwards.
TGCCGCGCGCGTGCAGGCCCACGACCTGGCCGCCATAGACAGGCACGCCCGGCGGTAGTAGCAGGGCGCCGCGTTCTTGCAGGTAGAACAGGGCGTAGGTGTTGGTCTGGCCGGGGTCTTGCGCGATGAGCACGCCGTTGGTGCGACCCTTGAACGTTCCCGCGTAGGGGCCGTAGTGGGTGAAGTTGTGGTTGAGAATGCCTGTGCCGCGCGTGTCGGTGAGGAACTGCGAGCGGTAGCCGATGAGTCCGCGCGAAGGGATGACGTATTCGAGGCGCATGCGGCCTTCGCCCGCCGGCCCCATCTCCTGCATGCGGCCGCCCCGCCGGCCCAGCTCCTCGATGACCGGACCGTTGTAGGCCTCGTCGAGATCGATAACCAATTCCTCGTAGGGCTCGAGTTTTTCTCCGTTCGGCCCCTCTTTGAAGATTACCTGGGGCTGCGAGACCATCAGCTCGTAGCCTTCGCGGCGCATGGTTTCGATCAACACCGACAAGTGAAGCTCGCCTCGGCCCAGAACCTCGAAGGTGTCGGGCGAGTCGGTCTCCAGCACGCGCAGCGCGACGTTGGACTTCAGCTCCTTGAACAGGCGCTCGCGGATGTTGCGCGAGGTGACGAACTTGCCCTCGTGGCCGGAGAAGGGGCCGTTGTTCGACATGAACTGCATCTTCACCGTGGGCTCTTCGATCTCCAGCAGAGGCAGAACCACCGGGCGGGCGATCTCGGTGATGGTCTCGCCCACGGTGAGGTCGTGCATGCCGGTGATGGCGCAGATGTCGCCCGCCACGGCTTCTTGAAGCTCGAAGCGCTTGAGCGACTGGTACCCCAAGATCTTGGCCACGCGGAATTCTTCGCGGCTGCCGTCGCGGTGCACGCACAGGGCGCGTTCGCCCTGATGGATGCGGCCTGAGAGCATGCGGCCGATGGCCACGTAGCCGAGGTAGTCGTCGTAATCGAGCGTGGCCACGTGCATGGCCAGGGGCGCGTCCATGTTGGCCAGAGGCGGGGGCGCGGCCTGGACCACCAAGTCGAGCATGGGTGACAGATCCTTGCGCTCGTCCTTCAGATCCCTCACCGCGTAGCCCTCGCGCCCCGAGGCGTAGACCACCGGGAAATCGAGTTGTTCCTCGCTGGCCCCGAGCGCGCAGAAGAGGTCGAAGGTGTCGTTGACCGCGCCGTCAGGATCGCAGCCAGCCCGATCGATCTTGTTGACCACCAGGATGGGCCGCAAGCCAAGGGCCAGCGCTTTGCGCGTGACGAAACGGGTTTGCGGCATGGGGCCTTCGAAGGCATCCACCAGCAGCAGAACCGAATCGACCATCTTGAGCACGCGCTCCACCTCGCCGCCGAAGTCGGCGTGGCCGGGCGTGTCCACGATGTTGATGCGCGTGCCTTTCCAGGTGATGGCGGTGAATTTTGCCAGGATGGTGATGCCGCGCTCGCGCTCCAGGTCGTTTGAGTCCATGGCGCAGTCGGCGACGACTTCACCAGGCCGGAAGCTGCCTGCCTGGCGCAAGAAACCGTCGACCAGCGTGGTCTTGCCGTGGTCAACGTGGGCGATGATCGCAATGTTGCGGACGTCGTGCCTGCGGGGTGCTTCGTCTATTTCAGGACCGGAACTGCTCATGGGAGGCGGGCAGACATACCACATCACTGGCCGAGGGGCCGCAATTGACCGCCCATGTGAATTGACCTGGCAAGACCACTGGATGATCTTCGCCCGATTGCGGTACGCTGGCCGCGTGAGGGAACGGACTGGATTCGGGTTCAACGAACTGCACGCCGAGGAGCGGGGCCTTCTGCTCGGCCTGAGCCTACAGGCCATGGGCGACGCGGCCCTGTCTCGTCTGGCGAGTAGTCGTCGCCAGGCGTGCCGCGATGCCTGGCAGGCCTTGCGCACCCTTTCCCGTTCTGACCGGGCCGCTCTGCTGGCGGATTGGATTGTCGAAGCCCGTGCGCCGTTTCCGCCAGGGATGGAAAGGCTGCATCCGAGCTGGCTCGCGGAGGCCATCGCCGGTGAGCCCGCGGAGCTGTGGCCGGCCTTGCTTTGCGGGCTACCTGGGCGTCAGGCTGTGGAGCCGCTGTTGGAATTGGTTCACCGGGATGGCGCGATCACGCCAGACGACGAACCCTGGCCGCCCGAATCGGTGGCTGAGTTGCAGCGTTGTGTTTTCGGTCGACTGGCGCCTCTGTGTGTGGGACCTGCGGGCCCGGTGGGCGCCAGACTTTGCCGTCTGGGCTGCGAGGAACTGCTGACCGAGATCGCTGGTCGAGGTTCCGCGCTTCGCCAAGAGCTGTGCGCCGAGGGAGACGAGTCCCTGTGGGCAGTCGCCGGCCGCGTGCCCGCCACGCTGGGACGGAGATGGGTGAAATGGTAGAAGGCGAGGGCATGGGCCGACTGGTCAAAGGCACGGGACACGTGGTGCCCGCAGCGGTTCTCAGCGCGGAGGCTGAGGCCGCCCAGGTTCGCGCGCGTGCCGAGGAGGATGCAGCCGCCCTGCGAGCCGAGGCGCAGGCCGCGCGTGTCGAGGCAGAGCGCGCCGGTTTCGAGGCTGGCAAGCAAGAGGGAATGGCGCAGGTGAGTGCGCTGCTGCTGGCGGCGCGCGCGCAGGCCGAGCGCGATCTGGCCAGCGCCAAGGACGCGGCCATCGTGCTGGCTCGCCGCATGGCCGAGCGAATCGTGGGCCGTGCGGTCGAGCTTTCGCCCGAACTGATGGGTGAGATCGTGGCCGAGGCTCTGGCCGCCAGTCGCGCCCGCAAGAGCACCGTCGTGCTAAAGGCCCATCCCGATGATCTGGCTGCTATCGAGAGCGAGCGACCGCGCTGGCTGGCGCGCGTGGCGGCCGGGGTTGACGTGCGCGTGGTGGCCGACCCGGCCGTTGGTCGTCACGGCTGCGTGGTGGAGACCGCGGTGGGCCGGCTCGATGCGCGCCTGGCCACACAACTGGATGCGCTGGAACGGGCCTTGCGGGGCGCGGCCGGCGCGTCTTCGTGAGGCGCGCGTGACTGAATCAAACGTCAACCCCGCGCTGGTCGAGCTTAGCGATGCGCTCAATGCACTGGACCAGGTCAATCCGCGGCGGCTGGCCGGCCGGGTGACGGAGGTGACTGGCCTGGTGGTGCGCGCCACCATTCCCGGTGTGCGCGTGGGCGAATTGGTCTACATCGATCGAGACGCGATTTCTGGGCCGGGCCACGGAGAACAGCCGCGCTTGCAGGCAGAGGTGGTCGGCTTTCGCGGCGACGAGGTGGTGCTCATGCCACTGGGGGAGGTGGCAGGCATCGGCCCGGACGCCGTGGTCAGTCCCACCGGGCGGCCGCTTTGCGTGCGAGTAGGCGAGGGGATCTTGGGGCGCGTGCTCAACGGTCTGGGCGAACCGGTGGACCGGCAGGGCCCCATCGTGGGCTCGACCGAAGAATGGGCGGTGGACCGACCCGCGCCCGATCCGCTTACGCGCCGGCGTGTGAGCAAGCCGCTGGCCCTTGGGGTGCGCGCCATCGACGCCTTTCTCACCGTGGGCGAAGGGCAACGGGTGGGGTTGTTCTCCGGCTCAGGAGTTGGCAAGTCGACCCTGCTCGGCCAGATCGCGCGCCAGACCGAGGCGGACGTCAATGTGATCGCCATCGTGGGCGAGCGCGGCCGTGAGGTGACCGAGTTCATCGAGGACGCGCTGGGGCCCGAGGGACGCGCCCGCTCGGTGGTGATCTGCGCGACCAGCGACGCGCCCAGCTTGGTGCGACTCAAGTCGGCGTTCGTGGCCACCGCAGTGGCCGAGTGGTTCCGCGACCGGGGGCAGCGCGTGCTGCTCATGATGGATTCGCTCACTCGCTTTGCTCGCGCGCAACGCGAGGTGGGCCTGGCCGCGGGCGAGCCGCCGGCGCGACAAGGTTTTCCCCCCAGCGTGTTCGCCCTGCTGCCGCGTCTACTCGAGCGCACGGGCAATTCCCACCTCGGGTCCATCACAGCGCTCTATGCCGTGCTGGTGTCGGGCGGTGACATGGACGAGCCCATCGCCGACGAGGTGCGCGGCATTCTCGACGGGCACATCGTGCTTTCGCGCGAGCTGTGCGACCGTAACCACTGGCCAGCCATCGACGTGCTGCCCTCGCTGTCACGGGTGATGAACGCGGTGGTGGATGAAAGACAGCGCGCGGCCGCCGGGCGCGTGCGTGAGCTGATGGCGGCCTACGAGCAGAAACGAGACCTCATCGCTCTCGGCGCCTACAAGCGCGGCAGCGACGTGCGCACCGACGAGGCCATCGAAGCGATGGACGCCATCAACACCTTCTTGCGCCAGGGAACCCACGAGGTGTCCTCATTCGAGGAGACACGCCAGCGGCTTCTGGCATTGGTGTAGAAACCAACTGAGGAGAAGAAAAATGAGCGACTGCTTGTTCTGCAAGATTTGCGAAGGGAAGATCCCCTCGGCCATCACCTATCGCGACGACGAGGTGGTGGCTTTCAAGGACATCAGCCCCAAGGCACCTTTCCACCAGCTGGTCATCCCGATTCGCCACATGGTCAGCCTGGCCACGGTCGACGAGAAGGACGCGGCCCTGCTGGGCAAGCTGATGCTGGTTGGGGCGCGTCTGGCGCGCGAGTCGGGNNCGCAGCTCGGTCAGGAAGTTCTTGGTCTGCCGTTCCATCTCGCGCTGGCGCAACTGACCGCGGATCTGGTCGCGCACTTCGGACAGGGGCTTGGGATCTTGGGCGCGACGGCCCAGCAGCTTGATGACGTGAAAGCCGCGATCGGCACGCACCGGACCGCGGATTTCGTCGACCTTCATGGAGAAGACCAGCTCTTCGATGGGCTTGGGCAGGATGTCCTTGCCGAACCAGCCCAGATCGCCACCCTCGGCGCGGGTGGCGGTGTCCTCGGAATACTCGCGCGCCAACCGGCTGAAGTCCTCGCCCGACTGCGCCCGTTGCAGCAGCTTTTGAGCCTGCTTGTCCTTTTCTTGGGCCGTGGCCGCATCAGCGCCATCGGGGATAGCCAGGAAGATGTGGCTGGCGCGCACCTGCAGGTTGGCTGCCTGCATGTGGCGCTCGTAGTAGCCCTGCACGTCGGCGTCGCTCACGCTGACTTTTGAGCCCACCACGATGTTGATAATCCGATACCGCAAGATCTCGCGTTTGGTGTTCTGCCGGTAGGCGGCGAGACTCATGCCCTGCTTGTGCAGTTCCTCGCGCAGCTGGGCGTCGGAGAGGTTGTAGTCCTTCATGATCTGTTCGATGGACTTGTCGACCTCCTCGCTGCTGACGGAAACCTTGAGATCGGCCGCCTCCTGCACCAGCAGCTGCTCGTCCACCATGCGTTCGAGAATCTGACGGCGCACGGCCGCGGCGCGCGCGGCCCGCTGGCCGGGATTGGAGATGGCGGCGACGTCGGCCATCATGGGTGCCGCCCGTTCCTCGACTTCGCTCTGCAGGATGATGTCGCTCCCCACTACGGCGACGATCTTTTCAACCACGCGAGCCTGACCCACGGAGGGAAGTAGGAGCAGAACGGCAGCAAGGCACAGTCGGATCATGGGCATCGCACGGATCCTAGGGTTTGGGTGGGGACGCTGGGGTCGGGGCAGAGCTGGGGACGGGCGGGGCAGCCGGGGGCCGGCCGCCATCTGGGGTTGGTGCCAGAACGATCTTCGCGAGCTCGTCCTGATAGATTTCCACGTGGATCGATTTGCGCGTCTCGTCCGTCAGCTCGCGCTTTCTTTGGGCCCGCATTTGATCGAGAAGTCGCTTCTGGATGTCGACCTTGGCTTCTGCAAGGGCGCGCGTGGTCTCGGCCCGACGGTCGGTCAATTTGAGGATGTGAAAGCCCTTGTCGGAAGCGACGGGGCCCACGACGTCGTTGACCTGAGTCATGGCGAAGGCAGCCTCGACCAAGTCCTTGGGCTCGCGCGAGGTCTTGCGGTCGAAGAAGGTCAAGTCGCCCGCGCGTGGTTTGGAATCAGCGTCTTCCGAATAGCGCTCCACCAGATCGCGAAACGACTTGGGGTCGTTGCGCCCGGCCTTGGCCTCGGCAGCGATCCGGCGCGCGGCGGCCCCGTCGTGCATGAGGATTTGGCTCACGCGAACCTCCTCGGGATGGACAAACTCGGGCTGGTGCTCGCGGTAGTACTTCTCGACGTCCGCCGGCGCCACGTCCTCGGCCCGTAGCTTGTCGTTGATCTCTCGCTTCTCGAAGAGAGCCACCATCTGCTTCTTGGCGATGCGCTGCACGTCGGGGTCGCGATCATAGCCTCGTCGCAGCGCCTCGCGGGCCATCAGCTCGTAGCGGACGAGACTGTCGAGGAGTTCCTTCTTCTTCTCCGGCGTGGAGTAGCGCGCGAGCACGAAGGGTGTGTGGGCGTAGCGGGCCAGTACGTCCTGAAGATCGCTGGCCGTGATCTCGGTGTCATCGACGCGGGCCAGAACCGGGCCCGACCGGGGAGCGCCTCTGGCCCCGGGGCCGGGGTTGGGCTTGCAGGCGCACAGGGCCAGGGCCGCGAGGCAGAGATAGCAACGACGCATGCTGCTTGCATGGCACAGGTACGAACTTCCCGCAACACCTACCCGGTCACGCAGGCCAACACTTCCTGCAGCCGCTTTCGCGCTGCTCCCAGGTGGTCGCGCTTTTCCTCGTCGTCGAAGGCGTACGAGAGTCTCATGTCAGGGGAGAGTTTCCAGCGGCTCCCCTTGCGTTGCACCAGGCGCATGACCTTGGCTGGATCGAGGCGGGCGTCGGGGCCCGCGGACAGCACCAGCCGGCCGGCGGTCAGTTCGTAGGCCCGCGCTCCCGTGCGGCGCACCAGGGTCTTGTCGCTCATGACTTCGCCCAGCAGGCGCGCCTCGTCGGGCAGCGGGCCGTATCGGTCTTCCAGCTCGGCCAGGGTCTCGCGCACGTCGCTCTCGTCGCGGGCCTGGGCCAGGCGCCGGTAGAAGTCGAGACGTTGGCCGGTGTCGGGAATGTAGTCGTCGGGCAAGAAGGCCGGCAGGTCCACCGCGATCTCCGGGTCGAACTCGCTGCGGATGGGCTGCCCGCGCAGCTCGGCCACGGCTTCTTCCAGGATGCGCGCATAGGTGTCAAAGCCGACCGCCGCGACCAGGCCGGACTGGCGATCGCCCAAGATCTCGCCCGCGCCGCGGATCTCGAGGTCGTGCGTGGCCACCTGAAATCCGGCGCCCAGCTCGGTAAAGCGCTGCAACACCTCGAGCCGCTGGCGCGCCTGGGCCGAAAGCGCGCTCTCCGATGCAATCACCAAGTAGCAGAAGGCGCGTTCCTTGGCGCGACCGATGCGCCCGCGCAACTGATAGAGCTGGGCCAGTCCGTAGCGATCGGCGTGGTTGACGATCATGGTGTTGGCGCGCGGGATGTCGAGCCCCGACTCGATGATGGTCGTGCAGCACAGGATGTCGTAGCGCCCGTCGACGAAGTCGATCATGACCTGTTCCAGCTTGGCCTCGGGCATCTGACCGTGGGCCATGCCCACGCGCGCCCCGGGCGCCAGGGCCGCGATCTCTCGTGTCCATTTGGGCAGATCCTCGACCCGGTTGTGCACGAAGAATACCTGGCCCCCACGCGCCAGCTCCTTGGCAATCGCTTCGCGCAAGAGGTCCGGATCAAATCCACACACGAAGGTGCGAATGGCCAGCCGGTCAGCGGGCGGGGTGGCGATGATGGAGATCTCGCGTAGGCCAGTCATGGCCATCTGCAGGGTGCGCGGAATGGGCGTGGCGGTCAGGGTGAGCACGTCCACCTGCGAGCGCATCTCCTTGAGGCGTTCCTTGTGGGTGACGCCGAAGCGCTGCTCCTCGTCGATAATGAGCAAGCCCAAGTTGCGGAAGTGCACATCGCGCGACAAGAGACGGTGGGTTCCGATGACGATGTCCAGCTTCCCGGCGGCCAGCGCCGCGATGGTGTTTCGCTGTTCAGGCTTGCTGCGAAAGCGCGAGAGCGACGCCACCCGCACCGGGAAGTCGCGCAGCCGCTCGGCGAAGGTCACGGCATGTTGTTCGACCAGAACCGTGGTGGGGGCCAGCACCGCGACCTGACGGCCGCCCAGCGCGGCCAGCAGCGAGGCGCGCAGGGCCACCTCGGTCTTGCCGTAGCCNNTTGTCCTGGTCAGCGGTTTCCTCGAAGGGGAAGGTCTCCTCGAACTCGCGGAAGATGACGTCAGGGGGCGGAAAGGCGTGGCCCGGCAGCGCCTGTCGCTGGGCGTAGAGCTGCAGCAGGCTCTCGGCCAGCTTGCGCGCTTCCGAGGAAACCCGGCGGCGCTTCTCCACCCAGGTGGCGCCGCCCAACTTGTCGAGCCGCACGGTTTCCGGCGTGCCGCCTACGAACCTGTGCACCACGCCGATGCGATAGACCGGCACATAGAGCCCGCCGCCGTCGTACTCCAGGTGCAGGAAATCCTGGGCCACTCCCCGCAGCGAGAGTTTCTTCAGGCCCCGGTAGCGGCCCACGCCCTGCTCGTCGTGCACCACCAAATCGCCCTCGGAGATCTCGGCCAGATCCCCGAACCCGGGCACGGTTGCCACCGGAGACGCGCGGCGGGCACGCGCGCCGAAGATTTCTTCTTCGGCGATCAGCGCCAGGCGATTGTCGGGCAGCCGGAATCCGCGCGTGAGCGGCCCAACCAGGATCTCCAGGGAGGGGCGGGCCGCGACTCGCTCAAGCAGATCTTGCGCGGCCCCTTCGTTGTGATCGCGTGGGGCTTGGGGCTTCTGGCCGAAGGCGTGCAGCACGCCGGCCAGCCGGTCTGCGTGGGCGCGGGTGGGCGCCACCAGGCACACGCGGTAGCCTCCTGTGTGCCAAAGCCGGATGCGTTCGCACAGGGCATGCCCGATGTCTTCGTCGCCGCGTTCGTGGAGCAACTCGGCGCGCAGGCTGATGTTGGGCTCGGCCGTCACCCGGATGCGCGGCGCGGGCGCCCCGTCGTTGGCAATGGACGACGCCATCTCCACTGCGCGCAATTCCAGGCGCGGCCAAGCCTGCAGCGCGAGGCGCGCCTCTTCCTCGTCGAGCAGGAACTCCTCTGCGTCGAGAGCGAGGCGGTGCTCGGCCCGACGGTGCAAGGCACTCTCGCGCACGCGGGAAAAACTGCGGCGCGCCTCCTCTAGCAGGGCCGGCGGATCCTCGANNCACCACGCGCGTCTGCGGCGGAAGGTAGTCGAAGAAGGAAGCGAGACGGGCATGGAAGATGGGAACCAGCGCCTCACTGCCGAAGAAATCCTCGCCTCGATCGATCTGCTCCAGCAGGTAGCGGGTCTTGCTCGACGGGTAGGCGGCTTGGTCAGCGGCGGCCAGCAAACGCGACCGCACATCAGCGCCGGCGGTGACCACAGTCTCCCGCACCGGGTGGAGCGCCACTCGGTCAATGGGCCGCAAGGTGCGCTGGGTGGCAGCGTCGTACAGGCGCAGCGACTCCACCTCGTCGCCAAAGAGCTCGATGCGTACCGGGTGCTTGTAGATCGGGGGAAAGACGTCGATGACAGCCCCGCGTACGGCGAAGGTTCCGGGATCCTCGACTACCTGCGCCCGGCCGTAGCCGGCTCGGCAAAGATCTTTGACCAATGCCTCCCGATCCAGGGTGGACTGGGCCTCGACCACCCGGCAGAGATCGGCGAACGGCATCGGGGGAATCACGCGGCGAAACACCGCCGCAGCGGGCGCCACCACCACGGCCGGCGCGTGGCCGTGACCCAGGCGGTACAGGAGTGCCAGCCGGCGCATGATGGTGCGGCGATCGGGCTGCATCTCGGCGTGCGGCGAGACTTCGGGCGCAGGCAGGTCTAGGACGGGCGCAGGGGCCAGTGGATCCTCGACCGAGCTGCGTGGTTCCAGGAAGAACGACAGATCGGCACAGCGGGTTTCCACCAGATCCTCACCGGCAACCACATAGAGCAGGGGACCACGGTCTTTGCCCTGGCGCGCCAGGTAAGCAGCGATGGCTGGGCCCACGGCACCTGCGGCGCCATAGACTTCCACCGCGGTCCCGGCGCCTGCGTTTTCCAGCAGGGCCTTGATGTCGCGTAGTACGAGTCGGGTATCCACGGGCGCCGCCCGGAAGGGCTTTCCAGTCATACCCCATCTCCGGCTCGACGGGCAGTAGCCTCCGAATCATGCGTTGGGAGCAGAGTCGCCGTTGACCCCAGGGTTCGAGCGGGCTAAGGTGCCCTTCAATCAAGGAGGAGCGCACATGAAACGCGTCTTGGGCCTGGCCTCGGCCGTTCTGGTCCTGACATTCTTGGCAGCCTGCGACGAAACTAGGCTCCGCATCGACCGGGTAGAGCCAGCCGAAGGCATCACCGCAGGCGGGGATCATGTGAACATCGTCGGGGTCGGTCTGCAGCCAGGCAAGACGCAGGTTCGCGTTGCATTTGGCGGTCACGTGGCCGAGCAGGTGGTCATTAGCTCCAAAGACAAGATCAATGTCGTCACCCCCAACGGAGACAAAGGTCCGGTGGACGTGGTCTTGGACTTCGACAACGGAGAGCGTTTCAAGATCCCGGGCGGCTTCCGCTACGTCGAGCCGAAGCAGAACGACGA
>PMBY01000344.1 GCA_003153875.1 Myxococcales bacterium | reverse complement strand
GAACTGAGCGACATCGTGAAGGCGCCTTGGCACGATCGCTGCGTGTCGGCCGACAACCTGCCATTCGCGGATGGATCGGTGGGCGCGCTGGTGCTGTTCGATGTGCTGCACCACCTGGCCGCGCCCGCGCGCTTCTTCCAGGAAGCCGCGCGCGTCTTGCGAGCCGGAGGCCGGATCGTGCTTTGCGAGCCATACATCAGCCCGGTGTCTTCCGTGGTCTACCGACTCTTCCACCCGGAGCCGGTCGACATGGGTGTGCAGCCCCTGGCGGAGCACGGTGCTCCCGACAAGGATCCGTTTGCATCCAACCAGGCCATCTCTACGCTGCTTTGTCGAAAAGAGGGGCAGCGGGAACTCGAATGGAGTTTTCCCATGCTGAAGATGGTTTGCTTCGAGCGCATGGCGGGACTGAGCTACGCGGCCACGGGCGGTTTCTCGCGCCCGCCCTTGCTACCCGTCGGACTCTGGCGCGTGCTGCTGGCCCTGGAAGATCGGCTACCGACCGCCGCGTACCGACTAGTCGGGTTTCGTTTGTTGGCGGTGATCGAGCGGCGCTAGCCGCCCTTCGAGAACTTGTAGCTGGCTGAGGGCCTGGAAGAGGGCGGCGGGGCCGGAGGCCGGGGCCGTTGGCCGGAACCGGAACCAGCTCCGGCTCCGGCATCCGGCCCGCTGGCGACCGGTCACACGCTGGTTGGATTTTCCAAGCGCCCGTATATCATGCGCAGTTGCGCGTGGGCCGGTGCGGACAGCCTGGCCGCAGTCCACGGTTTCGAGCACTCCGTCGCAAAGGAATTCCCATGGCCGGAACATCACTCCCATCAGCGCCCCCGCAGGTTTCCGTCGCGAGCGACAAGCCCCGGAGCTACCTGGGCGCCCTCGCGGTTCTCTCCACTCTCTTCTTCATGTGGGGATTCATCACCTGCCTCAATGACGTCATCATCCCCCACCTGAAAGTGGTCTTCGACCTGAACTACGCGCAGGCGATGATGATCCAGTTTGCCTTCTTCACCGCCTACTTCGTGGTGTCCTTGCCCTCGTCGCAGATCGTCCGCCGGGTCGGATACAAGAACGGCATCATCATCGGCCTGGTGGTAGTGGGGCTCGGCTGCCTGGCCTTCTACCCGGCCGCCGCCGTTCGCTCGTACGCGATCTTCCTTCTGGCCCTGTTCATCCTGGCTTCAGGCATCACGCTGCTGCAAGTGGCTGCCAATCCCTTTGTGGCCATTCTGGGCAATCCGGAAACTGCCTCTGCTCGCTTGACCCTGACCCAGGCACTCAACTCGCTGGGCACGACCTTGGCGCCGTTCTTTGGCTCTGCGCTCATCCTCGCGACGGTGGCCAAGTCGGCCGACGAGCTAAAGGCCATGGCGCCTGCTGCTCGCGAGGCCTATCGACTGGCCGAGGCGGCTTCGGTGCAGAAACCCTATGTGGGCCTGGCCATCGCGCTCTTCATCCTGGCCGGTGCCATCGCCTGGTCGAAACTCCCCAAGATCAGCGCCAGGGATGAAGTCGCGGGCCAAGAGGGCGAGGCCAACGGCCCCAAGAGTGCTTTTGGCTACCGCCACCTGATGCTGGGCGCGGTTGCCATCTTCGTGTATGTGGGCGGCGAAGTGGCGATCGGCAGTTTCTTGGTCAACTACCTGAAGGAACCCGCCATCGCGGGCTTGCCCGAGAAAGTGGGCGCGACCTATCTGCCCTATTATTGGGGAGGCGCCATGGTGGGCCGCTTCCTCGGCACGCCGCTCTTGCGCTATTTCAGGCCCGGCCGCGTGCTGGCCCTGTTTGCGTGTGTCGCCTGCATCCTGGTGGTGACCACGATGGCCACCTCGGGGTCGGTGGCCGTGTGGTCCGTGCTGGCGGTGGGGCTCTTCAATTCGATCATGTTCCCGACCATCTTCACCCTGGCCATTGCCCGTCTCGGGAAACATACCAGTCAGGGCTCGGGCATTCTCTGCATGGCCATCGTGGGGGGCGCGCTGGTTCCGGTGATCCAGGGCGCCATCGCCGACCGCATCGGCATCCATCACTGCTTCATCATTCCCGCGCTCTGCTACCTGTACATCTTTTGGTACGGGATCAAGGGTCACGTTCCGCGAAAAGGCCAAGGCGCGGTCGCGTCCTCCGCGTAGTAGCGATCCTACTTATTGGTCCACGACGTGCACTCGTACAGCGATAGCGCCTGCGGCGTGAACATGGGCAGGCTGACGCGTGCGACGGGCTGCATGCGGCGGCGCAGGGCAGCCGTGATCTGGGCCGGCGTGGTGATGTGGTGGTCTTCGATGTGCCCGAATCCGAGCGTGCGAAAACACGTGGCCATGAAGCGATTCACCATGGGGTAGCCGGTCACCAGCGTGCCGCCGGGGGCGAGCGCGTGAGCCAGAGAGTGGGCGGCGGCTTCGGGGTCCGCAATGTGCTCCAGCACCGATAGACACACGACCACATCGAATGCGCCGGCAGGGACGGCGTTGGGATCCAAGAGATCGGCCACCTGAAAGTTGGCGCGGCACCCGGGGCTGACCAGGGTTTCGAGCCCGGGAGCCAGCAGCAGATCCGTGCCCAGATACTCGGGGAAGCCGGCGGTCAGGCTGGGAACCAGGATTCCGCTCCCCACGCCGATCTCGAGCACGCGCCGGCCGGCGTTGGGGACGAGGCCGAGCCCCATACGCAGGCGGTGACGGTAGACATGCCCAACCACAGGCCGGTAGTAGTAAGGCAGGGGATCGAACTCGCTGTTGGGCACCAGCGAGTCCGAGCGTGGTGCGCGGAATTTCACGGTGGGTTTTCTGTGCCGTAGGGGGTAGGCCGAGACGGTTCCGTCAAAATGCTGTTCGACGTAATTCTTGGTCCGATGATGAGGGAGAACGCTTCCGGGAATCCAGGATAGCGGCTGTCGACCAGAGATTGAAACTCGCGTTGCCTCTCGGCGAGGTCTTGGGCGGCCTGGCTGCGGTGAAGCTGAGCCAGCCTGTAGCGGATCTGCGTGCGCGCTTCCTCGCTGGTGGATACGGCATAGGCCTGCTCGAGATGGCGAACGGCCAAGTCTTGACTTCCTTGCTTGGTCAGCATACCGGCGACCAAATTGGGGACGAAGTAGGGCACGCCCTCATAGAGCGCGGCTTGCCGCAGAATTTCGACCCCCTGCTGACGCCAGCCGGGGATGCGCGGGTCATCGGAAGTTGCGTCCATGGGCAGTTCGTAAAGCAGGTTGAATCCAAGCTGGAAAGGGATCTCCCAGTCGAAGGGAAAGGCTTGCCGGCCACGCTCGAGCACGGTGTTGGCCGCCAATATCATGTCGGGGACAATGCGCTGGCCGTTGTAAACGAGCATGGCGGCACCGGCCAGATACAGCCGGCGAAACTGCGGATCGAGGTCGATAGCCGTGTGCAGGTACTGCGCGAGCCACTTGGTGGGCAAGCGCGCGTGCAGTTGGGTGCCGAAGTAGACGTTGGCGCGGGAATGGATCAAATCAGCCGCCAGCTCGCTGTGACCGAAGCTGGCGAGCTTGAGGATTTTCGACGGCGGCAAGTAGAACGTGTCGGCCTCGGGCGGCCAGCGATCATGAAGGGCATTGGCGCGGGACTGGCAAAGCCCTGCGACGATCGACAGCACCAGCAAAAGTAGGCCGAGCGCGAGCACGGGGCCAAGCCGGCGACNNTCGCCGCCCACGTCGGCCCCGGTGATGCCCAGTTTGGAAAGACGGTAGCGCAGCGATCGAAACGACACGCTCAGCAGGCGTGCCGCCTCGGTGCGGTTGCCGCCGGTCCGCTCGAGTGCACTGATGATGATGCTGCGCTCGAAGTCCTCCACCACGCGTTCGAGATCGAGCCCGCTTTCGGGCACGAACGGGGCGTTGCTCAGGCTGGGGGCGGCCGCGGACATGCCTCCCAGGGTGGGGAACGCGTCGAGCGTGAGGCGATCGCCGGGGGCCAGGATCACCGCCCGTTCGATGAGATTCTCCAACTCGCGTACGTTGCCGGGGAAATGGTAGGCCATGAGTGCCTGCATCGCCTCGGGATCGACGCCCGCCACCTTGCGCCCGTGCTCGGCCGAGAACTTGCGCAGGAAGTGGTCGACCAGCAGGGGGATGTCTTCGCGCCGCTCGCGCAAGGGAGGCAGGCGGAGCCGGATGACGTCCAATCGATAAAAGAGATCCTGTCGGAAGGTTCCCTTCTCCACTTCGGTTTCCAGGTCACGGTTGGTGGCGGCCACGATGCGCACGTCGACTTCGCGTTCCGCCACGCCCCCCACCGGCTTGACTTTGCGTTCCTGCAGCACCCGCAGCAGCTTGACTTGCATGGCCACCGGCAACTCGGCCACCTCGTCAAGCAGGAGGGTTCCGCTGTGAGCCGCCTCGAACAGGCCTTGCTTGTCGACGTGCGCGCCGGTGAAGGAACCCTTCACATGTCCAAACAGTTCGGACTCGAGCAAGGCTTCCGGGATGGCCCCGCAATTGATCGCCACGAAGGGCCGATCCGCGCGCTGGGAAAGTTCGTGCAAGGCACGGGCCGCCAGCTCCTTTCCGGTGCCAGATTCGCCGACCAGCAGCACGCTGGCGCGCCCGGGGCCGGCCTTTCTGAGTGTGTCGAAGACCCGTTGCATGGGAGGGGATTTGCCCAGCAGCCGGTCCAGCTTGTAGCGGCCCTTGATTTCGTCGCGCAGGGCCAGGTTCTCGCGGGCCAGGGACCGGCGCTCGAGAGCGCGATCGATCACCAGGCTGACCTCGTCGATCTTGAAGGGCTTGGTCAGGTAGTCGTAGGCGCCCGCCTTCATGGCCGCGATGGCCGTCTCGGTGGTGGCAAAAGCGGTAACCACAATGACTTGTGTGTCCGGATGAAGCTGCTTGGTCTGTTCCAGCACCACCATGCCGTCGACGTCCGGCATGCGCAGGTCGGTGATGACCACGTCGAACTCGCGTTCTTTCATCGTGGCCAGGGCCGCGCCTCCACTGGGCGCCGCCTCCACCCGATGCCCGGCGCGACGCAGATGGATGGCCAGGAACTCGCGCATGGAGCGCTCGTCGTCGACGATCAGAATGTCACCGGTGGGCTGGGACATGGGCTCAGCTTTTCTTGCGTGCGATGAGGATGAGAAAGCCACCCAAGCCGCGCAAGCCAGGGCAATCGCACAGGGCGCGCTCGGCTCGTTCGAACAGCGCGGCCAGCAGGGGAATGCGGAAGACCTGCGACACGGGGGTCACCACGCGCACGCCACGCACGCCGAGAAACTCCAGGTTGTCTGGCAGATAGCTGCGCGCAGTTTTGAGCGTGTCATAGCGGGTGTAGACGTCGCGGTCGGTGGTCCCCTCGGCGATGGGGGCGGCCCCGCCCAGCAGCTTGGCCAGGTAGCGCAGCGAACGCGGGTTGTAGAATTCCAGCAAGAGATGGCCCCCGGGGCGGACCACCCGGGCCAACTCGGCCAGAGCCTCGTGGATGGGCGGCACATGCGCCAGCACTTTCATGCTGTAGACCAGATCGACCGACTGGTCGGGCAAAGGCAGCGCAGTCAGCGAGCCCTGCAGCACGGGCAGGCCGCGATGCTGGGCTAGCCCCAGCATGCTGCGGGACAAATCGAGGCCGATGGCGGAGCGGGCCACGCGAGCGGTCTCCGCCAGCAGCAGCCCGGTGCCACAGCCTGCTTCCAGAACGTCGAGTCCGGTGCCGAACTTGCGCACCAGTTCCAGTTCCAGGTCGTCGATGAGGCGGTGATAGCCACGGTGGCGCTCGCGTTCGTAGGTCGTAGCGAAGCGATCGTAGTACTGCTGCGTCGTGCGGAGATCGTTCATGGCAAGAGGCAAGGCTGATTATGCGGTCACTGCGGCCGAGACGCGAGAGGCTTGCCGGGAAAAGTGAGTGGCCGCGACCAGAGGGATCAGGCCGGCCACGGCCACGGCCACGACCACGGCCACGACTACGACCACGGCCTCTTGCAGCGATGGCGGCGACGTGGAGAATCTTCGCGGCCCGCGAAGAAACCGCATCCTGGTAGTACAGAGCCGGATGGGATAGGGTCAGAAGAGATCAACCCACCTGCACAGGGCAATGCCCCGGCGTGCAAGTCCGTCGCGCACGCGCGGCGACAGGAGTGCGGCCAGCTCGCGGCGATCGTTGGGATCGTCACTTTCGCGAGGAGCACAGATGAGTTCGTGGATGCCGGGTCCCAGGCGGCCAAGGATTTCCAGGATTCGGATCTCGTCCAGTCGCCCCTGTTCAAAGTAGCCCCAGCTTGTCGGTCCGTGGCGCAGGATTCCCATCTGTCGTCGGTTGAACCAGGCCAGGCTGGAAAGGGCTGCGGTGGTCAGGCTGCGCCGGACTTCGGTGAACCAAGCCAGGGTGGGACGTTCCACCGCCGTGCGCACGCCGGCGATGCCGTGGCGGCGCGCCACCGTTTCGACGGCGTGGCCCACCGCGGGCAGAAAGCCCACGTGATGACAGGTGCTGAGGTGGTCGATGACCAGGCCGGCGCCGCGCAGGCGTGCCACCTGGGCGTCGAATTCGCGTTCGATCTCGTCCCCCCGGGGCGCGGCCTTGGCCCAGGAGAGGAAGACGTCGCGCACCTGCGAGGGGAACTGCTCGTCGGAACCCAGGAGCGAGCGGATGGTAGACGGCCGCGCGATGGGAGCGCCGCCGGTCAGAGTGAGGTGCACACCGATGCCCAGGTCCGGGACCGTGGCCAGCTCAGCCCGCACCCCGCTGGGGTCGGTACAGTTGCCGATGACCGAAGTGCTGGTGACGATGCCTTCCCGGTGCGCGCGCAGAGTCCCGCGCGTGATGGTAGCGTCCCCAGCGAACCCGTCGGCGTTGACCACCAGGCGGATGGCCGAATCTGGTGCGTTCATCCACCGTGCTTCTAGCCGATTTTTCGCTACAA
The DNA here is from genome assembly GCA_003153875.1 of Myxococcales bacterium. The sequence continues at coordinate 4,800 of PMBY01000344.1, read as the reverse complement.
TCCCGCGCTATCCTGACCAACTTGTCCAACCAGAATCCGCGTCCGCGGCGAGCGGCCCTCGATCGTCTCACCTTCCCCGGGCGCGTGTCCCAGCATCGCCTGGCCAATGGCTTGCGCGTATGCATCGTCGAGGCGCCGCACCTGCACGGCGCGGCCGTGGCTCTCTACGTGCGGGCCGGCTCACGCTACGAGCGGGTCACCAACAACGGTCTTTCGCACTTCGTGGAGCACATGCTGTTTCGCGGTTGTGCGCACTACCCCAACTCATTCGCGCTCAACCGCGCCATCGAAGAGCGCTGCGGAATGCTGATCGGGGAGACGGGACGCGACTACTCTCTCTATCAGGTCACGCTGCACCCACGCGACCTGGGGGGCACTCTCGACATTCTGGGCGATCTCTTCTTGGCGCCAAGCTTCTCTGACCTCGATCTGGAACGCGCCATCGTGCTCGAGGAGATTCTCGACGATTTCGACGAACGGGGCCGTCGCATCAACACCGACGATCTGGCGCGCGAGGCTCTCTGGTCGGGTCATCCTCTGGGCTTCCCCATCACCGGGCCCGAGCGCAACATCCGGCGCTTTTCGCGCGCCGATGTGGTCCGGCATTTCCGGCGCCTGTATGGCGCGCGTAACATGGTCTTGTGTGTGGCCGGTCCGGTTCGGCCTGCGGCCGTGCTGGCGCAGGTCAGGCGGGCCTTTGGCCGTCTGCCACCCGGGCGACGGCTGCGGCCCCTGCCGCCACCCGCGCGTGTGAACGGACCGCGCTTCCAGTCCGTGCGCAGCGATTCGGCGCAGGCCGAGATTCAGATCCTGTTTCACGCCCTGGCTGATCAGGATCCGGGCTCGGCCGCGCTCATTGTCTTGTTGCGCGTGCTGGACGACGGTATGTCCACGCCCTTGCACTATCGGGTGTGCGACCAGAAGGGTCTCGCGTACCACGTGAGCGCAGCCCTGGATCCTCTTTACGATACCTCCCTGCTGGAGATTGACTCTGCTTGTCTGCCGGAGAAGCTGCCCCAGCTAGCCAGCGAGATCGTGGCCCTGCTGTCCGATTTGCGCACCACTTTGGTGTCGGAGGAAGAACTGGCCAAGGCCAAGGGTCGCTACGCGCGCGACGTGGAGGCCGGGTTTGACGACTTGGAGGGTCTGTGTAGTTGGTTTGGGGGCACGGCCCTTTTCTTTTCGCACCCGCGCAGTCCGGCCGAACGCTACCGCCGGGTGGCGGCCGTCAGCGCGGAGCAGATTCGTCAGGTGGCCCGCCGCGTGCTACAGCCCGAGCGAATGGTGACCGTGGTGGTGGGAAGCGTCGAGCGCAGTCTGTCGCGACGGGTGGAACGAATCCTGCGGGATTCGTTTGGCTAGACCTGAGGGTGCAATGAGACAGGAGAGTTGGATTCTGGCTCTGGTGCTTGGTCTCCCTGCCTGCGCAGGTGAACGCGCGGCAGCGCCCTTGGTTTCGGCCCACGCTTCGGCCCAGCAGGTCGCGGCTGCCTCGGCGCCGGGCGAAGGCGGAGTCGGCCCGGCGCGGCGGCCGGCCCGGGATTCCTCATGCCCCGAGTGCCAGGACGGCTTTGGCAAGAACTGCTACTTCGACTCGACACTGCACAACGCCTCGGAGTTGAAGGTCAATGTCCACATGCCACGCGAGACCGAGGAAGCCTGCTTCGCCCTCGAGTCGTTCAGCACCTGCTACACCTGCTATCACCGGTACTTTCTCCGCAAGGGAGACGAGTTGGTCCCTGTCAGCGCCGCGGAGTTCGAGCGCGCGATCGCAGAGAAGAACAAGAGCTGCGACAACTGTCTGCAATTCGTCCAGTCAGGCCCCGGATGACGTCCCGCGAACGCGCTGGGCAGTCGGGCCTGGGCCCGCCCGCAGGAGCGGCGCGAGGACCATCACGAGGCACCGCAACTTCGCAATGGCAGCACCGCCGAGGAGATGCCGGGGCCACCGCGGCGGCGGCCGCTTGATCGCCCGTCCGCACGGCCGTTTTCCGCCTCCCGCCTCCCGCCTCCTTCACTTCTTGCGAGATTTCGCCGGCTTCTTCGCAGGCTCAGCCGCACCTGGTGGACTCGCCTCAACGCTGATGACCAGCTTTTCCTTGATGGGGCGGCAGAGGGTCTCTTGGCAAATGACGAAGCCGGCCTCGGCCTGCACCTCGCCATGGCCCTCCTTGCTGGCGACCAAGGCGACATCGAAGCGAGCGGTGGTGTCAGTGCTGGCTGCCAGATCCGCCCGCACCAGGCGTGGTTTCTCGACGGTGATTTCCTGCCCAGGCGTCAGCTTCAACGTGAGCGGAGCCTCGTCGTTGAGATGCCAGCCTGTCTTGGTTGCGATGTTCACGCTGGCCATTGCCTTCTCGCCCAGGGTTGCCTTGACGGGACTCGACTTGACCTCGTAGGGGTTGTCCGCGGCTCGGGCCGCGCTGCCGGCCAGAACCAGCGACGCAGCGCAGGCAGCTAGAAGCCGGGGTGTGACTTTCGCGAATAGCGTTGTGCGGGGAAGCATGATCAAGGGCAGTTTATTGATGAGAGCCCGACTCGGCAAACCCGATTCGCCTGTTGCCGCAAAATGGGCTACCTTATGGGCATGGCGAGTCTCATCGAAAAGGCGGAACGCGCGCGTCAGTTTGCGCGGGCCATCGCCTCCGACCTGGCGATGTACAACGAGGCCAAACTGGCCGAGGGCATTCAAGGCGACACGCTCTTCGACCTGATGAAGGACGAAATCGAAGAAGGCCGTGCGCACTTCAAGTCGCGTGTGACGCCCGAAATCGCAGCCACCAACCTCTTCGAGCGCGCGCTGGTGGACATCCTGCTCAAGCAGCGTGGGCAGAACATCAAATCAAAGATCTGGTGAGCGCCGATCCGCCTACAGCCTCCCGACGGTACACTCTCGTGGTCGCGCCCGGCGCGGCCGGACGCCGGCTAGACCTGGTCCTGGCGGCCGAATTTCCCCAAGTCTCCCGCACGCAGTTCACGCGCCATGTGTCTGAGGGTGCGGTCACGGTCAACGGGAAGGCGGTGGCGCCCTCGCGCAAGCTGCGGGTGGGCGAAGTCATCGCGTGGACGCCGCGCGAGCCCCGCCCCAGCACGGAGCTGCGCGCCCAGAATATTCCTTTGCGGATCGTGTACGAGGACGCATCGTTGCTGGTGCTCGACAAACCGCCGGGACTGGTGGTTCACCCTGCGGCCGGGCACGAGGACGGAACTCTGGTGAACGCTCTTCTGGCCCATTGTCGGGATCTGCGGGGAATCGGCGGCGAGCTGCGTCCCGGGATCGTGCACCGTCTGGACAAAGACACATCGGGCCTGCTGGTGGTGGCCAAGGATGAAACCACCATGGTGGCACTGGGCGCCGACTTCAAGATCCACCGGGTCAGGCGCGTGTACGATGCGCTGGTGGTGGGGCTGCCGCCACGGGCCGCGGGCAAGATCGATACCCTGCACGGACGCGATCCACACGACCGCAAACGCTTCACCACGCGGGTGAGGACCGGCCGGCGCGCGATCACCAACTGGCGCCTGGTGGAGGATCTGGGCCGGGCCGCGCGCATGGAGGCCGAGCTGGAAACCGGGCGCACCCACCAGGTGCGGGTGCATCTGGCGGCGCTGGGCTGTCCCATCTTGGGCGACGCCAGCTACGGCCGATCGCCGCGCGACACGGATGTGCGGACCATCGGCCGCACTCTGGGCCGGCAAGCGCTGCACGCGCGCGTGCTCGGCTTCTTCCATCCCAAGACCGGCGCGTGGCTGGAGTTTCAGTCTGAGCCACCCGCGGACTTCGTGGCGGCGCTGGACAGCTTGCGTGCCTTGGCGGCCGAGGACCGGGCCAAGGCCGACGCGCGCGACGAGTCCTCTTCCCGGAGGCGAGGTTGACATGGAAGCCAGGGATCTTCCGGTCGCTGACGGTGTTCTTGTTCCGCTGTTGCAGTCGTCCACCATTCCCGCATCGTTTCGCCACGGCTTCAGCACGCGTGCCGGCGGGGTCAGCCCGGCGCCCTATCACAGCCTCAATCTGGGCAGCAAGTGGGGCGATTCGCCGGAAAACGTGGCCGAGAACCGACGTCGCCTGTTGGCCGCCTCGGGCGCGCGCGCGATGGTCCGGGTTTCGCAGAAACACGGGACGCATGTGGTGCGGGTGACGGCCGGCGACGATCCTGAGACCGTGAAGGGCATGGAAGCCGACGGACTGTGCAGTGACGAGGCGGGGCTTGGCTTGTCCGTGCACGTGGCTGACTGCGTGCCGGTCTTGATCGCTGATCCACGGACCGGTGCGTGTGCGGCGCTGCACGCCGGCTGGCGCGGGACCGTGGCGGGCGTCACGATGGCCGGCGTGAAGGCACTGGCCGACGGGTTCGGCTGCCGGCCCGAGGATCTGCGGGTGGCGCTGGGTCCCTGCATTGGTCCCTGTTGCTTCGACGTCGGCGCTGAAGTCGTGGCCGCCTTCGAGGCAGCCTGGCCCGGCGCGCACGCGGCAGACATCGTGGTGGAAAGGTCGGGGTTTCAGCCGCGCATCGATCTGCGCCAGTGTTTGCGTTTGCAGTTTCAGGCGGCCGGCGTCTTGCCCGAGTCCATCGACGCCAGTGCGGACTGCACCAATTGCGATCCGGCCGGCCGCTTCTATTCCTTCCGTCACTCCGGCCGCCTGACCGGGCAGTTGGTGGGCTTCATCGTGGCTCCCGGAGGAAGCTAGCTTCTTTCACCACAGAGAGCACAGAGAACACAGAGGCCGGAAGTGAAGAAAAGGTCCGGACCGGATCTGAGCCAACCGGTTTTTCTTTCCGGTCCGTCTCTGTGGCC
>PMBY01000442.1 GCA_003153875.1 Myxococcales bacterium | reverse complement strand
TGCTTCCAATGGGACAAAAATGTCGACGATTTCGCTCATGGGCCTCGGCAAAGCCGATGCATTCACGTTACGAGAGATCACCGGCTGTTTCCATGCGCAAGGATTTCTTTCTTGACTAGACCCCAATCGCCCCATAAGAATTTCGATTTCGACCATACAAGACCGTTCTGGGCTCGCTGCTGGCAGGCCCGTGAACTCGGCCGGACTAACTAGGTCGTCACAGAAATCGCAAGTAGCGAGAATTCGCCTTGTTGTCTCGAATCGGTCAAAACCAACCCCGCGGCGCCGTTGCGGTCTTCGCCGGCGCGATGGCTTTCCCTGCGGCCCTTCCGGCCCGCGTGGTCCCGCACACAGAAGGCCACACGCCCGTTGTTGCGACCACATCGTCTGATGAACCGGCCGAGCGAGGCCTGCCCAGTGCGGACTGCCTGGCCAATACTATATGCGCCGTCAAGGAGCGCGTGCGCTGGCGCGCCCCCGCGTGGAAACCAGCGTTCTGTCAGAAGATCTCTCACGCCGTATTGGAATCCGCTGAGCGCTACCAGATTCCGCCGGCTCTCATCCTCGCTGTGATGATCAACGAGAGTGACATGAATGCATCCACCTTCCGCACGACCATGCGCAACGGGGCCATCTATGCAAGAGACGGCGGCCTCATGGGGATCCGTTGCATCGTCGACAAGCAAGGTCATTGTAGCAACGGGCACGTGCGGGGCATGGCGTGGAGAGAAGTCATGGATCCGGCGACCAACGTCGCGCTCGGCACGCGCGAGCTGGCCCACTACCGCGATGGCGGCGGTGTGAACAGGGTGACGGTGCGGGCGCGCAACCAAAGAGGCCAGATCGTGGTTCGAAAAAAGTTCGTCGCTTGTGCCCACAAGAACCACGCCTACTGGGCCCACTACAACCACGGCCCCATGTACATCGATCACGGACCCGCCCGGCACTATCCCCATCGCATTGGCGTTCTCTACTACGCCTTGGCGAAGACCATGAGCGTCGACACCACCGAAGTCACCACGACCCGTCTCACGGTCAATGATCCCGGTCGACGCCCGCGCACCTTCGACCATCCGGTGGAAGCGCGCTACCAGAAGCTCTGTCAGGCCATCCGTGATTCCAAGTCGGCATGCACGAGCCCGACGACGGCTGTGCTCCACTAAGTCTTCGGAGTCAGAGTCACCTTCTGCGCGACAACCACCGCTTCGCCGCCGAAGGTCGGGAACTTCCAGCGCATGGCCGCGGTCTGAAAACACGACGTCATGTCGGCATCGACGGACGGCTTGACGTTGACTTCCTTCACAGCGCCCGTCGGCTTGACTGTCAATTCGACGACCAGCGCCAGCCCCGCCTGGTACTGAAGCGCGGAGTTCCTCTTGAGTGCCCGTTCGTAGCACACCTGAATGGCCTGCGCGCCCCGCTTGACCACACGGCTGGCGTCCTGCGGCTTGAGATCGCCCCTGCCAATTGCCACCTCATCTCCCGCCGCCTGCTTCTGTTTTCGCAGGTCCGCGATCAAGTTGAGAATCTCGGGATCGTTGAGCTGCAACCGGTTGGGGTTGGCCGCAGCCTCGGCGAGCTGGCGCTTGAGGCCGGCGACCTGACTCTTGAGTTCGTTGACCTCCCCCTTGCATGCCACGACCTTGTCGTTGGCCTGGCCAAGCTGGCGGATCGCGTCCGCATTGTCACCGCCATTGCACCCAAGCGGGGAACAAAGGCCCAAGCCCGCGAGCAGAAACCTCGTCATGCAACGATTCATGTGGTGTTCTTTCCAGACCGCTAATGCGCGCCGAACGGCAGCACGGCGCCCGCTGTCACCCGCGCTAGCGCCGCTTGGCTTCCTCGTCGGTGAACTCGACCTTGCCACTGTAGTTCGGGCCCTTGCCGCGCAGCCAGAATTCGGCACGCGCCAGCACGCGGCTGCCGCGCTCGATGGTCATGCTGTACTTCTTGTTCGTCTCGAAGTCGGGTTTGGCCACCTCAATACTTGAGGCGAAGATCCGGCTGCCCTTCTCGCGAATGTACTGCTCGTCACCGGCCACATAGCGCTGTTGACCAGGGCCAATCTCCCAGAACTTGACCGTGATCTCGTTGTCGTTGAGCGGCTGGGCGAAGAACGCGATGTATTCGAGCTTCCACACCGCGTGATCGTTGCCCTTCTCCTCCTTGGGCCAGACCTTGTCGATGGATTGGCTGCGCACAGCGGAAACAAACGCCCCCTGCGACCCAAATCGGGTGGGCAGCCTGTTTGCCGTGATGATGATCCGTCCCTTGAAGACGTCTTCTGGCTTTGCCGCCTGCGCCCCGGTCACGAAAAAAAGAATAAAGAGAATGGTCGCTGGAATTCGGAACAACTTGGACATCGCGGTCCTCGTACGGTGGGGTGGGTTACTAGGCCTCACTACTTTAGCTGCTTTTCCCTTCGGCTGCTGGAGGTTTTTTGACGACGCAGCTCACCCTGGTAGCGTTGTTCCTTGATGCTCCAGGCTGGTGAGCCCTGCTCCACTTCCGCGCCAACGCACGCGCCCGCAGGGGTTTGTGTGAGCGCGGACTACACAGGCGCCCTAGTCGAAGCGCGAGCTTTGGCCGCTGCCGATGGCCGGACGGCGGCTTCCCTTGACGTCTTGCTTGGCCTGCTGCGCGCCGGCGGCGCCGCTGCGCGCTTGCTCGGAGAGCGTGGCATCGGGGCCGCCAAGATCGAAGCCGTCGCGCCCAAGGTGCATTGCGAGCCGAATCTCGATCTGGCCGCGCTCGAACACGAAGCCCAGAGCATCGCCCAGAGGGTTGGCGCCCAGCAGACATCGTCCCTCCACCTTCTCCTGGCCGTGCTGCGCCTGGCCGGCTCGAGCACGGAGGCGTTGCGACGGACCGGCCACGATCCTGGAAAGGTCAGAGCCCTGGTCCTGCGCGCGCTCACGGGTCCTGGACCATCGGCTGATCGACGAACCGACCGCGCGCCGCCCGGGCCAGCCGCTGCCGGAGACCACGAACTCAGCGCAGAGGTTGAAGCGCAGGGGGACGCGGCTCCATCCACGCGGGAGCCAGAGCCGAACCCGGCCCCGCCAGAGCAGGCCCCGCGCATGACAGCCGAGGAGTCTGCCTGGGAACTTCTGCCCGTGGAGTCGCCCCGCACGCCGGTTCTGCACCGAGAGCGCGAGGTGGGCCGCGTGTTGGATCTCTTGCAGGCCAAGACTCCACGTGTGATCGCGATCGTGGGTGAGCCAGGCTCCGGCCGGACGGTTCTGCTGGCAGCTCTTTCCGCCGCATCGGGGGAGAAACCACTGGCGCCGGTGGGCGATCTGGGAGCCATGGCCTCGCCCGGCGCACTTCTGCAGGCCCTTCACCGCCGTGCGCCCCTGTTGTCTCCCATCGTGCTCGACGGAACGGCATGGCTGGGACCCGAAGGCAGCGATGGGCCGCTGCAGCTCATGTGCACGATGAATGCCGGCCGCCGCTGGGTGATGACCATGACTCCGGCGGATGTGCGGCGCATCGAAGTGGCGGCGCCTGATCTCGCGACCAGCCTGGAGACTGTCGTTCTGCCGCCCCTTTCGCCCTCGGTTCTGCTGGAAATCGTGGAAGCCGGCCTGGAAGCCATGGCGGAAGCCACCAGCGTAGGCTTTGCACCCGAGGTGTGCGCCGCCCTGGTGCGCCTGGCGCCCCGCTATCCCAGCGAACGAGCCCATCCCGGTCGCGCCCTGGCCATCGCCGAAATCGCCGCAGCCCGCGCGGCCCGTCTCGGCCAGACCATGGTCGACGAGTGCGGCGTAGGCGAGGTGGTGGCCGACGCGGCCGCGGTTCCAGCCAGCCAACTNNGCCCGACCGGCGTGGGCAAGACAGAAACCGCCCGCGCCATCGCCGAGGCGCTCTTCGACGGAGAATCGGCCCTGGTGCGCATCGATCTGTCCGAATACAGCGAGCCCCACGCAGTGGCGCGTCTCATCGGTTCACCTCCCGGGTACGTGGCTCACGAAAACGGCGGACAGCTCACAGAAGCCATTCGCCGCCGGCCGGCCTCGGTGGTGCTGTTCGACGAGATCGAGAAGGCACACCGCGAGGTGCTGCTCGTCCTCCTGCAAGTTCTCGAGGATGGCCGCCTCACCGACGGTCGCGGTCGCACCGTCGATTTTTCCGCCAGCGCCATCGTGATGACCTCGAACCTGGGCAGTGAGTGCTACCGGCGTGGCCGGTCGCCCGCCGTGTCGACCATTCAGGCGCTGGCGCGTTCGCGTCTGCCGCCCGAGCTGTGGAATCGAATCGACGAAGTTCTCTGCTATGCGCCGTTGGCTGAGTCCGAACTGGGCGCGATTGTTGCGCGCCTCGCGCTGGCGTCCAGCCGTCGGCTGCAGGCCGAACGCGGGATCTCTTTCACAATCGACGACAGCGTGGTCGCTCAGGTGCTCCAGTGTGAGCCCGATCGTAGCCTGGGGGCGCGCCCCCTGCGCCGCGCTTTCGAGCGCATGGTGGAAAGTCCGCTGGCCACCGAAATTGTGTGCGGCCGCTTGCGGCGGGGAACCCGGCTGGGGCTGCATTGCGACGCCAGCGGCCGGCTGCAAACCACGTGTCTGGCGTAGGAGCTGGCTAGCTTTCTTTAGGGTTGGGTACTGCCCGGTCCGAACCCCTTCTTCCTTTCCGACCTCTGTGTTCTCTGTGCTCTCTGTGGCGAGAGAGCTAACTTCTTCCAGGCTCTTTCGCGTAGAGGCCGCGCTGGCGAATGTAGTCGCCCACGCTGCGAGGGATAAGTCCTTCTACCGATTCGCCCGCGCGCAGCCGCGCACGAATCTCGGTGGAGCTGACCGCTGGCATGGCCACGGCCGAGCCGCCCGCAAACCCGCCGCGCCCCACCACCACCATCTGCACCGAGCGGCGCAACTCGTCCGCCCCATACCACAGCGGCAATTCCGGCTCCAGGTCCGCGCCGATGACCAGGAGAAATTCATCCTCCGGATGGCGCGCCTGCAGGCCCTTGATGGTCAGCAGGGTCGGGCTCTCCTCGCCACCCAACTGAGCTTCGACGTCGCTGACGCGCACGCGCGAGCCCAGAGCAGCGGCTGCTAACTCGCACATGCGCAGACGATCGGCAAACGCCTCCAGGGCCTTGTCGAACGGATGCTTCCAGCAGGGGACGAACCACAGCTCGTCCACCGCAGCCGTTTCCAGGACGTAGAGCGCGACCAACTGGTGCCCGACATGCGGCGGATTGAAGCTGCCGCCGAAAATTGCCACCCGCATGGCGTGAACCTACCTCACATTGCGGTCCAACGGCGAGAACGGTCTCGGTGCTATCTGATGTTAATAAAGCAGATGCGGCTGGCGGCGCTCCGCGAAGCGACGCTGGGCCGGCAACCAAGTCGCCTCCAGCTCGGCCAGCGACAAGCCGCGTTCGATGCCAGTGCGAATGGCATCGCTGCCGGTGAGGAGATCGATGGCCAGCCGGTCAGACACGAATTCGTAGGGTTCGCGACGCCAGCGAAAGGACTCGCCGCCCACCTCGTGCAGTTCGCGCAGGATGGCGACGCCGCATTGATAGGGCTCGAAAACGGTGCGGTCGATGACGTGCACCTGAATCCCGCCACAGACCTGGCCGGCGAACTTGTGAAAGGTGGGGCGGAACCAGAGCGGACGAAAGAGCACGCCGCGAAGCCTGTGAACCGCCAACCGCTCGGCCAGGCGAAACCCGTCGACGAAGGGCGCGCCGATGATCTCGAAGGGCCGGGTCGTGCCTCTCCCCTCGGAAACATTGGTGCCCTCAACCAGGCACAGGCCGGGGTAGACAAACGCCGAGTCCACATTGGGCATGTTGGGCGATGGCATGACCCAAGGCAGCCCGGTTGCCTCGAAGAAGTCATGGCGGCGCCAGCCCCGCATGGGCACCACCGTCAGGTCCAGATCGAGAGGTGAAGTGAAGCGCGGCCCACCCCACGGAATCCCCGCCCGCACCATCCGAGCAACCTCCGCGATGGTCAGCCCGTGGCGCACGGGCAACGACGCCAGGCCCACGAAGGATTCACAGTCCGGTTCGACATCGCCGCCTTCAATAGCGCTGCCGCCAATGGGATTGGGCCGATCGAGCACCACCACGGCCACGCCGGCCCGGGTCGCAGCCTGCATGCTGAGCGCCACGGTCCAGATGAAGGTGTAGTAGCGAGAGCCGATGTCCTGCAGATCGACCAGCAGGATGTCGGTGTCGGCCAGCGCCTCCTGGGTCGGCTGCAACGAATCGAGCGATTGCCCATAGAGGCTGCTGACCGTTATTCCGGTGTGTCCATCGCGCTCGCCATCGACGCTGACCATGTCCTGGGCCTCGCCCCGCACCCCATGCTCGGGGCCGAAAAGGCGCACCGGCCGCACGCCCGCCGCCATCAGGCGATCGACCACGTGGACCAATTTTGCGTCCACGCTGGCGGGATGGCAGAGCACGCTCACCCGCCGGCCCCGGCACAGATCAAGCCTTTCCGCGCAAAAGACATCAAGACCAGAAGCGACTGCCATAACCGCTGGTTTCCTCCGGCTCTGTGACCACCCCTCTCACCTCTGTGTTCTCAGCGGCGGGTGGCCGACAAGACGAATCGACTTGTTCGCGGGCTGCGCGTTCGAGAGCTATGCGATCTTGACAGGCTTGAACCAGATCTCGGCGCCCTCGGTCACGATCTGGAAGCGCACGCTCTTGCACTCCCACTTCTCGCGCAGTCCGGCCTCGGCCAGGCTGAGTTTGGCCATGAAGGACTGCACACTGAGCCCGACCGTGGGTTGGCCAATGGCCTTCAAAGCATTCGTGTACTCATTGAAGAGCCTCGGGTAGTAGGCCGCCTCGCTCTCCTCGGCCAAAGCCGCAACTGCAGCCGGAGAAGCCGTGCCCTCGGTATTGCCGATGCTCATGAGGTCGGCCTTCCAGCGCTTGCTGGCGGCGTCGTCCTCTTCCTCTTCAACCGCTTCCTCGTTGGGCTCCTCCCGTCCCAGCAAACGGGCCAACATGACGTTCAGGCTGTTTGACAGTCCCTCGAAATCGGGGCCCACGGGCTTGAAGGTGTAGTCGATGTTGGTGTTGATGATCTCGGCGACACCCAGTTCAATCTTGTCAAGCGGCGCGATGAACCGGCGTGCTGTCATGGCCGCCACAATCAGCGCGACCAGCACCGCCAAGAGGCCGAAGAAGAGAACCTTCATCCCTTGGGACTGCACCCGGCTCATGCCGTCGCTCAACGAGGCGAGGATGGCGAAGCCGCTGGTCTTGTCTGCGAAATTCCCCGGCATGGGGGCCGCCACCACAGCATAGTCGCGGCCTTCGAGGAACCAGTGGGCCACCTGAGTGGCGGCGGAACTGGAGAGCGCCACGGATGCCAGCTTCTCCCCGGAGAACAGGAAGTTGCTCAGGGCCTGAGTCTTGGCCACATCCTCCTTCGATGGATCGGTGGCAGACACGAAGCTCGATGTATAGACCTTGTCTGCGTGGAAGTATCCGATCTCCGTCCCCAGAAGATCGCGGTTCTCCCGCGCGGTTTTCGCGCTCACCACCCAGGCGACCAGCATCGCCCCGACTGTCGTGCCATCCGGCCGGGTGATCGGGGCGACCGCCACCACATGGACGCCCCCGTCGCGCCAGGTCCAGATGTCTTTGACCGAAAACCCCTTGAGCGCCTGAGCGACCGCCGGGTACTTGGCCCGCAAGTCGTCGCCGTAGTCGGCGTTGGGGTTCAGATTGCGAGCAATAATCTTCCCGGTGGAATTCAGGATGGCCAAGATGTCGGCCTTCCGCTGTTGTTTCTCCAGTGCGGCGTTGAGCTTCTCGCACTCGTCGAAGGCCGCCTGGCGCAAAGCTGTCTCCTCCGTGTTGTCGAACACGGCAACCGCAGCGGGCCTGCGCCCAAGCTCTGCGGCGAGATTGGCCAAGTCGAGGCTGCCCAGTCGGCTGATCTGTTGGTAGACCGACTGGGCTCGCGAAACCTTGGCCTCGGCATCCTGAGTCGCCGCTGCCTTCATGTCCGACGTGACCCAAAGGAAGAAGAAGACCGTTGCAACCAGGATCAGTGCCGCGGCGATCAGTCCAATTCTGATGCGATACATGTGGCTCCTCGGGCTGGCTGGGGTGAAGTGATCAGGCGCGCTTCGTCAGGACAGCGAAACACGCGACGAGCGCCGGGGGGAATATCAGCACCTGGCACGCGGGCAGTCAAGATGAAGGGACTGCGAATAGACGCCAGAGGGCGCGGTAGCAGACTCGCATCTGACGATGGACTGATCCGGAATGCCGCATCTCGACAACAGAAAATTCTCCGAACTTGCGCCATTTCATCGACGGTCTGCGCACAAAAAATTGACAAGAAACGCACTTTGACCTACATGTAGGAATCATGCATACCCAAGCGTGCTCGCCCAAGTCCCCGTCGAGTACTGACAACCGCGACCGTCGAGGTGAACGGCGCCGAAAGGTTGACCTTCTCGTCAATCGATTCTTGAACGGCTACCCCTACCTCTGTCGGGCGACAAACATCAGCCGCACCGGAATCCGTGTCGTGCCTCTCGGTGAGCCCGCAGCGACGACGCGGTTCATGGGCCTGCAGTTTCAGCTTCCCGGCAGCGAGGAAATCGTCACTGCGTCGGGCGAGGCCGTGTTCGCATCGGGCTCACGAGGGCCAGTCGGGATTCGCTTCACCCGCGTGCCCCGGGCTTCGGCCGAGCAGATCGGCCG
>PMBY01000233.1 GCA_003153875.1 Myxococcales bacterium | reverse complement strand
GGTACCGCCCGCCAAGGTGCCGCCGGTCGCGCTTCCGCCGGCGGAAGTCCCGCCGCTTGGCAGGGTACCCCCTGAGCTAGGCGGACTCGTCGTGGTGCCGCCAGCGCCCACGCCACCCGAGCCCGTGACCGTGCCTCCGGAGGTTCCTGCAGAACCAGAATGGGCCGGGGAGCTGTCTGAGCTGCAGCCCAGCAGTGAAAAAGCAGAGAGAGTGAAAACACCAGCGAAGACTCGGGTGAGAGAGGCCCGTTTCATAGACAGACTCCTGTGCGATGCATTATGGCGATGGTGGGGATGGGGTGGGTTGCCGGATTGACCCGTTCGGGCGGTCTTCTTCCCTTTCAAAAGGTTACCCCTGGAGAGTGGTTGTGGGGGGGAAGATAAACAGCTCACGAAACTGAATAACGCATCGGCCAATCGGCCGCCCGTATCCTTCCGCGGTGGTACGCCATTTATGCATCGGCTGTGGCGAGTGCATGCTGGCCGAGTTCGGTGGCATCAGTCGTGTCGTTTCAATCCGACAGGAAATCGGGATAGTCCCCACTTCCAATCAACCAACCGGCCCACCAATCGCCAAGGCAGAAGGCCCGAGAACATGCACCTTCTCCTGAAAGAAAGGTTCTTCAGGATCTTGTGGCGATAGACAGAGCTATATCCTCGCAAATACCCTGGCCAGGAGACGTCAAATCCGGCCTGCACCAATCCACGGCGCATGGTCTCCGGCTCGTAGAGACTGATATGAATTTCCGGACGGGCGTAGCTCCACTTGAGGATCTTCTTCCGAAACGGCTGGGCGTTTCCCGTCGTGTAGAAGAAGACGCCGGGGTTCTTGAGCAAACGGAATACCTCACCCAGCGTTTCGACAGGGTGCGGCACATGCTCCAGGACGTCGAGTGCGGTGACGACGTCGAACTGCCAACCGAGCCGCGCGAGTTCTTCACGCCGCAGGACGGGAATCCCTTTCTTGACCGCGCTTCGGGCGATGGCTCCCTGTTCGAACCCCACTATTTCACAGCCGACCTTTTCTCGAACGTGGCGGACCAGATCGCCGTTGCCGCATCCGAAATCTAGCCATCGGGTCTTCGGGTTGAGGTCCGTCAGGGCGCAAATGATCTCCACGATCCCGCGCCATTCGTACTCTCGAATGCTGCGTCTCGGGTCCTTTGCTTCAAGACAGTAGTCGACCACCGGATCGGCACCCTTTCCGGCATAGTAGTCGTCGTCATAGATTTCAGAAAAGTCGCGGTCGGGATTTTCCACAAAGACCAGAGAACAGTCCCCGCAACGGCGATAGGTGTAGTCCTTCTTGCGCCATTGGCCCTGCTTTGTGCCTATTTCGGAACTGGGGCCGCCGCACAGTGGACAACTTAGTATCTTGTCGGCGCTCATGTCTTGCCTCTGCTGAGACGCCAGCGACTCAGGGGGGCTCCTTTTCGGCCGGAGCTAGATGAACTCGCAGATATACGCGGCCGGCTGTTCGGCGCGAATATCGAATCCGGTCTTGGCTGGGATCTCGAAAGCCGTGCCCACCGGGTAGTGCTTCCATTCGCCGCCTGGCAGACGCGCCGCCAGCTCACCGCTGACCACGATCATCCGTTCGGGGCCGCCAGTGTCGAAGTGGAAATCACCTGGTTGCACCACGCCCGCAGTGGCGCGGCGGCCGTTGCGCTCGAAGCCGAGACTTTGAACCTTGCCGTCGAAGTAGGTGTTGTGCTTGGTCATGGCCAGGAGATTACGCGAAGAGCCCCCAGTCTGTCGCCAGTCTTGAGCAGTCCCCGAGGCCACGGGTTGCCGCAGTGATCATCGTCACACGGCCGCCGCCAGCTCATTCCGCTGGTCGCGGAACCAGGATGCGCACTCGGCGATTGACCGGCGGAGTGCGCGCCCCCTATCATCGGCCCCAGCCCTGAGCCATCCATGCCCTGCCTGCTTTCCATCGTGGTGCCCGTGTACAACGAGCAGCAAACGCTGCCGCGATTCTTGGAAACCATTCGCGCGGCTTTGTTGCCGGTGACGCAGGACTACGAGATCATCTTTGCCGCCGATCCCTGCACCGACGGCACCATCGATCTGATACGGCAGGAGCACGCGCGCGATCCCCGGATCAAGCTGCTGCTGTTTTCGCGCCGTTTTGGCCAGCCCGCCTCGACCCTGGGCGGTCTGGCGTACTCCACCGGGCAGGCGGTGGTCGTGATCGACTGCGACCTGCAGGATCCGCCGCAGCTCATCGGGGACATGGTCCGGCTGTGGCGCGAGGGCTACAAGGTGGTGGTTCCGCAACGCCGCTCGCGCCAGGGCGAGACCATCATCAAGCGCATCATCGCGCACACCGGCTACTGGGCCATCAATCGCATGTCGACTGTGCCCATCCCGCGCAACACCGGGGATTTTCGCCTGATGGACCGGCGTGTGGTCGAGGAGATCGCCAAGCTCAAGGAGAGCCACGGCTTTCTGCGCGGACTGACCAGCATCGTGGGGTTCAAGACGATCCTGCTGCCCTTTGATCGCGAGGCGCGTGTGGGCGGCCAGGGCAAGTACAATCGGCTCACCGGCAGTCTGCGCATCGGATTCAACGGCATCATCGCCTTTTCAGATTCGTTGCTCAGCCTGATGGTGGTGGCCGGATTGAGCATGTCCATCCTGGCCCTGCTGGCCGTTCCCGTGGTGGCGTACCTCAAGGCCAAGGGGCTTTACATGTTTGCCCAGGGCCTGGCGACGACCTGCATCCTCATGCTGTTTCTGGGTGGGGTTCAGCTCATGAGCATGGGCGTGCTGGGCGCGTACATCGGCCGCATCTATGACGAGGCCAAGCGGCGGCCCAAGTTCATCGTCGAGGAATCGCTCGGGTTGTCCGAGTCGGCGCCGCGACTGGGCCCGGCTGGACCGCAGGACAACAGAGACTTCTGATGAAATACGTTGTAACGGGTTGCGCGGGCTTCGTGGGCAGCAACCTTGCGGATCGACTGCTGGCCGACGGTCACGAGGTAGTCGGCTATGACAACTTGTCGACAGGACGGATGGAATTCCTGTCGCAGGCGCGGGACCACAAGCGCTTCCGCTTGGTCCGCGGGGATGTGCTGGACCTGGACAGTTTGACCGCGGCCGTGGCGGGCGCGGACGCGGTGATGCACTTGGCGGCCAACGCTGACGTGCGTTTCGGGACCGAGCACCCGCGCAAGGATCTGGAACAGAACACCATCGCGACATGGAACGTGCTCGAGGCCATGCGCCAAGGGGGCGTGAAGCGCATCGCCTTTTCGTCGACCGGATCGGTCTACGGCGAGCCCGAGGTATTTCCCACGCCAGAGCACGCGCCCTTTCCCGTNNCAGACGTCGCTCTACGGCGCGTCCAAGGCCGCGGGCGAGGCCTTGATCGCAGCCTACTGCGCGGGATACGGCATGCGTGGCTGCATTTTTCGGTTCGTGTCGATCCTGGGCGAGCGCTACTCGCACGGACATGTCTTCGACTTCTACAAGCAACTGCGCGAGCACCCCGGTCAGTTGCACGTGCTGGGCAACGGGCAGCAGCGCAAGTCCTATCTCTATGTGCAGGACTGCGTGGACGCCATCCTGCTCGCCTTGGACAAGGCCAGCGGCCCGGTCGATGTGTTCAATCTGGGCACCGACGAATTCTGCAAGGTCAACGACTCGATCGGCTGGATCACNNGCTGGAGCGAAGCTAGCCATGCGCTTGCGTGGAAGACAGGCCCTGGTCACCGGCGGCACGCGTGGGCTGGGGCTGGAGGTCGCCCGCCTCTTCTGGAGTGAAGGCGCGAATCTGATTGTGGTGGCTCGCGATGAGCAGGAGCTCGACAGGTTACGCGAGGCGCTTGCGCCTCAGACTGCGCCGGGCCAGGTTTTCGACGCGGTCGCCGCCGATCTGAGCAGCGAATCCGGTTTGGCAAGCGTGACAGAGAAGATGCGGTGTCGGGGTGGCGTCGAGATCCTGGTGAACAACGCCGCCATGCAAGGGCCCATCGGCAAGGCCTGGGAGTGCGACTGGCAGGCGTGGCAAGCGGTCATCAAGCTCGACCTGCTCGCGCCGGTGCAGTTGTGCCGAGCCGCCGTGCCCGCCATGCTCCATACTGGAAAAGGAAGCATCATCAACCTGTCAGGCGGCGGAGCCACCGGGCCGCGCGAGAATTTCTCGGCCTATGCCAGCGCCAAGACCGCGCTGGTGCGTTTCACGGAAACCCTGGCCGCGGAAGTCAAGCCGCATCGGATCCGGGTGAACGCTGTGGCTCCGGGAGCCATGAACACCGCGATGATGCGCGAGACGGTGAGTGCTGGACCCGAGCGCGCCGGTGCCGACTACCAGCGTGCCCTGGATACCATGCAGAAAGACAGCGCAGCGACTGCGCAACGGGCCGCAGAACTGTGTCTGTTTCTCGCCAGCGACGAGAGCGCGGGACTGACGGGCCGACTGCTGAGCGCGGTGTGGGATCCGTGGCAGAGCTTGCCCGAGCACATGCGCGAGATCGAAAACTCGGACGTGTACACCCTGAGGCGAATCGTGCCCAAGGATCGAGGCCTGGAGTGGGCAAAATGATGAACGTCGGCATCGTCGGCTGCGGGCTGATCGGGCGCAAGCGCGCGCGGGCTCTCGGCGATGGCAAACTGGTGGCCTGCTCGGACGCGGTCTTGGATCGCGCGCAGGCGCTGGCAGCCGAACATAGTGCGCAGGCGGTTGCGGACTGGCGCGAGATGGTCAAGCGGCCCGAGGTGCAGATGGTCATAGTGGCAACCACACATGACTGGCTGGCGCCTGTGACCTTGGCCGCGGTCGAGGCTGGCAAACACGTTCTGGTGGAAAAGCCGGCCGCACGTCGCGCGGGTGAACTCGAGGCCGTGGCGCAGGCGGCGGCCGCCCGCGGCGTGCTGGTGCGGGTGGGATTCAACCATCGCTTCCATCCAGCCCTGAGCAAGGCCCACCAGATGTTTGTCGACGGTGCCGTGGGACCGCTGATGTACCTGCGCGCCCGCTACGGCCACGGCGGCCGCGTGGGCTACGACAAGGAATGGCGCGCGCGCCCCGAGGTGTCAGGTGGCGGCGAGCTGATCGATCAGGGGATGCACCTCATCGACCTGGCCCGATGGTTCGCGGGCGAGTTCGTCCAGGTCGATGGACTCGCCGGCCGCTGGTTCTGGAACATGCCGGTGGATGACAACGCCTTCCTGCTGCTGCGAACTGCGGAGAAGAAGGTGGCCTTCATGCACTGCAGTTGCAGCGAGTGGAAGAACCTGTTCTCGTTCGAGGTGTTCGGCCGCGACGGCAAGCTGGAGATTCAGGGGCTGGGAGGCAGCTATGGCGTCGAGCGACTCATCCACTACCGCATGCTGCCGGAAATGGGGCCGCCTGACACGGTCGCTTGGGACTATCCCCGCGGGGACGATTCTTGGGCCGCCGAGCTGAATGAATTCTATCAAGACATAGCCTTGGGGCGGCAACCCGCGCCGGGGCTTGCCGATGCCATGGCAGCGCTGCGCGTGGTCGAGCGAATCTACGAGGTATCGCCATCATGATCATCGTCAGAAGTCCGTTGCGAATCACTCTCGGTGGCGGGGGCACGGATCTGCCGTCGTACTATCGAAACCACGGGGGCGCACTCATCTCCGCTGCCATCGACAAGTACGTCTACGTCTCGGTGATCCGCCCGTTCACGCCCGGGATCTTCTTGAAATATTCACACCTGGAACACGTGGATCGCGTGGACGACGTGAAACACCCCATCATGCGCGAGACCCTGCGTTCGATGGCGCCAGATCCCTGGCAGATCGAAATCACCACGCTGGCAGACATCCCCTCAGGCACCGGGCTGGGCTCCTCGGGCGCGTTCACCGCTGCCCTGGTCAAGGCGCTCAGTGCGTTTGAAAAGAAGCCCTTGGACACCGGCGAGATCGCGCGCATGGCCTGTGAAATCGAGATCGACCGCCTGGCTTCGCCGGTGGGCAAACAAGACCAGTACATCTCGGCCTACGGCGGGATCACTTGCTTCCAGTTCCACCGCAACGACGAGGTGGGCGTGGCTCCGCTCAAGTTGAGTCGCGAGACGCTCTTCGATCTGGAAGACAACCTGGCGCTTTTCTTCACCGGGTTCGATCGCAGCGCCAGCGCCATCCTGCAGGACCAAGATTCACGGACGAAGAAGGACGAGGCTGCGGTGATCGACAACCTGCACTTCGTCAAAGATCTCGGGCTGCGTAGCCAGCGCGCGCTGGAGGCAGGACGCTGTTCAGAACTGGGCGAAATCTTCCACGAGCACTGGGAGGTCAAGAAGCGCCGATCCGGCGCCATGTCGAACCCCAAGATCGACGCGTGGTACGCGCTGGCACGCGCCAATGGCGCCATCGGCGGCAAGCTGGTGGGGGCCGGGGGCGGCGGTTTCCTCATGTTCTACGCCGAAAACCGCCGAAAACTGGCGCGGGCCATGGCCGACGCCGGTCTCGAAGAACTGCGTTTCGGCTTCGATTTTGACGGTACGCGGATCTTGCTCCAGTGACGGTTGCAGAGCAGTCTCTCGGGGAGGCAGCGTCGGTCATTTGAATGCGAGAACAAGACACACCGCCCTACGGCGCAAGCGCCAGCGAAGTCCCGAGCGAAGATTCTGAGCGCGAGCTCGACATCTCGGCCCTCGAATTCCTGTCAGCCGAAGACCTCGAGCTGATGGCGGAAGCGGAGGTCACCCCGCCCCCACTGGTATTGCCGCCGCGGCGCCGCCCGCTTCTGCACATGGGGCCGCGGGAATTCGGGACCTTGTCGCGGGCCATCTTCATGCTGGCCCTATGCGGGTTCTCGGTGGCTGCGTTTGTGGTGCAGTTGCTCCGCCGCAAGTGGAT
Organism: Myxococcales bacterium; assembly: GCA_003153875.1. The sequence continues at coordinate 717 of PMBY01000233.1, read as the reverse complement.
TGTTGGGTTCGTGGGCGCAAACACCGCCACCACGCCCGAGCGGAATCGCATGCTCATCTGGATTGCCGCGGGCGCGGGCGCGGGCATCTTGCTGGGGTTGGTGCTGTGGCCCTGGGGCCGGGCCAAGGCGCGCACCGCGCGCGTGATGCGCACCGCGCGCCTGCTCTCGCCGGCTATCTTGTCCGCCTTTGCCTATCCGCTTCTGCGGGTTGGTGAATGGGATGCGTTCCCGCGAATCGCGGCCATCGCCGTGGTTGCCGCGGTGGCGGAGTTGTGCTTTCGCACGTCCGTCGCCGAGATCTTGTCCGCGCGGCTGCTGGTGGCGCGATGGATGCGGGCGCTGGGCGCGGCGTGGGCGCGCCTTCTGGATCGGGCGCGGCCCAGGCTGTCGCCTGAGCTGATCCTGGTGGTGCTGGGGGCGCTTGGCTACGCGGTGTGGATGAGCGTGTACACCATCGTCAACCACCGTCACTTTACGACCATGGCGTTCGACCTCGGGTCGTACAACAACATGTTCTACAACTGCCTGCACGGGCATCCCTTTCGGGGCACGGCGGTCCTGCGCACCGGCGGCAACTGGTCGATGCTGAGCAACCACGCCGAGTTCACCATGTTCGCGCTCCTACCCTTCTATGCCTTGCACCAAAACGCCGAGACCCTGCTGGTGATGCAAGCCGTGGCCTTGGGCAGTGGCGCGATCCCCATCTATCGATTCGC
>PMBY01000179.1 GCA_003153875.1 Myxococcales bacterium | reverse complement strand
GCAATTCGTGGTTCCGCCGCAGCAGTCGTTGATCGCGCCACAGTAGGTGTCACCATTGCGTGATTTACATTGGGAAGGCATGCACATAGCCGCCGAGCCTCGGCAGATGTTGTTTTCGCAAATCCAGCCGGGCGGGCAATCATTCCCGCAATCCAGCGCGCCGCCGCAGCCATCGCCAATTCTTCCGCAATAATTGCCAACCTGTGGAGGGGACAAACAGATGTCTGCGCCCGGGAACTGGCAGGTCAGCTTGGAGCACACGTCCGGGGGACCGACGCAGATGTTGTTGTCGCAAACCCATCCATCCTTCGGGCAGGTGGTCGAGCAATGAAGCGTGCCGCCGCACCCGTCGCCGACGTCGCCGCAATAGTCAAAAAAGCCATTCGCACAAGTCCGTGGCGTGCACACCTCCGGCCGGCCGACACAGATGTTGTCCTGGCAGACCCAGCCGGCCTTCGGACAGGTAAACGGACAAGAAAGGGTGCCACCGCAGCCGTCGCCAACGTCGCCGCAGTACTCAGATTCATCAGACGAATGCACACAACTGAGGCTCGCACAAACAGCCGTCGGCCCGGTGCAGATGTTGTTCCGGCACATCCATCCCGTTCGTGGGCAGGTTTCTCCACAGTCGAGGGTGTGGCCACAGCCGTCGCAGATCGTTCCGCAGAAGCTCCCCCCGTACTCGTCTGTGCAGGCAACTGCAACGCAGGCGTCGCCGGCAGAATCGGCTGCAGCGTCGGTCCCACGGGTATCGGCGGGCGCGTCCGCAGGGTTGGCTGTGTCCGGCGGGCTAGGCAGGTCAACCGTGCCGGCATCCGGAACTGTCGCATCGGTGTTCGTGCCGGTGTCCGCGCCCGCGTTCGCATCCTCGCGACCAATCCCGCCATCCGAAGACGCAAATTTCAGTGCATGCTTGCTGCACCCCAGAAGGCCAGCCAGCAAGACCGCCGCAAGGCTGACCGAAAGACTGACACGGGCATGTCTCTGAGTCTGCACGGTCACGAATGTACTCCCGTCCCGGTGACTCGTTCCAGACTTGCCGCACGCAAAGCAGGCAACTCCACCAACTTCATCAGTAGCGCGTCGACGTCGGCCTGGCTGACCAGGTAGTACGGCGCCAGGCTGCGCGCTTTTCGCCCCACACGCACGGCCAGCAGGGGAAGGCGCCGACTGAGCGCGAACACGTCCTCGTCGGTCTGGTCGTCGCCTAGATACAAGGCGGATTCACAGCGGAGGCGGCGCAATTCCGATTGCAGGGCCGTGGCTTTGTTGGGCGCGCCCTTTGGCAATAGATCCACCACGAGAAGCCCCTTGAGCACGCGCACTTCAGTCAGATCGGCAGTGGCGGCCAGAATTGCCTTGAGGGCGACGGGGCGGTTGCGTGACTGGCGATAGTGGATGGCCAGGGTTGCGCCCTTGTTGTCAAAGATGAGGCCGGCCACACCCTCAAGTCGTGGTTGCAAGCAAGCCAGCCAGCCTCGAACCGCTCGTCGGGCAGCGGGCAGGGCGGGCGATGGTTCGATGCCGTGATTGCCCAACACCCGACGCAGGGGAATTCCGGCTAGGCGGCGGACCACATCAGCGCGGTTGCGACCGGAGATCACGACGCACGGATATTTCCGCGCCACTTTGATCAACAACCGCCGGGTTCGCGGACGCAAGCGCGCGCGGGACGGATCCGCCACGATGGGCGCCAGGGTGCCGTCGAAGTCGAACGCCAGCAGCACGCGGCCGCGCGCCAGACGGCGCAGGACCGGGCGATTGTGCGGCGCGAGCAGCGACTTCATTTCGGAAGCCTGCGCAGGCTCGAAATATCGTCGCTGCTGCGGCCCAAAAGAGTCTCCTTGCGGCGCAGGCGAGCCGCGTCCATCAGCATGCGTCCGGCCCAGCGGTACACGTTGAACTCGGCCAGAAAGGCGCGCATGGCGCGCATGCGCTCGCGCTGCTCCTCGACCGGCATGGCCAGGGCCCGCGCCATGGCCGCGCTGGCTTCTTCCAGGTCATAGGGATTGACCACCAGCGCCTCGGACATTTCGCGGGCGGCGCCGGTGAACTGGCTCAACAGCAGCACGCCGCGCTCGTCGTCGCGCGCTGCCGCGAATTCCTTGGCTACCAAATTCATGCCGTCGTGCAGGCTGCTGACGTAGCACAGATCGGCGGCGCGATAGTAGCGGAAGACTTGGGGCGGCTCGTGGTGTGCGCGCAGAAGGATGATGGGCTGATAGGCGCCCTCGCCAAAGCGCTGGTTGATGCGCGCCGCAGTTCGCTCGACGGTCTCGTCGAGCTGGCGGTAGCGCTCGATGAGGGTGCGGCTGGGCGCTGCCATTTGTACGAAACTGAAGCGCCCGGCGTAGGCCGGGAAGCGTTCGAGCAGTCGCTCCACCGCCAGCAGGCGTTCCTCGATGCCCTTGGTGTAGTCGAGCCGGTCCACCCCCAGACCCAGCAGGGCATCGTCGCGCAGCCCCAGCTCTTTGCGTACCCCGCTGCGACACTCGGCCACCGGCGGCGCGCTCGCGACCCAGCGGCTGGGCCATTCGATGGAAATGGGGTAGGGCCGCACCAGGGTCGCGCGTCCGCGTTGCACCACCGAGTTCTGCTCGCGATCGATGCGTGCCTCTAAATAGCGATCCACCGAGTCGAGAAAGTTGTTGCAGTGTTGCCGCGTGTGGAAGCCCAGGATGCTGCTGCCGAGCATGCCCTGCAGGATCTCGCCCCGCCAAGGGCAGATGCCAAAGTGCTCCCCGTTGGGCCACGGGATGTGCCAGAAGGTGATGATGGTGGCGCGCGGTCGTCGCTCGCGCACCAGGCGCGGCACCAGGGCGAAGTGGTAGTCCTGCACCAGCACCACGGGATCTTCGCCCTCGGCTTCGTTGCACACCGCTTCGGCGAAGCGGCGATTCACGGCTTCGTAGGTGGCCCAATCGGTGCCGCGGAAGATGGGCCGCGCGTGGGCCAGGTGGCACAGCGGCCACAGGCCCTCGTTGGCTAGACCGTAGTAGTAGCCGCGTTCTTCCTGCTCGGACAGCCACACCCGGCGCAAGACGTACGATTCCTCGCCGGGCGGCACGCGCAAGTGGTCCTTGCTGTCCACCACCGTGCGATCGGCGGAGCCACTGCCATGGGCGATCCACACGCCCGAACAGGCGCGCAACACCGGCTCGACTGCGGCGACCAGGCCGCTGGCAGGATGGCGAACCTGAACCGCGCCATCAGCGCCGCGCTCGTGGATATAGGGCTCGCGGTTGGCCAACACGATCACTTTTTCGCCGGGGAAGTGGCGCACCAACGCCTGCTTGAGATGCTGCGGGTTCCACGCGCTGGACGGCCCGTCCATCTCGCGCTCGGCGGCGATGCGCTCGACCAGCTCACGCACGTCAGCCACGATGGGCAAGAATTCCTTGCGTCGCGATTCGCCCAGGATGAAGCGGCGCAGTTCCTTGCGGAAGCCACGCCACGACAGGCGCATGGCGATGAGCGCGACCAGCCCGGCGCAAAGGGCAAGGCCGGCGAACACCATGAGCAGAAGCTGGCGCAGGCGCGCGCCCTGGCGTTCGATGAAGGAGACATCGTGTACCAACAGCAGCAGGCCCAAGGGCGAGCCCTCGCGCACGACCGGCACGGCGCTGAGGTACACCTCGCCGCCGGGCAAGGACCAATTGCTGCCCCAGACCAGGCCGGGCAACGTGGGCTTGTCCTCGCGCTCGGCGGCCATACGCTGCCTGACCTGGGCGCAGGCAAGATCACGGGGAAAGGCGGGCGTGCGGGCCAGCAGTTGGTTGTTCTGGTCGCAGGCCCCGGCGGCGGTGATGCGCTCGTCGCGAGCCAGATCGGTGAGCATGGCTTCGAAGGGCTCGCGCGCTCCGGCGGTCCAGCGTGCCAGCAACGCGGGCTGAGTTTTCTGGGCCAGCCCAGCCATGTGCTGGGCGATGTCCGCCTCGGACCACCGGCGCGTGGTTTTTTGGACCGCGCCCGAGGCCAGGTAGGCCAGAAGCGCCACGCCGACCAGAAAGACGACGAGGAAGCGAGCCGTTCTGCGCATGTTCCTCCGAGGGTTCGTGGTCTGAACTGTTGCTTGCCGGCGTCCCGGCGCGCCACCGCCGTACGCACAGACGAGACTAGCCGGAGGGCGACTTAGCTTCAACAGTGGTGATCGGACACCTATAATGTTCGATGCGTGCTCTTCCTCCGACTGTCGGTTTTCGTTGCAGCCACATTGTTTGCGGCCGAGGTCCTGGCCGTGGCGAGCGGCACGCCCTGGCCGGCGCGGCGGCGTCGCAGCGAGGACGGGCTGCGGCCCGGCGTACACGAATTGAAGGACATCCGGCGCTGGCCGGCCGAGCCCGCGTCCCCAACCGGGCCACCTGATGCGACTCGCTTCCGCGCGGCCCTTGTTGGAATGTGCGAAGGCATGGCCGCGGCGCGCGCCACCGGCCACATTGCCGACGACGTGCGCGAGGCTGCGGCCCAGGCTGGCGTGGACCCGTTTCTCCTCGGTGCGCTGGTGTATCGGGCCAGTCGCTGCAACCCACGGTTGCAGACGTCGTTTGGCGTGGGGCTGTTGCAGATCCAGCCGCCCATGTACGCGACCAATGTGCACGGCTCGACGCTGGCGTATCGCGTGCAGCAGGGCGAGGCGTGGGTGGAGAAAACGCGGCCGCTGCCGCGAGGCGGGCTTCATCCCTTGCTCCTCACAGAGCCGCGCCATCACCTGCGCGTGGGGGCGGCTCTTCTGGGGATGTGGCAGGATCAACACGCGAGCCTCGATCGGGCTTTCCCCGGTTCGGTGCCCCACCGGAGCGCGGTGGCCCACCTGGGCTGGGGCGATGTGGTGCGCGGCACGGGCGGCGAGGATCGCGCCTTGATCGCCCGGCGACGGTTCATCGAGCGTTACCTGGGTACGCAGCCGGTGGCCCACGCCACGCCGCTGGGAATTGCCGTGGTCTCGCCGCTGGAAGGCACGCCGCGAGTGGCGCCCAGTGGCCCGGGCGAGGATCGCGACGAGGGTGCACGAGCCCACCGTGGCCTGGATATAGACGCCACCACGGGCGAGCCGGTGCGCAGCGTGGCGGACGGCGTGGTGTGGTTCGCAGGCTTCGATTTGCCTGGCCACGTGCGGCCGCAGCCTGTGGCGCCCGAGGAGCTGGCGCACACGCCGCGGCCAACACTGGGCCCGGGCGGCTTGTTCGTGTGTGTACGGCACACCGAGGGGATATTTTCCTGCTACATGCACCTGTCTTCCTACCGCGTGCACATCAACGACCGGGTGAAGGCGGGCGACTGCTTGGGTGCGGTTGGCCGTTCGGGCGTCAAGTCCTCGGGCAGTCACCTGCACCTGGAAATTCACGTCAAGGGCGAGGCCATCGATCCCGCTCCCATTCTGGGGCCCGAGCTGGTGATTCCGCCACAAGACACCGTGGCCCACGATCTGGCCATGCAAGCGAAGAAGCTGCGTCTCAAGCACGAGCGGCGCGCCCGCTGGCGCGCGCACCTGGCCGCGCGCCGAGATGCAAGCGCACGACGGGAGTAGCCCGGACTGCCGACTTTGGAGCATAATCCGCGCATGAGCGAAACAGGAGCGAGCCTGGGCGGGCAACCGCGACGGAAATTCGAAGGCGCGGGGGGAACGCCCGGCGGTTTCGGCGAATTCTTCATCGGCGTCGGCTTGGCCGCGGTTGGTTTCTACCTGCTGTTCAACCACGTGTACGTGCAGACCGGATTCGGCCACCCNNAGCGGCTTCGGCGTGTTCGGCAGCAGCTTCGGGCTGACCCTGGTGCCGCTGCTTCTGGGAATCGGCACGCTCTTTGTCAACGGCAAGTCCATCTTGGGCTGGGGCTTGACCGTGGGCGGCCTGCTGTTCATCGCGGCGGGCATCCTGATGAATCTGCACGTCTACTTCCGCACCACGACCCTGTTTGACGTGCTCGTCATGTTCGGCCTGATCGCCGCTGGCCTCGGCCTTGTGGTCAAGAGCCTGCGTCCGCATAAGCAGTAGCGGCGACCTGTGGGCGCCCCGCACAGCCGCCCCTTCACACGGCTTGGGTGGACTTCACGGCTCCGCGCACCAGCGTGAACACAATTCCGCTCAAAGCATAGAGGGCCACCACGGTGTATCCCGTGGGAAGGTCGAGAAAGTACGAGGCGGTGATAGCGATGAGGTTGAGCACGGTCCCGAGCCCCCAGGCGAGCAGCAGTTTCGCCCTGAACGAACGCTTCATTCCTGACACGATGAAAGCCGGAGCCACCAGGATGGCGAACACCACGAGAACCCCGGCGAGATTGACCGAGCTGGTGACGGTGAGTGAGAACGTGCCGAAGAACACCAGCTCTTTCAACGTGCCCCGCAGCCGCCCCATGGTGAACCACAGCACAGTCCCAATGGCCAGATACAGGCACGCTGTCTTGAGGACCGCGCTCATGGGCACGAAGAGGATGTCGGCAGCGACCAGGTGTTGCATTTCCTCGGCCCCGCGCGGCGCCCGCGACAGTGCAATCACCGCGGCGCTCATCCCGAAGGCGTAGAGCAGCCCGATGAAAGCCTCGTGGTTGCGCGTTCGCTTGGTTGACAGAGCGATGAGAAAGGCGCCCGCGAGCGAGAAGGAGAGCGACACCGGGTAAATATACTTTCCGTCGAAAGCCAGAATGGAAATGGCGGCGCCAAAGGCTGCCATCTGTCCAATTCCCAGGTCGGTAAAGATGATGCCGCGCTCGATGATGTGCAGTCCATAGTACGAATGGATGCCCAAGAGCACCACCGAGAGGAGGAAGGCACTCAACAGAATGTCGATCATTTGACAACGCTCGCGAGAAGGGTGTCGTACAGGCTGAAAATGTCCTTGGCAGCCGGAACCGCAGCCACATCTTGCGGCAGCACGACCCACGGGACCGATAGTTTCTTGGCCAAACCCTCGGGGGACTTCCTTTCGTGATACGGGTCGGTCACCACCATGTACACCGTTCTAGCCGCGTTCGCCTCAATCAGTTCTTCCAGGTGGCGGCTGGTGGGAGGAATGCCGGGCTTGGGTTCCAGCTCGCCGACGATCTTCATTCCCGTTCGCACGGCGAAATAGTTGAACAGGCGGTGGTACTGGATGATGGCCTTGCCTCTCAGCGGCCCGGCTTTCTTGTCCCACGCCTCGGACTGCGCTTTCCAATGGGCCAGGAATGCGTCGAGGTTCTTCTGGTACGCACTGGCACCGCCCCGGTCGGTGCGCGTCAGCGCATCGGCGATGGCCCGCGCCAGCCCCGGGACATTGTGCCAGTCCAGGATGAAGTGCGGGTTTCCTTCGGGATGGATGTCGCCTTCTGAGCGGCTGACACTGTCGGGCTTTTCGATGAGCTCGACGGCCTGGGACAGATCAATGAGTCCTTCGGATCCCGGCCTGATCTTCGGGTTGTTGGCCTGCCGGATGAGCGGCGGAACGAAGCCGATCTCCAGCGAGGCACCATTGATGATGAGCAGGTCCGCCTGGCGTAGCTTGCCGATGAACGACGGGCGCGGCACCACGAAATGCGGATCCTCGTCACCCTTGGCCAGCGTGGTCACATCGACGCGGTCTTTGGCTATTTCCCCGACCAGCGCTGCAATGTACGGATAGGTGACCACGATCCTGGTCTTGGCCTGGGCGGGGATGGCGAAGCCGATCACAATTGCCAGCAGAGTCATCATGAACTTCATTGGGCTTCTCCTGATTCTTAGAATGAGTGCGCCCCGTGGGGGCCGACGGCGATGTTCATCTGCAGCAAGACCTCGTGGATAGGTTTCTGCACGCCATCCAGAAAGCGGGAGCGGTCGTAGGCATACTGCAGCCGAAATCTGGAAAACTCGGTGGGGCTGTACTCGAGCATGGTTGTGTAGCGCTGGAGCATGTTGTCGAGCGGCTGCTTCACACCATCAATGGTGACCGAATTCTGGGTGAGCAGGTCGAAGCGTTCCCCCACCCTCCAGCGGCCCGGCTGGTCGAAGCGCCAGATGAGCTGACTGTAGAAGCCCCCCTGGTTCTTGGATTGGTGGTGAATGAGCCCGTCGGAGGCCAGGGCCAGATCCCCCGACGATACGCGTCCAAGGTACTCGCTCTGCCAGGTCACGCTCCGGTACGAACTGATGAGGTACTTGTAGGTCAGCTCGCCGCCGTACAGGACCGTGCCAGGAGCACTGAAGGCCATGTCGGTCGGCAAGCCTTGGATGCGCGTCTGGGTCGAGTGTCCATACATGGCCGACGCACCAACCAGGAAGACGTGATTCCCAGAATCAAAAGAAGCTTTCAATGAGCCGACATACAAGGCCGGGACGGGCGGCGCAGTGGACGAGATCGCCGTCAACCCATCTGCCGAGGTCAGTTTGTAGCCAACGGCGTTGAAAGTCCGCGATTCGTCGGACACACCTTGGAAAACCTCGAAATTGAGCTGCAAGAGGAAATCGACGGGCGCAGTCCAGGACACCCTCGCTCCTGGGTTCTTGAAGCCTTCCGTACCCATGAAGGTCTCGTAGACCAGAGGTTGATCGTAGAAGTCCCACACGTGCTGGTGCATTCCATTGAGTCGTCCAAAGGCCGAAAGGAACTTGCCGATGCGTAGTTGAAAGCCAAACGGGAGTTGGCGGGTGTCGACGTAGGCTTCTTCGACGTCAAAGCCGTCAGGTGCGAATGTGACAACGCCGAAGAAGTCAAAGTACGGATCTACTGACGAGGCGAAGGCCAATTCGAGGTAGTTGAAGTTGATCCCGCGCGCCTTCCCGGTGCGGTTCGACTGGTCAATGAATCCCGGAACAGCCAGGCTCTGGGCGGTGTGGTCGCTGACGTTCGTGCTGACTGCGGCGAAGTCGGCAATGATGGAAAGATCGGGGTTGAACCGATTTTGGATAAATGTGCCTGCGGTTGACCGGGCTCCTGGCGGAGGTGTCCGTGCCGCCTCCGCCTTTTCCAGCGCCCCGATGCGCTGAAGGAGGTCATCGTAGGATGGTGCTGGCTTGGCTTCGGGTGCGGCTGCCGCCGCGTCGGGTTTGGGAATGTCGGTTGCGGCCGGTGCGGGAACTGTGCCCTCGGCCGGCTGCGCGAACAGCAAGGCTGTCGTCAGCGCAAGAGAATACATGACTCGTCCTCCGGAAATCCGTCGAAGCGGGAACGTGGCGATGACCGCGAGAAAGCCGGGACGTTCCCGAACCCTGACTCCCCCGTGCGCCCAGGGCGCTTGACCTGGGTTACGCCCAGGGAGGCGAGGTCTTGGGTGCGAGCAGGAGCACGCCCACGGCTGGCGTGAGAACGACGGCTGCCAGCGACGGCCGCAGCGGGGCCAGCAGCAGCGGGCCGGTTGTCAAGTCGGCAGACGGCAGCAATGCGAAGCGCTCGCGCGTGTTGGCCTGGGCTAGACAGTGGTCGTGCGCGTGCTCGGCAGGCGTCGCCCCAACGTCCAGCGCGGGAGCGTTTGTCGCGCCCTCGTGGCTCGGACGTAGGGCCTGAGTTTCACTGGGCGATGCCGAATGAATCGCCTCGCCATGTTCGGGACAGATCGTGTGGCGCACGATCAATAGATGGCCCAGGGTGAGAAGCTGGGCAGCCAACAGCAGTGTGCTGATGGCGCGCAGACTGGCGCACCGCGAGCGTCCGCTGTCCATAGCCCGAACCATGGCTTCTACCTACGAGACGAAGTCGACAGAGTCAAGGCTAGCACTACTGATTGAATTTCTTCCGTCGCCGTCGCTGCTGCGGGGCCC
>PMBY01000459.1:549-30210 GCA_003153875.1 Myxococcales bacterium | reverse complement strand
CGCGGTATCCTTTCGTCTCAAGTTCGCCGGCCATAGCTGCAGCCTTGGGAACGGGCTGCGCGAGGTCCTTGACCACGCTGAACGCTCCCTTGACGATTCGCCACGCAACGCCATCCGCAGCCCTTCCCGACGCGCCAGACATCTTGGTTGCCGGATCGAAAGGAACAAACTGGACGAGCTTTGGCAAATCGCCTGCACTCCGCCCAGCGGCAGCCGAGCGAATGGCCGCGTCCACCGAGTCCTGACCACCGTCCGAACTAGCCAGGGCCGCCAGGCCAAGAACTTCGGCATCGCCGAAACCGTCCATAGCCTGGACGACCGTCACACTCAATTGGTTCTGCGTCAGCGTGCCTGTCTTGTCGACACACAGGATATCCATGGTCGCGGCTTCGTCCACGGCAGAGAGGCGCGTGGGAAGCACGCCCAGTTTGGCCAAGGCCTTCGCGCCGATGGCTGCTGCCAGAGTGAATGTCACAGGCAGTGCCACCGGGATGGATGAGAGAACCGCCGTCAGGACCAGAGGGATCATCTCCCGCAGGGGCATCGAGTGGATCAAAGCATAGGACACGAGCAGCGCAATGACGCCGCTGTTGAACACGGCGATATTGCGCACGATGCGGAAGACGATCTTTTGCTGCGTGCTTGTGACATGAGCGATGCGGACTAGTTCAGCCGTCCGTCCAAACTTGGTTCGAGCTCCTGTTCCAGTGACGGCGGCCACCGCCTCGCCCCGTCGAATCAGCGCTCCCGCATAGGTTTGCCGACCCGGCCCGGCTTCGATGGGTACCGACTCCCCCGTAAGCATGGACTGATCGACCAAAACCGAACCTTCCAGCACGTGCACGTCAGCCGGCACGACTTTACCGAGTGACAACTTGACGATGTCTCCGACCACCAGATTGGCCGCAGGAATGCCGCTCCAGGCGCCGTCTCGACGGGCGGAGGCCGTCAGTGCGAGACGCGACTTGAGCGCGGTCAGTGTAGCCTGCGCGTGAGCTTCCCGAAAGAAGCTGAGAGCAGCATTGAATATCAAAAGAACCGCAATGACCAATGCCTCAACATATTCGTGGAGGCAGAGCTCGACCACGACGACGATTTCAAGCATCCAGGGAACCGGCGCCCAGAATTTTCTCAATGCGCTGCGAACAGGATGGACTGAAGTGTCGGGTATGGAGTTCGGGCCAAACTGCTGCAGCCGACTGCGGGCTTCATCGCTGGACAGCCCGGACACTTCGGTCATCGCGGCGGGCATGGATTCCATGTGAGTGGCGCTGCCCTCCTGGTTGAGCGCGCGGAAATTGCGCGAATGGGCGCTTTCTCTCGTCGTGGCTTCGCCACAAATGGATGACGGAGCAAATGCCATGCCCCGAAGGCAACAGAGGAGCATGTGGCCGCCAGTCCGGTGCTTCCAGGCGATCCGAGGAACAGCAAACAAGCGCGGCTGTTCCCGCCCAGCCAATTCAATCAAGGTGATGGGCTCCTCCTTCAATTCGACGGACATGCGAAGCTCGGAGCGTCAACGCTCCTGAACCGTGACAGTCGCTGGCGCCAGCTGCGGCCCGGAAGCCTCGCCCGAAGGGCCGTGGCACCAATCGTGCAAAGAACTCAAGCTAGCGTCAAGTGACTCGACCGCAGGGTGAGGAGGAGACAGCCATGTTGCGAAGCCTGAAGGATCTCGATGGGTACGCGATTGGCGCCAGCGACGGCGACATCGGCCGTGTTGTGGACTTTCTTCTGGACGATGAGCGCTGGATTGTTCGCTATCTCGTTGCCAAGACTGGCTGCCTGTTCGGGGGCCGGCACGTCCTTATCTCGCCCATCTCCTTCCGCCAGGCCGAGTGGTCGACCCGGCGGTTTCACCTGGCGCTGACCGTCAACAAGATCAAAAGCAGCCCCAGCGTCGACCTTGACAAGCCCATCTCTCGCGAGCACGAGCGGGAGCACTTCGCCCACTACGAATATCCCCCTTACTGGGGCTACACCGGACAGTGGGGCATAGGTGCCTACCCGGGGTTGCTTGCCTCCGCCAGATGGAAAGACGCGCCTGCACAGCGTCCTGAAGAATCGAACGATGTCCATCTGCGCAGCGCCAAGCAGATTCGCGGATACCACATCGAGGGAACTGACGCAGCAATCGGGCATCTCGACGACTTCATCATCGATGACGAAACCTGGGAGGTGCGCTATCTCGTAGTCGACACCCGGAACTGGTGGCTCGACAAGAAGGTGCTGGTTGCGCCACATTGGGCCAACCGCATTAGCTGGACGGAAGCCAAAGTCTTCGTGGACATGTCCCGACAGGAGATCAAGGACAGCCCCGAGTGGAGCCCGACCGCACCGATCAACCGCGAATACGAGGCCCGTCTGTATGACTACTACGGACGTCCTGTCTACTGGGATAGCGGCGACAAGACGGCGCCAGCCCAGGAACATCGCCCGGGGTAGCGCGCAACGCTTGCGCGTTCAGAGTCTCAATCAACTAGTCAGTCAACGCCCCATTCACCAAGGGCTAAGGAGCCACATGAACCCAAGAAAGCACGAGCACTGCTGTGTCGCAACCTGCGACTCGCACCTGCAAGGTACCAAAGAACTGTACGGCGACAAACTCGCCGCGTTGGATGGCGACATCGGCCATGTGAAGGACTTCTACTTCGACGACGAAAACTGGGTGATTCGCTATCTGGTCGTGGAAGCCGGCTCATGGTTGACGGGACGCCTGGTCCTGCTCTCCCCCCATGCCTTCGGGAAACTGGACCAGCACGAGAAGACGCTGCACGTGAAGTTGCGCAAGCAGCAGATTCAAGACAGTCCGTCGATTGACTTGCACAAACCTGTCTCCCGTCAATACGAGACTGAGTACTACGGCTACTACGGCTGGCCGACCTACTGGGAGGGCGACGCGATTTGGGGACTGGGCGGCTATCCGGCGGCCCTGCCACCGTCGAAAGAGGAGGTAGAGGTGCGTCGACAGTACCGGCATCGCGCCGACAAGCACTTGCGAAGTAGCCAGGGGGTAACCGGCTACCAGATTGAAGCGACTGACGGGTCCATCGGCCGCGTGACCGGCTTCATGGTGGATGACAGGAGCTGGGAGATTCGCGATCTGGTCGTCGAAGCCGGCCACTGGTACGCGGGCCAGAGGATCCTGATCTCACCCAGCAGGGTGAAGCGAATCAGCTACGAGGAGTCCAAAGTGTACGTGGACCTCAGCAAGCTAGACATCCAGCAGACTGTGGAAAACGACCACGCGCGAGTCAGCGCGCAGGATCGCGGAGTGGGGCCCTGCTGCGACTGAAATTGAGAGCGAAGATCCTTCTTGAACATCCTGACCTTCAATTGCGGAAGTTCATCCCTTACTTTCAGGGTGTTTTCCGTGGACCAAGTGGAGAACATCCGGGTCGTCCTATCCGGAAAGGCGCACCGGGTCGGTGTGAAGGGAAGCAAGCCTTCCTCCATCGAGTATGATCGTGGTGCAAGCAGAGAGAGCGTCGAGACCCCTCTCGATGACCATGGGCAGGCGTCCGTCTTGGTTCTCGACAAGCTGGGGGAGCTCGGCATCAAACTCGACTGCATCGGCCACCGATGGGTCCATGCAGCCGGCTATTTCCAAACGGCATGGGTTGATAATGCGCTTCTGGCCCGGCTGAAAGCCCTAGTCCCCATCCTCCCCGTCCATCATCCGGCCATACTCCGGGTCATCTATGCCTGCCGAAAAGCCCTTCCCGGGCTCCCACAGTACGTCACTGCCGACGGGGCTTTTCACTCGACCATCCCGGCCTGCGCCTACACGTATCTCTTGCCCGAGGGCCTGGTCAAGAAGTATGGGTTCCGCAAACACGGCTTCCACGGCCTTTCCTATCGCTATCTTGTGCGGAAGACCGCTGAGACCCTCGGCATCCCGCTAGAGGGATCGCGAATCGTGGCCTGCCATCTCGGGACGGGTGGATCCAGCACGGTGGCCGTCAAGGACGGCGAGTCGGTGGACACCTCGATGGGCTACACGGCGCTCTCGGGGCTGGTTATGAGCACCAGGAGCGGGGACATAGACCCCATCCTCACCCTCTACCTGATGGCGGAGTACGGATATCATCCCGACGTCCTGATGGACATGCTCAACAAGAAGAGCGGGCTTCTCGGAATCTCCGGCTTCTCGAGCGACATCCGGGACATCATCCAGCGCGTCGGCGAGGATGCGCAGGCGAAGCTGGCCTTCGAGATGTACGTCTACCGACTCAAGAAATACGTCGGCAGCTATGTCGCCGTCCTAGGCGGCGTGGACGTCCTGGTCTTCACCGACGACATCGGCGTCCACAATTGGCTGGTGAGGGAGAAGGTCTGTCAAGGGATGGACTGGTGCGGCGTCAGGCTGGATGCGGAGGCCAACCAGCGGGCCTCCGGCGACGAGATCGCGCGTCTCGATACGCCGGACTCTAAGGTCAGGGTCTTGATCGTCCCGACCGAAGAAGAATTGGTGATCTGCTGGGATGGCATTGCCTTGATGAGGGGGACGAACAATGTTGCTTCTGTTCGATCCTGAGCCGCCCTATCTGCGCTGGTGCGTTTTCGAGCAAGGCGCGGCCCGATCCAGCCGCTGCTCGTTTGGCACAGAATGGTTCCGCATGGTGAAAGAGGGCGCGGGGAACCTCGGCCGGGTGAAGGCGGTGGGCTATCTGCTTCGGCACGGCGGGGATCGGATCAAGGAACCCGTCCTGCGGGTCACGCCCCAGACGCTCGACCAGGTGGAGGACGCCATCAGATTTCTGCCCGAATTCAACGATATCACCTGCAAGGTGCTCGATCGCTGGACCAAGGAACTTCCCGCCATTCCTCATTTTCTATTCTGCGACACGGCGTTCTTCTCCGGGCTGCCCGACGTGGCCGGCACCTACGCGGTCCCCGAGGAACTGAGGGAAAAGGGCGTGCGCCGATACGGGAGCTACGGGCTGGTGCACCAGTGGGCCTGGGACGAGGCACGTTCCTTGTTCGGGGGAAACGTCGGCAGGATGGTTTCCGTATATCTGGGCGACCACACCAACGTCGCGGCCTTGCGGGATGGAAAGTCGTTGGATACCACCATCGGCTTCACTCCCGTGGAAGGAATCCCCTCCCGAACCGGCTGCGGAGACATCGATGCCACGATCGTCTTCGAGCTCCATTCTGCCGGGATGTCGTTCAGGGAGATCAATGAACTTCTCTCTCGGAAGAGCGGCTTCAAGGCCCTGCTGGGCCATCACTGCAGCTACCGAGACTTTGCCTGCGAACCGGCCGGAGCCGACACGACCGCAGCGCGCGACATTCTGGTCTACGATGTCGTGAAATCCATCGGAGCCTTCACCGCCACGCTGGGGGGCCTGGATACTCTGACATTCGCAACCCGCCATCCTGAGGAGTCCATAAGCATCATACGGGAGATCTGCGGGCGTCTCGATTTTCTACGAGTGAGGCTTCATCCCGTCGGGCCGGCGGCGGGGGGAGATGCTTGGAAACTTTCGGATAATAGTTCAAAGATGAATGTCAGTCTGTTGAAGAGCGACATCTGGAAGATCATGGCCCATCTGACTGAGCCCATGATCGAGGAGAAACGACCATGAAGGATGAAAAGAGGTTTCTGGTGGACGTCGGGATGAAGGACCTGCCTTTCCCCATCAAGGTAGTATCGAAGGCCAATCCGGACGGCCAAGCCACCATCGCCAACATTTCCATCAACGCCCGTATCATGCACGAGTTCGAGGCAGGGTGGATCGACAAGTTTATTCAGGTGGTGCACCAGCATCGGGACCGGATTGGGACCAAGTCGCTGCGCGACAACATCGCCGACTACGTCAAGGAACTCAAGGCGAGCACGGTGAAGATCGATTTCGAATATCCCTTCTTCATCGAAAAGCACACTCCCGTCTCTAAGGAGAAGTGCCTGGTGAAATACACTTGCGGCTATTCCGCCAAAGTCCCATCGATTGACGAAAAATCGAGAGTGTTCTTCAAGATGGCGATTCCCTGCATCACCACCTATCCGGCGTCCGATTCCGAGAAGACGGGAGGGCTGTTCGGCCAACTGAGCACCGTGCTCATCGAGACGGAATCCCAGAAGGACGTCTATCCCGAGGACCTCCTCGACCTGGTGGACCGGCATGCCCTGTCCCCAATCTATTCCTTCCTGACCAAAGAGGACCAGGAGTTCGTGATCAACAAGATCCACACCGAGAACAAGACCAGCGTGGTCATGCTCGACGAGATAAGAGGCGAACTCGCCCAGAACCGGAGTCTGGATTTCTACTCCGTCAACTGCTCTAGTTTCGGGATGCTCCACTCCTACAGCACCGTGATCGGGACCGAAAAGAGCATGTGGGTTCCCTTCAGCGGCTATGAGGACTCCGACATATGACCCCGTACACCATGGGGTGAAGTGTAGCCCGTGACAAGGGCACACGAGCCATCACCACTGCCGTTGGCATCGGGGCGTCTTTGAGCCAGGTCATCGCCGGTGGTATCGTTCACCGCGTGGGCTCGCATGCCGGCTTCCTCTTCCTCGCAGCTGTGGCGTCGGCCGCCTTCGCCATTCTCTACTTCTTCATGCCCGAAACGCGCAACATGCGATCGGCCAGCGAGTGACAGGCACAGCGCGCGTCGTCGTCACGCTGACTATTTTCGCGGCTATGCTAGCCCTCGTCGTCGTGCGCCCGCGCCGATGGAGCGAAGCTTGGTGGACGATGCTCGGGGCAGCGGCGATGCTGGCCCTCGGCCTCGTGTCATTCACTCGAAGCGTAGGGCGTCGATGGGGTTCATCCGCGCGGCCTTGCGGGCCGGATAGAAGCCGAAGAGCACGCCAATCGCCATGGAGATCGCGAAGGCGACGAAGATCCACAGGGGCGAGAGCACGAACGGCCATGCCATGGTTGAGGCGAGCGCCAGGGCTCCTCCGATCCCGAAGGCGATTCCGATCAAGCCGCCGGCCGCTGACAGCACCACGGCCTCGACGAGAAACTGCAGCAGCACCTTGTTCTCGCTGGCGCCGATGGCCAGGCGGATCCCAATCTCGCGCGTGCGTTCGGTCACCGANNTTCATGATCCCGATCCCGCCCACCAGCAAGGACACGGCGGCGACGTTGCGGAGCATTCCGGTCTGGGCGTCGGCCGCCTTCTCCTGGGTGGCAGCGAGGTCCGCCAGGTTGCGCACGGTGAAGTCGTCTAGTTGGCCATCCGATTGGCGATGCTGTTGACGGAGGATGCCGATCACTTGCGTCTGCGCGTGCGATACCTCGTCGGGCGAGATGGCCGAGACCAGAATGCTGCCGACATGAATACGGTCCTGGCTCATCATGCGGGACTTGTAGGTCACCCAGGGCATCACCACCAGATCGTCTTGATCCTGTCCCTGTGAAGACTGTCCCTTGCTCACCAGAACGCCGACCACCTGGCAAGGCATCGACTTCACACGAACCACTTGGCCCAGCGGTTCGCTGGAGCCGAAGAGCTGTTTAGCCACGGTTTGCCCGAACACGCAAACCTTGGCGCCCGAGTCGGACTCGCTGCTGTTGAAGAACCGCCCCCGCGCAATGGACCATTCGCGGATGGCAAAGAAGTCGGGCGTGGATCCGTAGACCGTGGTGAGCCAGTTTTGGTTGTCGAGCACGACTTGCACCACGGTTCGGTCCAGCGGTGCGGCGTAGCCAGCCGCGCTCGCCCCCTTCGTGATGGCGAGGAGGTCGGCGTGGGTGAGTGGCTTGCCGCTGCCGGGCCCACCGCGCGCCCCACCGGAAGTGCTCGATCCGGGGAGCACGATCAAGAGATTGGTTCCCAACGTCGCCAGCTGCTCCATCAACACGGCCTTGGAGCCCTCGCCCGACGCCACGGTCACGATGAGTGCGCCCACGCCGATGATTACGCCCAGCGAGGTCAGCAAGGAGCGCATAAGGTTGCGCCGAAGCGCGCCGAACGCGAGGGGGATGATGGCGGCGAGCGCTCTCAAGCTGCTTTCTCCGGCATGGCGGCGAGGTCAGCCACCGCATCGTGGGGGATTTGTGTCTTGTCCGACTGGATTCGCCCATCGCGCACCACTACCAGCCGGTCGGCATAGGCGGCTATGTCCGGCTCGTGCGTGACCATCACCACGGTGATCCCGCTCTTGTGCAGGGACTGAACCAGGCCCAAAACTTCCACCGAGGTGCGCGTGTCGAGCGCGCCAGTGGGTTCGTCGGCCAAGATCAGGCGCGGCCGGTTCACCAGCGCGCGGGCGATGGCCACCCGCTGTTGCTGGCCACCGGAGAGCTGCGCGGAGGTGCTGTCCTCGCGCCCCGCCAGCCCAACCCGCGCCAGCGCCTCCATAGCCCGCGCTCTGCGCTCGTCCACCGGCACGTCGGCATACACCAGCGGGAGTGCCACGTTGTCGAGAGCGCTGGTGCGCGCGATGAGCTGAAAGCCCTGAAACACGAACCCAAATGCCGAGAGGCGCAGCGCCGAGAGATCATGCTTCTGCAGGGTCGCGACCTCGCGCCCCTCGAAGAGATAGCTGCCGCTGGTGGGCTGATCCAGACAGCCGAGCAAATTCATCAGCGTCGATTTGCCCGAGCCAGAGGGACCCATGATCGCGAGCATCTCGATCTTTTCGACTGTCAGGTCCACATCGACCAGGGCGTGCACCTCGACCTCGCCAGTTTTGTAGGTCTTGCTGATGCCCGCCAGCCGGATGATCGGCTCAGCTGCCATGGCCGACGCCTCCGGCAGCGGGTGCCTTGCTCTTGTCTCGGATTACGTCGACGATCACCTCGCGGCCCGGTTCCAGATTCTCCACCTCGGTCATGTTCCCGTCGGTCACGCCAGTCTTGATGGCGACCCGCACCGCGCGGCCGCCTTCCACCACGTAAACCGCCGCGCTCTGCTGGACGCCCGGGGGTACGACTTTCATGCTGCCCGCTGTGGCTGGCCCGGTTGCCGGCCGAAAACGCAGGGCCTCGTTTGGCACGGCCGTGACCTGGCTCTTCTGCACGATGAGAATCAGCACGTTGGCCGTCATCCCCGGGCGCAGCTTAAGGTCAGGGTTCTCCACGTCGAGCACGACATCGTAGGTCACCACGTTCGATAACGTCTGCGGCGCGTTCCGCACCTCGTGCACGACCGCGCCAAAAGTCTGATCACGGAAGGCGTCCACCGTGAATGTCGCGTTCTGGCCAGTGTGAACCCCGCCGATGTCTGCCTCATCCACGGCGGCGTGGACCTGCATGTGGTGCAGATCCCGTGCGATCGTGAAGAGGGTGGGAGCCGTCAAAGTCGCTGCCACGGCTTGACCAACGTCGATATTCCGCGAGATGACAGTTCCGTCCACCGGCGCGCGAATGATCGAGTGCTGGAGATCCAGCTTGGCTTTGTCGAGCTGGGCATACGCCTGCGCGATCTGCGCAGCGCCGGAGCGCGATTGCCCGGCGGTCTGGCCGAACACCGCCTCGCTCGCGTCCAGATCGGCGCCGCTCACCAGAGACTTGCGCTCAAGCACCCGCGTGCGGTCGCGCACGCTGACGGCGCCGCGCGCGCTCGCGTGCGCGCTGGTCAGGTTCGCCTTGGACTGGGCGAGCTGCGCGGTCGCCATCGCCACCGCGTTCTGGAATAGCGCCGGATCCAGCTCCACCAGGAGATCTCCGGCCTTCACCTCGGAATTGAAATCGGCGTGGAGCTTGGCGACGATACCGGACACCTGCGCGCCCACCGGCGAAGTGATTACTGGCTGCAGAGTCCCGGTGGCGGTCACCCGTTCGGTGATGTCGACACGCACGACCCGCACAGTGCGGAACCCTGACCCGGTGGGATGGCTGCGTCGGTACCAGGCGAAGCCGGCGAGAGCAATGAGCGGAACCAGCACCAGCACCAGCAGGGCGATGATTCTGTTTCGGTGCATTCCCAGCCAAGACTTCTTCGGAGCGATGTTGATCGGGCTGGCGGGTGCGGCGCTGGCCAGCGTGGCGACTGGACCTGGTTTCGGCTCGTCTGTCGGCCCTGCGATAGTGCTTGTGGCAATCACCTATAGTCTCCTGTGGGCGAAGGAATAAGCACGATGTGTACCAGGACTGCGACGCAGTCGCAGAGAGCCACTGGCCGCAGAATGTGCGCCGTTTCTCCTCCCATGCTGCTGGTTCTTTTTCGGCGGGCCCTGACGCTCACCGGCGCCCAATACCAACTCCTTCGAAGCGACGGACACGATCATTCATATTGATTGCACCGAGCAACGCGCCCTCGCGGCATGTGCTGATGAGCGCTATGGCGCGCATCTTGCTGTTGCTAGGTAGCAGACCTCCCTTCATGGGAGGAGGGCGCGGCAGCATTCCGCGCGAAATTGAGCACCATGATTGACGACAGCGAATCGCCCCGCAGATCGGACGCAACCTCCGACGCCGGACCATCGGCGGCTGCAGGCCCGATGTCCGACATAGAGTCGCCCCCAACGGTGGCCAGCCTGGAGCAACGGGTGGCCGCTCTGGAAGCCGAGAAGAACGACCTCGACAACTACAAGAGGCGCCTTCGCAACGAGATGAGCGAGCACGAAACCAAAGCACGCGAGACCATTCTGTGCGACTTCCTGGAGGTCGCGGACAACCTGGAGCGTGCCATCGCCTCGTGGAGAGAAGGCGGCGAGAAGGACGTCAAATCAGTACGCGATGGCGTCGAATTGGTTCTGCGCCTTTTCAAGGCCAAGTTGGAGCGCTATTCAGTCACGCCCATCGAGGCCAAAGGCCAGGCGTTTGATCCGCACGTGCACCACGCAGTCTCGCAAGCACCCAGCGCCGAAGCGACGCCGGGCACAGTGCTCCACGAACTCCAGAAAGGCTATCGTGCGGGTGAACGACTGCTTCGCCCAGCCACCGTCGTGGTCGCTTCGGCGCCACCGGCACCGCCGCCCGTCGCCAGCCGCCTGGATCAGGAACGAGGTGCAGACCACAGAGTCGTCGCCGCAGGGCGTGGACATCGACACCACTGGCGATGACCTCCGGGCCGGCGGTCAGGTTCTTGAGCGGCGCAACACGCTCAGCAGGAAGAAGCCCGCTGCCACGAGGACGAGCATCGATCCTGACGCGCGCACAACGACCGCCTTCAGCGATGTCCGCCGCCATGTCCACCGCCACGCGAGCCGCCACCGCCGCCGCCGCGGAACCCACCGCCGCCGTGGAAACCACCGCCGCCGCGGAATCCACCGCCAGCGCGATAGGCCCCCCCACCACGATAGCCACCACCGAAACCAGCGCGGCTGCCGTTGCCGCCGCGGTATCCGCCGTAGCCGCCGCCGCGGTATCCGCCCCATCCATACCCGGCCCGGTATAGTCCGCGATACCAACCAAAGCCGCTTGGACCGCGAGGTCCGAAGTAGGGATAGATCCCCCAGCCCCAAATCCAGGGTGCTGCCAACCACGTCCATCCGTAGCTGGGGTAGTAGACGTAGGAATAGGGAGACGCATCGCTGGCCGCCCCCTCGTAGGTGTACTGACTGCCGTAGGGCATCCAAATCCATCCATAATCGCTCGTGTACACCCACTGGCCATCGCCCGCCGCAGCCTCAGTCCCTGCGCGCGGCTGTGTCTGAGGCTGGGCTTGGCCGGGTGGGAGTGGCTGCTGCGGCGGTGCCGGTGGCTGCTGCTCGGGCGCCGGCGTTGATGGTTGCGCCGCTTGTGGAGGAGGGCCAGCCTGCGAAGTCTGGTTCGTTGAATTATCGACTGCGCTCATGTTCTGGGCTTGGGCAAGGCCGGACCCCAGAAACAAGAAACAAAGGGCGAAAGTCAGCTTGATCTTCACGACAACACCTCATGACGAAACAACCGTGCGCCTGTTCTGGCTCCACGCCGTATCGTCGATTGAAGGAAGCAGCACAATGCGTGCCATCACCTGAAATCGCGGTTCGCGTGGGCCAGATCGCGCAAAAGGTGCGGCCTTCCGCCCCGCCGCCGAGGCAGGCCTGTCAAGCCAGCTCAAAGACCGCGCATGGGTCGTCCAACTGAACCGTATTGACTGAGGGCCCCTTCACAATGACCGGGCACGCGGTCTCCCGCGCCGGCAAAGCCCCTGGTGGCGCAGGAACGCACTCCCCGACTCTCGGCACACATCGTGCAGCAAATGAAATTCATCCCCAAGAGACGCAACCGCCTGATTGGAGCCGAACATGAACAACGACCTGCGAACCGAGAACTTGACCCGCGAAAATGTCCTGAAGCTGCTTTCCGACGGTGAAGTCGCCAGCGTGAGCACGGCAGAGACGGCCCTTCGTCTCTTGGATGGCGAGGAATACCTCGACCTAGAGCACCTCGACCGAGGTGTGCAAAAGACAGGCAAATCTCCCACGGTCATGGCGGGCGTGCTTCCGCGCAGAACTGTGCACAAGGATACTTGGGAGAAAATCGTGGCCCTGTTGGGGAAGCCCCGCAGCGCCGTCAGCCCAACCTAGCGAGGATGCTCAATGAAAAGGCTCATGACCTGTGTGTTGATGGCAGTTCTGCTTTGCGTTCCGTCCATTGCGCGGGCAGCGGTTCCTGCCCAGCCTACGGCGGCGGTCACCGAGGCACCTGGCGGCAGGCTCGCCGCATCTGCGCCGGTCGACGACTCTGTGAGGAGCACGTCGAACTACGCCGCGCGCGAGGCAGCCACCCCCCAGCTGGCCGAGTTCGAGGGCGGCCGCGGCGGGATTTGGATCGGGACCGGCGCGCTCGTCGTAATCGCCATCGTGCTCCTCATTGTCTTCCTCCGCTGATTTCCCGTGCACGCCAACACGGTTAGATTCGCCGCCGCGCTCCTCGCACTTTGCGCGAGCGGCTGTTATCTGGGGTCGGCCAGGAATGCAAGACCCGCCGACCTCGCGGGTGACGACGGCTGGGACTTCGTCGAGGGCGTGCCAGCCGTGCGCCAGGCCGCCAACCAAGATTGCGGTGCCGCCGCGTTGGCCATGGTCCTCGGCTACTGGAAGCGACCGGTCACCCGCGATGGCATCATAGCCGCCAATCCACCCGCTCCGGATCGGGGCATCAAGGCGGCTGCGCTCCGCGATTTCGCCCGGCACCAGGGTATGCAGGCCTTTGTCATTCAGGGCCAGTTCGCTGACCTCGATCGCGAGATCCACTCGCACCGTCCGGTACTCGTGGGCGTGATGAAGCGGTACGGTCGTGGAGTCTATTCCCACTACGAGGTGGTCGTGGGCATTAACCGCAAAGACCAGCGCATCCTCGCGATCGATCCGGCCCATGGCCCGCGAGTGGACAGCCGCCAGGGCTTCGCCACCGAGTGGGCCGCTGCCGGCCAGGTCGCGCTGGTGGTCTTCCCGCAATAGACTTCATGTCAGCGCCACCAAAGCGTCACGATAGCCCAGAGCAGCCCGACGAAGACCACGGCCCACACGAAGTCGCCGCCCCATCCCCAAGCCTGATGGCTGAGTACTCCGGTCTCGCCGACCGTCGCCGCCCGGGCACCACGACGCCGCTGAATATATCTCGGGTATGGCAGCCCCCATTTGCGGTAGCCCCAGCCATAGCCAATCGGAGACACCAGAAACAGAAGGATGAATACCATCCACAACAACCACGACGCATTCATCATTGCTGATTCCTCTCCGCCCGATGGCGTGACTATTCTTGTACTCAACACAGCCGCTTGCACAGTTTATGCCACAGTGCCTTATTCAGATCGCCGGCTGGTATCCGCGCGCCCTTTCCATCCTATTGAAGGACACGCCCCTTCATCTTGACTGAAACAGCCGGTCATTCCAAGCCCGTCTGCGACCTAACTACCTGAACTGCCTCACGTCGCATCGGTGGCTCGAAAGATGCTGTAGCCGCCCGCCAGGGTGCTGTCCCGCATCGGTGCGGGCTGGCAAGAACTGCCGTGCGGGGATGATCTCCGCCAGGACCAAACGCAACCGGAGGCCCAAATGACTCGAAGATTTCCACTGGCGCACTCGGCGAGGGTCGCCATCACGACCACGGCTTTCCTGTTGGTCGCCCCATTCACGCAGGCAGCCGAGGCCGAGCCCTCGGGCGACAATTCTGGCAGGCCAACGCCGGCGGGTGCTTTCGCCTTGAAGCTGGAACCCGGGGTGGCCTTCCCGCTTTCACACCCGCAGTCCCGGCTCTTCAAGGTCGGCGGTGGTGAAACCATCAAGGCGCTCTGGACGCTGAACAGGTATCTGGACGCCGGGCCCAGCGCGACCTTCATTACGCTGCCCACCGACAGCTCGCTGGGCGATTTCGGGACAGCGTGGGCATTCGGCGGAAGTCTGCGTTTCCGCCGTCCCCACGATGTTCCCGCCCGCAACGCATTTTACGCCAGCTCCCCGTGGCTGGACGCCGACGCACTCTACGTCCGCACCGGCGGGCTCAACCGCGCCGGGTTCGCCATCGCTGCAGGAATCTCGGTACCCATCGGGGAATCGCGGATCTTCTGGCTGGGGCCCTTCGTGCGCTATTTCCATATCATGCAGGAGCCGGAACGCTCCGGCTTCGACAATCGTGACGCCAAAATCTTGAGCCTGGGCGTCAGCCTTGAAGTAGGCACCGGCGTTCCGCGCGAACCAGAGCCCGTCGCCGCCGCGGAGGTCCGCACTATCAACAAGGAAACCTTCTTCTGCCCCGACCGAGACAACGATGGGGTCCCCGACACGGTGGACCACTGCCCTGACGTGGCAGGTCCGCCGGACAACTGGGGCTGCCCGCTGTACCAAAAGCTCGTCGTAAAGCGCGACAAGCTCGAGCTGAAGGAGAAAATCTACTTCGCTTGGGACCAGGCCGTTCTGCAGGACGTCTCGTTTCCGGTCCTCGACGAAGTCGTGCAGGCGCTGAAGGACAACAAGGGGTTCCGCGTGCAGGTCGAGGGGCATACCTCCTCCGAGGGCAACGATGACCACAACCAAACGCTTTCCGAAAAGCGGGCTGAGGCGGTGCTGGACTACCTCGCGGCGCATGGCATTAGCAAAGAGCGCCTGCTCTCAACCGGCTTCGCCTCTTCAGTCCCAGTCGACAGCAACGCCACCATCGCTGGCCGTGAGAACAATCGACGCGTCGAGTTCGTCGTCCATTTCATCATCCTCAATGACGGGAGCAAGTAACATGAAAACACTCAAGAGCGGCGCCCTGTATCTGTTGCTAGTCCTACTGCCCGCCTGCGGACAGCGCTTGGTGGAGTTCGCCAAATCCGGCGATGCCGGCACCGACGCGAAAGCCAACGACGCGGGAATTGCCGACGCTCGGAGCGCCGACGCCGGGAGCCCCGACGTCAGGAACTCTGACCTGGGTAGTATCGACGTCGCAAAGGCTGACGTCCCGAGCACTGACCTGGGAAATATAGACGCCCCGAACACCGACACGATGAATGCTGATGTCGCGCGCACCGACGCTCCCAGCACCGACGCTCCCAGTACCGATGTCGCGGGCCCCGACACTTCGGGCACCGACGCGCGGAGCACCGAGGCCGGACGCACGGACGCTCCGAGCGGCGACGCCGCGCGCGCCGACGCCCCGAACATTTCCCCCTCGGACGCCGACGCGGGCAGCAGCGACGCGGAGACCGGCGACGCGGGCAGCAGCGACGCGGAGACCGGCGACGCGGGACCGGCTATCGTGGTCAACCTTGGACTAGCTACCCCATTTGCGATCGCGGCGACAGCGGGGGTCACTAACACCAGTACATCGCCAATTACCCATATCAATGGGAACGTGGTGCTGGACCCAAACAAGACGTGTAACGCCGTGACCGTTGATAATGCTGGGGGTTTTGGCCTCTGCGGAAGTATGCCTCCGATAATCAGCGGCAAGGTCATCACCAACTTGTATCCGGACACCACGACTTCAGCCGCCATCAAGGCTGACTTGAATGCGGCCTTTCTCAGCATTACTCCCTTGGCCGGTCCCCCAGCCGTCGGCACACTGGGAGGGGGCATCCCTATCGCAGCTCCCACTACTATGGGAAATGTGGCTGGGAGCCCGCTGGTGCTCGGCGACAACTGGTTCACTCCCGGCGTCTACAAATCCATCACGTCGATCTTGATAACCGGGGATATCACTCTCGACGGCCAGGGCGATCCGAATGCTATGTTCATCTTCCAGTCGAAGAGCACACTTACTACCGCAGATGGCGCCCCGAGCCCCGCGGCACACACCCGAATTCTGCTGACCAACGGCGCCAAGGCTTCCAACGTCTGGTGGCAGGTCGCCAGCTCAGCGACGATTGGATCGTACTCTGAATTCCAGGGCAACATACTGGCTGCCTACGATATCACGATGAAGACCCACGCAACGGCCTGTGGCAGATCCATGGCAGGGGCCTGGGTAGCTGGTGCTGGCGCCTTCATATTCGACTCCAACATCGTCTCGGTGCCGGGCAATGGCTGCCCGTTGTAGGCCGCCGACTCGGCTCGCGACTAGGACCCGGCCATCTCGCTGACTACCGGCACCTTCCCCCAACGACGAGCGCCACGCCTTGTCCGGAGGGAGTTCCGCTTCGTCCACGCCCGTCCGGTGTCTTCCTTCTCGAATTGAAGGAGACGGTACGTCACTTCGATTGGATGGGCCGGTCCTCTCGAACCTCCCGCCACGTAACTACCTGAACTCCTTCGGATCCCGCCGCTGGCTCGAAAGATGCTCTAGCCGCTTGGTGGATGAAGGGCGCTCCGCCAACAGCGGGATTCGCCAGGAACAAATGACGGGAGCAACCATGAGGACCCAGGTTAACAAAACGGCACAGTTCGGGGAGTTTGTCGCGGCCGCATACGACGGGGCCGCTTGCTACAGCAGGGATCCGCTGGAGGTGTCACGTCTGGCAGCCGGGGCGGTATCGCTGATGCTGCGACACACGCGCCGAAGGGCGTCTTGCCAGTTGCAGCGAAAAGCGGGCATCCAGGCGACAAACCTCTGTCAATCGACATAGCCAACTGAAGGGAGAATTTCATGGAAAACACACCGGCCCACATGGGCAAAATGGAGGAACAGCTCAAGCATTGGGGTACGCAGCTCGACCACCTCGTGGCGAAAGTCGAGAAGGCGGGTGCGGACGTAAACTCCGAACGTCGCAAGCGCGTTGACGCTCTGAAGGCGAAGTATCAGGCCGCGCAAGCGAAGCTGAGCGAGTTGAAAGCAGCGGGGGGCGAGAAATGGGACACCCTCAAGACCGGCGTGGAGACCGCATGGAGCGACCTCGAGGCCGCTTTCAAGAAGATGAAGAACTAATCGGCATTCAATGAAACGGGAATCCAAGTTACAGAGGAGGATCTGATGAGACGCACATTCAAGACCGCAATCATGATGTTCGCCATGGCCGCCGGGACCGCCGCAATCGGTCTGGGTTGCGCAAGCTCCCCGCCGCTGCGCACAGAGGCGTCGTCTTCGGGGATCCGCGCCGCCGAGGAGGTTGGCGCAGCCAAAGTTCCACAAGCGTCGCTGCACCTGCAACTGGCCAAGGAGGAGCTGCAGAACGCCAAGGCGCTGGCCGCGAATAACGAGAAGGAACGGGCCGTGTCGATGTTGTCGCGTGCTGAAGCCGACGCCGAACTGGCTGTCGCACTTTCACGCGAGGATGCCGAGCGGGCGGAAGCCCGGGCAGCCGTGGACCGGGTGCGCCAGCTCCGGCAAGAGAACAAGTAGGTTGTGGAACAGCAGACACCGTCCAGTGAAAGGAAACTCGCATGAAAACCACTAGTCTTTTGATCGCCGTCCTCAGCGCCGGAGTTCTCACTTCCTGCGCAACCACCGTCCCAACGGAACTCGTTGACGCCCGGGAAGCATACCGGCGCGCCAGCCTTGGCACTGCCGGCCAAGCAGCCCCGGCAGAGCTGCACGTGGCCAACCAGGCGCTCGCTGAAGCGGAGCAGTCCTTCCAGAATGATCCCGACTCGTATCGAACGCGAGACCTCGCCTATATTGCCCAGCGCAAGGCACAGTTCGCGGAGGCGACTGCCTCCATCAACATTCAGCAGAAGAACGAGGCTCAAGCGAAGAACGACTTCCAGACCACCCAGGGCAAGGTCGTGGCCAAGGCCAAGCAGGATCTGAACCAGACGCGCTCAGCGCTGGCAGCCTCGGAGCGCAACGGCGAGGCGACGGCTGATAAGCTTTCCACTGAACAAGCCGCTCGGGCGGATGCCGAGAAGCGAGCGGCTGACGCTCAGGCAGCGCTGGCCAAGCTGGCTGCTGTCAAGGACGAGCCCCGCGGAATGGTCATCACCCTTTCCGGAAGTGTGCTCTTCGCATCTAACCGGGCCGTGTTGCTGCCTGAAGCGAGAACGCGACTCGACCAGGTGGCCGAGGTGCTGCTCACAACCCGCGAGCGAAACCTTACCGTTGAAGGATACACCGACTCCCAGGGCTCCGTGAATTACAACCTGGACCTGTCGCAGCGTCGGGCCGACGCGGTTCGAAGCTACCTGGTGGAGCGAGGTTACCAGGGCGACCTGATCCAGGCCCACGGGCTTGGCAAGGGAAACCCAATCGCTGACAACGCCAGCGCCGAAGGCCGCGCCAACAACCGCCGGGTCGAGATCATCATCGCGCACGAACCGCGCGCGTCCAACCCATAGAGCGAAGTTCGACAAGCCTAGCTTGGAGCATCCTCGGATGGCCAAGACAA
Source organism: Myxococcales bacterium (assembly GCA_003153875.1). The sequence goes on along the minus strand of PMBY01000459.1, from coordinate 11,634 downwards.
TCCCGGGGGCGAGGCTCGATTGGGCCACGCTCTCGGGTTTTCCATTAGGCCGGCAAGGTCAATGAAAGGTACAACCATGAGACAAACGATGCTGGTCACTAGTTTGCTCGGCGTGGCTGCTCTCGCGGTGGGGTGCACGTCGAAGGAAGTCAAGGGGGCGGTTGCGCCGAAACAGGCGGAGCCGGCAGCGGCGTACCTAGAGAAGGCCAAGGCGGAAACAAAGGAGGCGGCGCAAGAGATGCGGAACTACGCCTACGCGGAGAGGGCCGAGTTTGCCGTCAAGATGAAGAAGGAACTGGTCAGCATCCAGGACGAGCTGGATCAGCTCGGAGCCAAGGTCGAGAGCGCCGGTGGCTCGGCAAAGGCCGACGCCAAGGTCAAGCTCGCGGCGGTGCGCGAGAAATGGGCCCAGGCGAAGAAACAAGTTGACCGGGCCGAAACCGCGACTGCGTCCGACTGGGACGACGTGAAGAGTGGATTCAAGCAGTCCTACGTCGATCTGAGGGACTCGTTCGACAAGACGCGGCAGTGGCTGAGCGACAAGATCGCCCCGTGAGAGGCGAATCAGGGCTCTGCGACACTCCTTTTCGATTGAATGGCACCTCACTTTGATTGGACGAGGCAGGGCCTCCCAAAGCGTCTGGATAGCAACTGCCTCTACTTCTCCGCGCCTGACAGATGGCGCGAAAGCTGCATTGGACTGTTTGGGAGAAAGATAGAGGTGTTACATGAACCGCTTCGGCCTCCTGACTGGGGGCAACGCCAGCCACCTGCTGGCACTTGAGCCGGTCGGGCGTGAAAACGGCGTCTTGTCTGCCAATGTGGGAAGAGCAGCGGGGCCATGATCACGCTCCGCAGAGCCAAGGACCGCCACTGCGACCAACGCCGCAAGCGCGAGACTTGGCTAACCTTCTGCCCAACGGACTCAAATGACCCACTCGCCAGCGGCCTTGGAACCCTCGAGAGCCTGAGCGAGGAACGTCTGCCACCGGGCGCAGGCACCCCGCGCCACTCACATCACGACGCCGAAGTCGTCACCTACGCGCGCGAGGGTGCGCTGGCATACGAGGATTCGCAGGGCTGCTCGGGTGTCATCCAGACGGGCGAATTCCAGCGCATGACCCCCGGACGTGGCATTCGCCACAACCAAACCAATGCATCAAGGACCGAGTGGGCCCAGGTCTTCCAGATTGGACTGCGCCCCTGGCAGACCGGGCTCGATTCAGGCTATGAGCAAAAACGCTTCAGCGCGGCGGAGCGCCGGGACGGCTTGTGCGTCGTCGCCTCGCCTGACGGTCGCAAAGGATCGCTGCGCATCCACCAGGACGCCCTGGTGTACTCGGCCATGCTGGACCCCGGGCAGCACGTGGTCCACGAGCTCTCGCCCGGGCGAAGGGCATGGCTGCACGTGGTGCAGGGAGAGATCACCATGGGCGATCTGGTCCTGACCACGGGTGATGGCGCCGGTCTTACGGACGAGCGAGCGGTTTCGCTCACAGCGCAGGCCAAGACCGAGATTCTGCTTCTCGATGTCGGCGTGGAACTGCCGGGGCCTCCGAGAATGGACGTCCTGCGTGACCCAAGTCCTGTAGCCGATACGCGATTCTCGTAATTGAGGAGTCCATCATGAATCCAACCGTCATCTATGTCGGAGTCGCTGTGATTGTGTTGCTCTTCTTTGCTGGAGTCCGGGTCGTTCGGCCCACCACCAGGGGCCTGGTTGAACGCCTGGGCAAATACCAACATCTGGCAATGCCCGGGTTCAACTGGATCATTCCGGTCATTGACCGCATGTACCTGGTCAATGTCACCGAAGTGATGGTCAACGCGGAGCCGCAGGAGATCATCACCAGCGACAAACTGAATGCGCGCGTGGACGCGCAGGTGTACTTGAAGGTCAAGAGTGATGAAGAGAGCGTGAAGGCCTCCCAGTACAACGTCTTCAACTATCAGTATCAAATCGTCAACCTGGCCAGGACCACCCTGCGCAACATCATCGGCACGCTGACCCTCAAGTCCGCCAACAGCGAGCGGGGCAAGATCAACAGCGAGCTACAGAGGACGATGCGCGAGGAGACCATGCACTGGGGAATCGAAATCGTCAGAACCGAGCTGAAGGAGATCGATCCGCCCAAGGATGTGCAGGAGACGATGAACAAGGTTGTGAAGGCGGAAAATGAGAAGGTCGCGGCGGTCGATTTCGCGACAGCCACGGAAACCATGGCAGACGGCGCGCGCAGGGCTGAGATCAAGAAGGCCGAAGGCATCAAGCAGGCGAAGATCCTCGAAGCCGAAGGCGAAGCCCAGGCGATTCAACTCGTGAACAACGCCGCCGACCGCTACTTCGTCGGCAACGCGCAATTGCTGAGGAAGCTCATCATGGTGGAGACCGCGCTCTCGGCCAACACCAAGATTGTGATTCCCGCCAACACCGAGCTGGTCAACGTCATCGGCGACATGGCCGGGATTTTGCCGCTGGGCAGAACCGCCGTGCCGCTGAAGCAGGCGTCCGCTCCCGTGGGAGGCGCGCTGGCCGGGCACTCCTGATGTGATCCCGACACCTGAAAGCGTGTCTGTGTGGAGAAAGAGAAAGCCCTGAGCAAAAGCCCGGCTGAGACAATCTTGCGGCCGGGCCAGATGGTCGGTGGCCAATACCGAGTCGACCATTTGCTTGCCCAAGGTGGAATGGCTGCAGTATGGGCGGGCACCAATGAACACACCGGCAAGCGAGTCGCGCTGAAGGTGATCCTGCTCTCCCTGGCGGGCACCGGCCAAGCGCAGAGCCTCTTTCGCAGCGAGGCCTTGGCCGCGAGTCGAGTCAATCACCCCAATGTCGTGACGGTCTTCGACGTCATCGAACACGAAGGAATGGCGTGCATCGTGATGGAGTTGCTCGACGGAGAGCCGCTGTCCAGCACCATCGCTCGCAAAAAGTTTCTCAGCGTCGACGAAGCCGCAGCCCTGCTCTTGCCAGCTATGCGTGGGGTGGCCGCCGCCAACGCACAAGGCGTGGTCCATCGAGATCTCAAGCCGCAGAACATCTTCATTTGCACTGAGCCCGACGGGCGCATCGTGACGAGCAAAGTCCTGGACTTCGGCATCTCGGTCATGCTGGAGCGAGTGACAGATCCCTCGGCGGGGCCGGTCGCGGCCCCGGGCACGCCAGCGTACATGTCTCCCGAGCACATCCGAGGCGTGTCACGCGTCGATGCACGGGCCGATGTGTACGGCTTCGGCGTGCTGCTGTACGAGGCGTTGACCGGACAGATTCCGTTTCCCGGGGAGCCAGGCCCCGAGCTCTTTGACCGCATCCTGAACCAGCCCCTTCCGTCCGTGACGTTGCTCCGTCCTGACTTGCCTCCTGGTTTGGTGCGCATCATCGAAAGAGCCATGGCCAAGCAGCCCGACCAGCGCTACTCGGACTTGAATGCGATGGTGAACGCTCTCGAAGACGAGCTGATGCCGCCCACTCCTCCACCGCGTCTGCTCACGCCGCTCGCTGGGGTGCCATCGATTGCCATGCGCGATGCCGCATCCGGGGAGCACGCGGTGCAAGCCATTCTCGAGAAGGAGTTGTCCGAGCAGCATCAGGAGACGCGGTCTCTCTTCGAGTTTCCCGTGGAAGCGGAGAGCAAGAAGCGCGCTCCCCATACAGGGCCGGTTCTGGTGGATCCGAGACCCTCCCTCTACCAAGTGGTACTTGCCAGCAACAGGTCACTCGCCGCTCCTCGCAGGTGGCATGGCTTCGTGGGCGCAGGGTTTGCCGTCGCGCTCGGGTTCTTCGCGGTGTGGATGGTCATGGGGGGCGCCACCAGGGCGCAAACAGGCGCGCCACCACCCACCGCGAACGCCACGCCGCCAGCAAGCGAGCCCATCGCGAAGACGGTCATCTCTGCCATGGCGTCAGCCGCCACCGTTGCTCCTGTGGCGATTCCAGCCCCGCGGGCAGCTTCACCATTGCCACCTGCATCAAGCACACTCGCGCCCGACAAACCCAGCAAGCCCACCAGCCATGCGCATGCCGTGCGCGTTTCAGGCGCATCGGCAAGGTCTGCAGCGCCAAGAGCCGGTCGCCTCTTCAGGGACGATTTCTAACGCAATCACATCAGCCAGGAATGCCGGACTTGCCTTCGAATTGAATGAAAGGGCCCCTCATCTTGATTGAAGAAGCCTGCAATCCAAACCGTCTGCGCTGCAACTAGCTGAACTTGCTCGCGGCCTGTCGATGGCTCGAAAGATGCTTTGTCTATAAGTTCTTACAACCGCTTTCATCCGGGTGTGCGCATCTCAATCAACATCCTTTAGTGATTCACGTAGGGGAGGATTCAAATGGGCGAATTCAGCAAGAAAGCAAAGGGAAGAATCGAGCAGGCCGTCGGCGGCCTCACTGGCAACAAGAGTCTCCAGAAAGAGGGCCAAGACGACGAACGTGCCGGCCACGTAGAGGGTGCGGTCGCGGACGTCAAGCACGCCGTGAAGGCCGCAAAGCATGCGCTTGATGAGGTTTCGAAGTAACAACCCGAGCGCCATCACGCTGATGGCTCTTGGCCGCGCGTTCGCGCAGACAAAGCGCGCGAGGAACGAAGCCGTGGGCCACGTGGATGGTTCATGACGGACAAAGGAGAAGGTCCATGCTTCTGACAATCCTGCTTGTTGTGTTTCTGGTAATGGCACTTGGTGGCGGCGGCTGGGGACAATCCCGGTACGGTGCCTGGAGTTGGTCGCCTGCCGCCGTCATTCTTCTGGTCGGCGTCATACTGGTCTTCACCGGCCACGTGCGCTTCGGTTGAGGCGGCGACGATGTCCCCGCCCGGTGTCGCTTGGCTGGGAGACCTTCATAAAATGGGGCGCATTCAAGAGTCGCGACAGACAGTTGCGGCCCTGTCGATTCTCGTTGCGAGCCTCTCTCCCTTCGCAGTTCTTGCGCAGGATGAGGCCGCTCCGGCTCCAGAGGTTGCCCCACCAGTCCCTGAGGTAGCACCTGCTGCTGTACCTGCGTCTGGTCCTTCGGCGGCTCCGGCGTGGGCTCCGATGGGCTATCCAGATGCCTATGTGCTTCGTCCTCTGACTGTCCCGCCCGGCATGTTCCAGGGCACGCTGCCTGTCGTCTTCAGTCTCTCCGAGAATGCAGTTTTCAAGCCAGTGTGGATTCCGCTGGACATGCGCTTCGGCATGACCGACCGGCTTGAATTCTTTGTGACCCACAATGCCCTGGGCGCACCGCTGGCGGCTGGCAGCGGTGGCCTTTGTCTGGGCACGAAGCAATACTGCCCGAAGACGTACAACAACCTCAATGTTGGTGGGCAGTTCTCCTTCGCAAAGGGCAAAGGTCTTGAGCTGACCGGCCTGCTTGCCGCTGAGTTCAGAGAGTTCTCTCCTCACCTGCTGTTCGTCGTCGACGTAGGCGTTGGCGTGAAGTATGTCAACGCGATCTTCTCAGCCAAGACCACCCCTCGGCTCGGCATCGGCGTTAACAGGCGCAACGGAGGAAACGACCAAGAAGCCATCGGCGTACCAGTTCAGCTCGCGCTGCAGGCTGCACCACGAATCGCTGCCTTTGTCGACACGGGCATCTTTGGTCCCACCAATCAGTTCGGCAGTCGCTACACCATTCCCGTAGGCGTTGGCGGCGACTTCCTTCTGATGCACGGCTTCGATGTCGGCGCCGAGTTCATGTTTCCCGCGTTGGGGCGTGGTTCTGCGGTGACAGGAAAGGCAATTGACTCTCGCACCCTCATGCTCTACGCCGTCTGGCGGAATCCTTAGCCCATCTCAAACTAGAAGAACGCGCGCACGCCCAGGCCGAAGTCGATATTAAAGCCCAGTGGGAAGACCGCGATGCCGGGCACGATTTCTAGGTAGACTTCGAGGAAGTCGGGGCGCCAGAAGGAGGCGGCGATCCCGATGGGAACGCGCGCGATGACCACCACGTCGTGACTGAGGTTGTTGTTTCCATAGGCTGACATGATCACCCGGCCGCCAAAACCCGCGTACCAGTCCAGGCGGTTGGTCATGTTGACGATGTTGTCTTGGTACAGGTAGTCGGCGTGCAAGCTGAGATCGTGATTGAGGTCGTTGCAACGGTAGCCGTTGCCCTTGTCATCCCTGCAGTAGCCGTAGCCCCAGCCGCCGAACCCGATCCCGAAGTCCATGGCATGGCCGCGTCCCAGGAAGGCCTTGGCCGTGATGGCGGTTGGCTCGCCAATCTGGAAGCCCAGGCCGAAATTGCGCGAGTTGCCGACTTCAGTTGCCTGCGCGAGACTTGCGCCGGCGGACGGGATTGCCGCGGCGGCACAGGTAAAGAGAATGAGACGCTTCATGGGCGAAAGCCCAGTACGTCTTCGAGTGGATCGATCAGTCCGTTCTTCTGGTCGGGCACATGCACGGACTGGAACGCGACGAGCAGCAACGGCCGAGCCGGTGAAGGTCTCGTGCGCTGGAGGGGCCAATGAGGATATTTGATTCATTTCGTGACTCCGCTGGGGTTGGTCGTGGCAAGTGTCATCTGCACACGGCAGTTCTTCTCGGGCCCCAACCGGCGGGTGGGATCCCATAGTCTGGCTAGAGCAGCTTTCGAGCCAGCCACAGGACGCGTGCAAGTTCGGGCAGTTAGGGTGCGGAAGGCTCTGGAGGACTGGCTTGTTCGACCAAGATGACGTGCCCCTCCATCAATCTGAAGGAGCCGCCAATCCCCTCAATCTTCCGCAAGTCCGGCGCGCCCGTGGCACGGCTGCGAGAGCGGTTCCTCTACCCGCCCCCTCGCGGAGGCGGCTCCGCCTCCGATGCTCCCGCCAGCGCCTCGATCATCGCATTTGGGTCCACCGCCTCTTGCATGGCATCGGCTTCGCGATCGATGCGATCTCGCACCATGGGCAGATCGCGACGGAGCTCTTCGACCAGCGCGATGAGCTTGGCCACCTTGTGCTCGGCGAGCAGATTCACCTGCAAGTCGAGGTGTGATCGCTCTTCGGCGTTCCGCGTCTGGCGATTCGCGGTGATGAGGACCAGCGTCGTCATCAAAAGAGCGGACAGCGTGACCATCCCCTGCAACCAAAAGAAGGGAGGCGGGTCGATTCTCTGCCAACCAAACAGCTTGGGCGTCACCAGGTTGAAAGCCACCCATCCAACGACGAACGACAGGGTCACATACACGGTGCGTGGTCGTCCCAGCGCCGCGGTCAGCACCTCCATCATGCGCTGGTGTCTGTCCAACCGCTGTTCGGCGCGCGCGCGAATTGATGCAACTGATTCAACGTCTTGCAACACCTAGCCCTCCCGTCCGGTCCTCCTTCGTTCTGCCGTGTCGCCCGCGCATTTGCAACGCAAGAGTCTGCCGCACGGCCACGCTGTTGTGTTGGCCCTGTCTTTGCTTCCTCATGGTGGGGGAGGAAACCAAAAGTTGTTGTGGCATATACGGCTGAACTGGTGGGGCCTCTGTAAGCGCCTCTACCATAAGTATGAGGACAATGAGGTTGGCGACGGCGCGGCCGCGATCAGCTACTACCTCATCTTCTCGCTGTTCCCGTTCTTGTTCTTCCTGGCGACGCTGACCGGCTATATCCCCTATACCCGCGCGTCCGCTGACACCCTGCTGGAGCGCGCCCGCACCTTTCTGCCACCCGAGGCGATGGGGATCGTCAGGACGCACCTACGTGACCTGGTGGGCCGTCCCAGGCCGCACCTGCTGACCCTGGGCCTCGCAGCAGCGGTCTACTCCGCGTCCTGCGGGGTGGACGCCCTACGCAAGGGATTGAACCTCGCCTACGACGTCAAGGAGTCCCGCCCGCTCTGGAAGACCTCGCTGCTTGCGTTCGGCATGACCGTCGGAACCGGCCTGCTCGTGCTGGCTGGAATCGCCCTGCTCGTGGCGGGCGGCAGCGTCGGGTGGTGGGCGGCCCGCTATCTCCACATCGCCGACGAATACGTGATCGTCATCCGCTGGATCCGTTGGCCGATCGTCGCAATCATGATCACGTTCGGCGCCGCGCTCAGCTACTACGTGCTGCCCGATGTCCACCAGAAGATCAAGTTCATCACGCCGGGCGCGGTTATTGGGACGCTGGTTTGGTTCCTGGTGAGTTGGGGTTTTGGCGCGTATGTGTCCCACTTCGGCAGTTACAACGTCACCTACGGCTCGATCGGCGGCGTCATCGTACTTCTGACCTGGCTCTTCATCACCGGGTTCATCCTGCTCGTGGGCGGGGAGATCAACGCGATCATCGAGCAAGCGGCGGCCGGCGGTAAGCAGGCCGGCGCGCGCGCTCCCGACCAGGATCCGCCGCCACCCGGCCAGCGTCCGAGCGCCGTGCCTCCCGGCACGACGAAGTCGGCCGGCGTCGCCGAGCGTTCCCGTGGCGGTAGGCAATCGCCGAAGCTGGAGTCAAGGAGCGACAAAGAATGAAATCGACAACCCAAAGACCTGTGGGAGCAAACCCGTGAACGCTCTTATTGCGGCCCTGTTGCTTGCCACCACCGGCCAGGCCGACACCACGCCCCCCCCACCTGAACCGACACAACAGCCACTGCCCGCTGACTGGCCTCCCCCACCCAAAGCGCAGCCGCGCGAGGTGTACCAGGTGCATCTGGCCATCGATATTCCGCTCATCGTCGTCGGTGGCGCCGCGGGGCTGGCGCGCGTCCTATTCGAGAACCAGCTGGTGCACAAAGACTGTCCCTGTAGTCCAGACGGCATCAATAGCCTCGATCGGTGGACCGTCCACTACCACAGCCAGGCCGCGAGCATCGTCGCCGATGCCACGGTCTATAGCGTGCTGTCGGCGCTGCCTCTCGTCGATCTTTTCGCCCTCGGGTTTGGGCGCGCCTGGGGCGAAGATCTGGTGATCTACGTCGAGGCGTTGGCCGTCGACACCGCTCTACAGAATGCGACCAACTTCATCGTGGCGCGCCCGAGACCCCGCACCTACGCGGGCGATCCCGCCTTCGTCGGCGCGGGCGAAGGCTATCTCTCCTTTTATGCCGGCCACGTCTCTACCGCGTTCGCCGGTCTCGCGGTGGCGGCGTACACCATTCGCAAACGGTACGGCGAGCAGGTCTGGCCCTGGTTCGTAGGCGCACTGATTGCCAGCAGCGTTGGGGTCGAGCGGGTCGCGTCCGGCCATCATTTTCCAACCGACGTCGCCGTCGCTGCTGTGGTCGGCACCGGCATCGGCATCGCCGTCCCCTGGCTTCACCTGCGCCGCTGGGATACCCACGTCCAGATCGCCCCGGTCGGAGCGCACGGTCTGGGACTCGCCGGTACCTTCTGAAGCGCGCCAGGGAGGGAGAAATGACAGAAAAGAAAGTCGCAGTCGTCACCAACCCGAAGGCAGGCAAGAACACGCCCAGGGCCGGGCTCGGCAAAGTGATCTCATCGATCCTCGCCACTCCGCGCTGGACGTACAACCCAGAGACGCTCAGCGCGCTGGAAGGTACGGCCAAGCAGCTTAGCCACGACCGTCCCGACATTCTCGTCATCGCCGGCGGCGATGGCACCGTCCATGAGACCCTGTCGAAGGTGCTGCTCGAGCACGAACGCTCCCCGGCTGCGCCCATCCCGCAGATTCTTGTCATCCCGATCGGAACGATGAACAATCTCGCGACGACCCTCGGACTCACCAAGCATCCTGCGGTCAAACTGGCCGAGCTCATCGCCGCCAAGATCCGCGACAAGCGTCCGCTGGACGTGACGCCGCTTAACCCGCTCAAGATCAACGACGAGTACGGCTTCCTCTACGGCACGGGACTGCCCGTGAATTTCCTGCAGAAGTACTACGAGGACCCCAAGCACCGCGGGCCGAGGCGGGCGATCAAGGTGGTTCTGACGACGATCGGCAATGAGATCCTGTCCCTGCTGACGTTCAGGAAGTCGAAGCAGATCCTGACCCGCCCGGTGCATGCCACCATCACACTACCCGAGGGCAACGATCCGCCGGTCGCGCCCTTCACAACCCATACCGGCATCATCTGCGCCTCGATTGACGATATCGGCCTCGGTTGCCGAGCCATGCCCAAGGCGAGAAGCCAACCTGGATGCTTCATGCTCCGGTCGACACACCTGTCGTTCTGGGGGCTGGTCGGGAGCCTCGGCCCGCTTTGGGCCGGCCTGCCCCTGCCGGCGACCTTCGATGCGGTCGTGCCTCATCTGACCATCGACTACCAGGAGCCGACCATCGCCACCGTCGACGGCGACCTGAAGCCGCCTAGGACCAGCGACGTCATCGGCTGCGGCCCTGCCCTCTCGTTCATCACCGGATGAGTGGGACGGCAGGCGCCGCAGCCCACGCCCCACCCTCGCCTCAAGCAGCTGGGCGAAGGACGGAAGAACCGTCAACGCATTCGGGTGGGACATGAAACTCTTCCCGTCGCNNGCGGTCTGGCGCGTATACTCCATCCAGGAGAATTTCGTGAACGGTTCTTACTTCACCGGCGCACGCGCGAACCCTATACTGGTGTCCGAGATGGAGCTTCCATGACAGCCGACATGGCACACGCCATGGTGGGCACGGTGCTCGATAGCTCGTACCGCATCGAGGGATTGCTGGGTGAGGGCGGCATGGGCGCGGTGTACGCGGCGACGCATTTGCGGCTCGACAAGCGCGTGGCGGTCAAGGTGATGGCCCGCGAGCTGACCGCGAACCCCGAGGCCCTGGCGCGCTTTCGTCGCGAGGCGCTGGTGACGAGCGGCCTCGGTCACCCGCACATCGTGCAGGTTTTCGATTTCAGCACTACGCCCACGGGCGAGCCCTTCTTGGTCATGGAATTCCTCGATGGCGAGGATNNCCTCGGCGCTGATGGCCACGCACAACAAAGGCATCGTCCACCGCGACCTCAAGCCGGCCAACATCTACCTGCTCGAAGTCGCGGGCGAGACCGACTTCGTCAAGGTGCTGGACTTCGGCATCAGCAAGGTGCGTTCGGCCAGCACCAAGCTCACGCGCACGTCGTCCGTCATGGGCACGCCGAACTACATGTCGCCCGAGCAGGCCAAGGGCAATATCGAAGCCATCGACGAGCGCACCGACCAATGGGCACTGGCCTGCATCGCCTGGGAATGTCTGTCGGGCCAAGGACCGTTCGTGGGCGAAA
>PMBY01000459.1:0-532 GCA_003153875.1 Myxococcales bacterium | reverse complement strand
GAACTTGAGGCAGCGGTGACCGGAACCGCTGGCCGAGCGGTGCCGAGCGTGGCGCGGACGGTGCAGATGTCCCAGGCCGCGGTGGACAATGGCCCCGTCGCAACCTCGCCTTCGTCCACCACCTTCTCGCGCACAGCGGGGGAGCTGGACGAAGAGCTGGACCTGCCGCACGCGCGGTCGAAAACGTGGTTCTGGGGCGCGGTCCTCGGCGCCGTGGCGATTCTGATTGTGGGTGGGATCCTGCTCTTTCGTTCTGGCGCTTCGCCCAAACCGGTCGTGGCTGCTCCACCCGCCGCGGCGGCGGTGGCGCCGGCGCCACTGCCCGTGGCCGCACCGCCCACGGTGCCCGCCGTGCCTTCCGAGCAGCCGGAAATCAAGCCGGAGTCGCCGCTCCCAAGTCCGAAGCCGCTTGCGGAATCCAAGCCCAAGAAATCCAGGCGCACGGTCGCGCCCGCACCCAGCGGCGCCCCATCCGATGACGTGCGCAGCGTGCCCGCACCGCCTCACCCGGCCGAGAAATCCGAGAAAGGGA
>PMBY01000426.1:5854-13856 GCA_003153875.1 Myxococcales bacterium | reverse complement strand
AAGCCGGAGCGTATGGCGCAGCCGCGCCGAGAACCGGCCCGGAGCGTACTTCGGTACGTGAGGACCGGAAGCGCAGGCGCGGCAAGCCAGACGCCTGAATCGCGTGGGGAGCCGGCGAGCTTCGCTCGCCGCGCACCATCGCGGGAGGGTTTGGGAACCCTCTCAGGGTTCCCATCACAATCGTCGGCCGTCGGCCAATCGAAGAACCTGACGCAGTAGTGTTAGTATCAGCCCGGATGCGGCTGACTCTCACTCTGGTTGTGCTGACCCTGCTTGGCGCGCGCCCCTGGGCGCGTGCTGACTCGGCTCGCCACGATCTTCGCGTGGAGTTGGGCACCGAATACGACAGCAATCCGGATCGGGCCGAGCAGATCGCCAACTACGCGCCACCGTTGCCGCAGGCCGGTCCTTCCCCCCTGTTGCGCCTGGTGGCGTCTGGAAACTGGGCTTCGGCGCTGGGACAGAGTGGCGCCCTTGCGCTGTCAGGGGCTGTGGCGGGCAAGCGTTTCTTCGACCAGGCCGCGCGCGGTGACGATGTTTTGGTCGGCCAAGCGGGCGCAAACGGCACGCTCCGCGTGGCAGGGAGAACCATCCTTGGTGCGACGGGCAGCTACTACGATGCCTTCCAGCGCGGTCCGGTTGACCGGCGTGACTTTCGTTCTCTCGCGCCGGCTCTGCGCATCGAGCAGGGATTCGCCCGCGCCGCACAGCTCACGTTGGGGGGCGGCTATCGCNNACTGGGAATGGACCGCGGGCGCCAGTTTGGAATGGCGTGGCTTCGAGGGGCTGGCGTGTACCAACGACACGTGCACAGCCGAGTCTTCGTCTCCGCCACACCGGCTGGACCGATTCTGGGTGAGTCACGTCGAGCTGACGCGAACCACGGCGTTCCTGCTGGCGGCCGGAGCGGCGCTTCACCTCAACCAATCAAATAGCTACGGCGAGGGTCTGGTGCGGGGCGTGTTTCACGCCCGCGCGGTGGTGCCCTTGCCCTGGGCGCTGTCGTTTTCTTCACGCGCCGACTTGGTGGCGACCCACTACTGGAATTCCTTGCTTCTGGCGCAGGCGGACCCCAACGCCGGCGCGCCTCTGGTCAGCATCGAAGACGAAAACCGCAGCACCCTGCGTATCGAGGTGGCGCGTCCCCTCGGGCAGGGCTTCGAGATCGGGGCTCGCTACGTCATCTACAGCAGCTTTCCGGGCGGGGGCTCGGTCGACTACCGCCGGCAGACCGCCTTGTTGTACCTGGCTGTCTTCGACGAGCGTTGACTTTGGAAGATCTTTTTTTGTTCGCGGCCACGATCACCATTGACTTCGAGGGGGGCGAGGACCAAGGATAGCCTCCCGAGTTGAGGAACGATTCGTCACCTGGAACTCGGGATCCGCACCGACGGTACGTCGGCTGCAGGCTTCCGGAAGGAGGTCGCTCTTGATGGCCACCGGAAGCAAAACCCCTCCCAAGAGGACGAAGTTCATCTTTGTCTCGGGCGGCGTGGTCTCGTCGCTGGGCAAAGGGCTGGCCTCGGCCTCGATAGGCTCGCTGCTTGAGGCGCGTGGCCTCAAGGTCACCATCCAGAAACTGGACCCGTATCTGAACGTCGATCCGGGAACCATGAACCCGACGCAGCACGGGGAAGTCTTCGTCACCGACGACGGGGCCGAGACCGACCTCGACCTGGGGCACTACGAGCGCTTTCTCTCGCGGCGCATGTCCCGCCTGAACAACGCGACCTCGGGGCAGATCTATCAGACGGTCATCCAGAAGGAACGGCGCGGGGAATACTTGGGCGGCACCGTACAAGTGATCCCACATGTGACCGATGCCATCAAGGCGCGCATACTGGAATGCGCCGAGGGCATGGACGTGCTCATCGTCGAGATTGGCGGCACCGTGGGCGATATCGAGTCGCTGCCCTTTCTCGAAGCCGTGCGCCAGCTGCGCTTCGAACTGGGCCACCAGAACGTGATTTCCGTGCATGTCACGCTGGTGCCCTACATCGCAGCTGCGGGTGAGCTGAAGACCAAGCCGACGCAACACTCGGTCATGAAGCTGCGTGAGATCGGCATTCAGCCCGACATCCTGCTGTGCCGGTCGTCCAAGCCCATCGGAACGAACCTGAAGCAGAAGATTGCACTCTTCACCAACGTGGCGCCGGATGCGGTGTTCTCCGCCGAGGATGTGCCCTGCATCTATGAAGTGCCGATCAGATTCCTCAAGCAGGGCGTGGACGAGAAGATCGCGGAACTGCTCAANNGTTGAGCTGGGCGAGTCGTACAAGAGCCTCAACGAGGCCATCATGCACGGTGGGATCGCAAACGCCTGCCGGGTGAACCTGCGCCACGTCGACTCGGAAGAGATCGAGCGCAAGGGCACTTCCTGTCTCGACACCGCCGACGGCATCCTGGTGGCTCCCGGTTTCGGGACCCGCGGCACGGAGGGCAAGATCATGGCCGCCCGCTACGCGCGCGAGCGCGCGGTGCCGTACTTCGGCATCTGCCTGGGCATGCAGATCGCAGTCATCGAATTCGCGCGCAACGTGGCGGGCCTGCGCGGGGCCAACTCGACGGAGTTCGAGCCCACGCCGGCCCACCCGGTCATCGACCTTCTGCCCGAGCAGCGAAATATCGTAGACAAAGGCGCGACCATGCGGCTGGGCGCGTGGCCCTGCATCTTGCGACCGGGCTCCCGCGCCGAAGTGGCATACGGGGCCAACGAGATCTCAGAGCGGCACCGTCACCGCTACGAGGTCAACAATGACTATCGAGACAGGCTCGTGGCGGCCGGGTTGTTCATTTCTGGGGCTTCGCCCGACGAGCAGCTGGTCGAGATGATCGAACTGCGCGACCACCCGTACTTCGTGGCTTGTCAGTTTCACCCCGAGTTCAAGTCGCGGCCGCAGCAGCCGCACCCGCTGTTCCGGTCTTTCGTCGGCGCCGCGATGCAGGCCCGCGCGGACAAGCGGCGGCATTCAGCGCAGACCGCAGCCGATCCCAGCCCGCCAGCGCTTGCGTAGCCAGAGCCTTTCGGGAGATTCGGGGCCGCTGGGTGGGCCGGGTCGCGGCTCGCGGGTCGCGTGGGGGTGGGCGAGACGCGTGAGCGAGTTCGTGGGCGTTTTGCGGGAAGACGGAGAGCGGGCCGCGGGTCGCTCATGCTCACGGGAGCCGCCCACGCGGGCCGCTTTCCGCTGGTCGCTACCGCTCACGCTACCGCTCACGCTGGCCGACCTGCCTCGGCCCGGAGTTTTCCGGCAAACCGCAGCCACTCCACGCCAGCCCCTCGTGAGCCAAGAGCCAGCGCTTGCGACGCAGGCCTGAAGAGTAGCCGCCCAGCTTGCCGCCCGCCGCGAGCACTCGGTGGCAAGGAATCAGAATGGGAAGTGGATTGGCACCGACGGCCTGACCCACTGCCTGGCTAGCACCTGGCATGTGGAGCCCACTTGCGATCTCGCCGTAGGTGGTCGTTGTGCCCGGCGGGATAGCGACGAGCCGGCGCCACACCGCCTTCTGGAATTTAGTCCCGGATGCCACCAGCGGTGGCAGAGGCGGCAAAGGAGAAAGGCTGGAGAAATAGGCGCGCAGCCAGGCCGCTCCCTGGCCCAGAAAATCGCGCGCTCGATCATCCACGCCGGCGACGGGCGAGGTAGGCAAAGGTAGGTGCGTCCAGCTCAGAGACACAAGACCGCATTCGGTTGCTTCCAAACGCAATCGGCCAACTGGCGATTCGACGACGAGGCGCTGTGGAACAGTGAGAGTCAAACTTGTCAAGTGGCTGCAAGCAATACATGTACCACATGAGGCTTTTACCTTCCCTGGCGCATTGCTCGATGCTATCAAGAGGAGAGCCCAGCGCCGAACGTTGAACCAAACAGTACGCGACCCAGACAGCAGGTAGATGACGCGATGTCCATGGAGATCAAGCAGCACCTGAAGCTGTCGCAGCAGCTCGTGATGACGCCGCAGCTTCAGCAGGCCATCAAGCTGCTGCAGCTCTCTCGGATGGAGCTGGTGGATGTGGTTCGCGAGGAGCTGCTCGAGAATCCGGTGTTGGAGGACTCAGCCGAGATTGCTGCGGAACAACAGAAGCCTTCCTCGCCGACCAGCGAGGCACCGTCCGCCGCTGCGGCGCCGGAAGCCGAAGCTGAACGCATTGGCGAAACCGAGATCTTGGTGGCGAGAGCTTCCGAGGACAAAATCGACACCACGACCGAGGTCAAGCCCGACTCCCGGTCCGGAGACGCGGTTGCGGATTTTGACTGGGACACCTATCTGGAGTCCCAGTCGAATGCCCCGCCTATGCCAACCTACCGGCCGAACACCGAGGATTTGCCCTCCTTGGAAGCCACCCTGACCAGGGGCACCTCGCTCTTCGACCACCTTGAGTGGCAGCTCAAGTTGTCGCGCAATTTCTCCGAGGCAGAGGAACGGGTGGCGTTGCTCATCATCGGGAATCTGACGCCGGACGGATATCTGGACGCCTCGCTTGACGAGATCGCGGAAGAGGCGGGCGTCGGGGTGGAACAGGCGGAAGAAGTCCTGCGGCGTGTTCAAGAATTCGATCCCCCGGGCGTGGCCGCGCGCACTCTGCAGGAATGCCTTCTCATCCAGGCCCGCCTGATTGGCGCCGATGACGACATCGTGGTGGGCATGATCACGAGGCACCTGGGGAACCTCGAAAAAAAGAACTACGCGCCCATCGCCAAGGATCTGAACCAGCCGCTCGATGAGATCTACGAAGCGGCCAAGGTGGTGATGGGGCTTGACCCCAAGCCGGGTAGTGCGTACACCGACGAGGAAGCGACCTACATTACGCCCGACGTCTACATCCAGAAGGTGGGGGAGAAATACTTCGTGGTGGCCAACGACGACGGTCTTCCCAAGCTCAAGATTTCGGACTTCTACCGGCAGGCGCTTAGCAAAGGCCCCAAGGCGCGCGAGTACATCCAGGAACGCCTGCGCAGCGCCCAGTGGCTGATCCGGTCCATCCAGCAGCGCCAGCGCACCATCGTGCGTGTCACCGAGTCCATCTTGCGCTTCCAGCGTGAGTTCTTCGAGAAGGGGGCGGCCTACTTGAAGCCGCTCATCTTGCGCGACGTGGCCGAAGACATCGGCATGCACGAATCGACCGTCTCTCGGGTCACCACCAACAAGTACGTCCACACTCCGCAAGGCATCTTCGAGCTGAAGTACTTCTTCAATTCGGGAATCTCTCGCAGCGAGGGTGATGACATGGCGTCTGAGGCGGTCAAACTGAAAATCAGGCAGATCATTAGCAGCGAGGACGTCAAGCGTCCGCATTCCGACCAGAAAATCGTGGAACTTCTTGGCGGCCAGAACATCGAAATCGCGCGACGCACGGTCGCCAAGTACCGCGAGCAGTTGAAGATACTTTCTAGCAGCAAGCGCCGGCAGGTCTTCTAACCTTTGCACCACCTGCCGAAACAGAACCCCTTGGATGGAGACAAACTGAATGCAGATTTCGACGACGTTCCGTCACATGGAGGCTTCCCCGGCGGTCAGAGACTACGCGGAGGAACGCCTGGACAAGATCCGTAAGTATTTCCAGCGTGAGCTTCTGTCGGCCCACGCGACTTTTTCGGTGGAACGCAACCACAACCACACCGCCGAGTTTTCCTTGACCCTGCCCAACGGCATCGTCTTGCAGGCGCGCGAGACCACCGAGGACATGTACTCGTCGGTCGACCTGGCTGCGGCGCGCATCGAGCGCCAGGTGCGCAAGTGGAAGGAAAGGATCCGCACGCACAAGCCGCATGGCGGCCCCAGCTTCTCTATCCGTCAGGCGGTGATTACGTCGGAATCGTTCGAGCCCCAGCCGGGCGAGGACGCTCAGGCCGACCAGGCCAAGGGCAAAGGGCCGGCGGCCAAGGGGCACGTGGTGCGCGAGCGGACCGTCGAGGTGCGTATCATGTCGGTCGAGGATGCCGCAATGCAGCTCAACCTTGTAGAAAAGGAGTTCCTGGTGTTCACGGATGTGGACAGCAAGACCATTTCGGTCATATATCGCCGCAAAGATGGCAACTACGGTCTCATTGAGACTGGAGCCCCTGCTCCCGGAGCATAGGAGCGGAAATAGCCCCCGGTTTGCCGGAGCGCCGATGAAAGTCCTCGATTTTCTTCACTCGAACTGTGTCATCCCGACCTTGCGGGGGACCAGCAAGAGCGAAGTCCTCACCGAGTTGGCGCAACATCTGGCCCAGGTGCAGCCTGGAATCGATGCCGTGGCGCTGGCGCGTGCTCTCGAGGAACGAGAGCTGCTGGCCTCGACCGCCATTGGGGATGGCATCGCCATCCCGCATGGCAAGCTGGACACAGTGGACAGCCTCATGGGTGTGCTGGGACGTTCGGTTGCGGGGCTGGATTTCGATTCCATCGATGGCCAGCCCACCCATCTCGTGTTTATGCTGGTGGCGCCCACGGCGTCCACCGGGGCTCACTTGAAGGCGCTGGCGCGCCTGTCGCGGCTGTTTCGCGATGCCGGCTTTCGCCAGCGACTGATTGATGCGCCCGACGGGGACGCGATGTTTAGGACCATAGAAGAAGAGGACGCCAAGTATTGACCGGCCCCACAGCGCTGTCATCAACTCTGACGGTGCGCTCTCTCTTGAGCGAGAGCGCGGGGCTTAGACTGGTGCTGCTGGCGGGGGAGGCCGGGCTGGGCCGGCGCATCGCCGTCAACCGGGTGCAGAAACCGGGTCTGGCCTTGGCGGGTTTCGTGCGCCAGGTGCAAGCCGAGCGGGTGCAGATTCTGGGCGCCACCGAATTGTCGTACCTGGCCAGCTTGCCGCCCCAGGAAGCGCGACACGGCATCGAGACCTTCATGGCCATCGAGCCCGCCTGCATCATCGTCACCAAGGGGCTTGATGTTCCGGCTGAGCTACTCGATGCCGCCAACCGCCTGGGCGTGCCGCTGCTGCGCACGCCGCTGCGCTCGTCAGTCGCAATCGAGGCCGTGCAGTCCTTCGTCGAGCGCGAGCTGGCGCCCTCGGCCAGCATCCATGGCGTGCTCATGGATGTCCTGGGCATCGGTGTGTTGCTCATGGGCAAGAGCGGGGTGGGCAAGTCCGAGGCGGCCCTGGAATTGATCATGCGCGGGCACCGACTGGTGGCCGACGATTTGGTCGAGGTGCGCCGCACGTCGCACAACATCCTGGTGGGGTGGGCGGCCGAGCTGATCAAGCACCACATGGAGGTGCGTGGGGTCGGCATCATCAACATCAAGGACATGTTCGGCGTGGCGGCGGTGCGCGACGAGAAGAAGATCGAGTTGGTGATCGAGCTGGTGCGCTGGGAGGAGTGGGAGTCCGCCGACCGCATCGGGCTCGACGACCAGACCCACCTCATTCTCGACGTGTCGGTGCCGCTTCTGCGNNTTCCAGGAGAGACTGGATCAGGCCCTGGCCGACGCGCAAACACGGCGCTTCCGTGACGACGTGGAGTGATCGATGAAGTTGGTTGTCATCACCGGCGTTTCCGGCGCAGGCAAGAGCACGGTCAAGAGCGCGCTGGAGGACCTGGGTTTCTACTGCGTGGACAACCTGCCCATGACCCTCATGCCGCGCTTCATCGAGCTTTTGGCCGGGCGCGAAGAGGTGATGCGCGCGGGGCTGGTGGTGGATGCGCGCAGCGGAGAGTTTCTCGCCGATTCGGCGCGCGTGCTGTCCGACCTGCGGGCAGCGGGACATTCCATCGAGGTGCTTTTCCTGGACGCGCCCGACGAGGTGTTGCTGCGGCGTTTTTCCGAAACCCGTCGCCGTCATCCCTTGTCAGGAACCGACATCCGCGTGGGGATTCAGGCCGAACGCATGCACTTGGCCGCCCTCCGCCAAGAAGCCACNNTCGACGTGTCGGTGCCGCTTCTGCGTGTCCCGGTGAGTCCGGGCCGCAACGTGAGTTCGCTGGTCGAGGTGGCGGCGCGCAATCGCTTGCTGCAGCAGCGCGGTCACCACTCCGCGCGCGAGTTCCAGGAGAGACTGGATCAGGCCCT
>PMBY01000426.1:4036-5756 GCA_003153875.1 Myxococcales bacterium | reverse complement strand
CGGCGCGCGTGCTGTCCGACCTGCGCGCAGCGGGACATTCCATCGAGGTGCTTTTCCTGGACGCGCCCGACGAGGTGTTGCTGCGGCGTTTTTCCGAAACCCGTCGCCGTCATCCCTTGTCAGGAACCGATATCCGCGTGGGGATCCAGGCCGAACGCATGCATTTGGCCGCCCTCCGCCAAGAAGCCACGGCGGTCATCGACACGGCGGAGCTCACCGTGCACGGTCTGCGCGCGATCGTGCTGGGCCGCTACGGCCGGGCCGAAGGCAACCTGTCGGTCACCATGGAGTCTTTCGGTTTCAAGTATGGGCTGCCCACCGAAGCCGACATCGTGCTCGACGTCCGCTTTCTGCCCAATCCCTTCTTCGTGGCTGCGCTGGCTCCACTCTCGGGTGAGGACGAAAGCGTGCGCCGCTTCGTCCTGGACAACCCAGAGACACAGATTTTCCTGGCCAAGGCCGAGGAGCTGCTCGCGCTTTGCATTGCCGCGTTTGAACGCGAAGGCAAGACCTACGCCACCGTGGCCATCGGGTGCACGGGTGGCCGGCATCGCTCGGTGGTCATCGCGGCCGAGCTGGCGCGTCTGCTGCAGACATTTCACGTCGACGTCCGGCACCGAGATATCGGGCGGGGCCGCCCCGCTTCGCCCGACCCGCACAAACCGTGAAACGGTCACATGCGCAGAGCCACAACAGCGTCGCGTTCGCACCCAAACCGGGTAGAATGGATTTATCAGCATGACACCGCCGCCGACTAGGACGCTGAATCCGATGGTGGGCGTCGTGGTGATCTCCCACGAGCAGGTGGCTTTCTATATGCTGGAGGCGGCCCGTCGGGTGGTCGGCACGTTGCCCGGGGTGGCGGTGGTGTGCGCCTCATCTGCCGACGACAGCGCGGCCATTACCCAGCGGGTCGCGCAGGCTTGCAATGAGGTCGATGACGGCGCCGGCGTGCTCATCATGGTGGATGTCTATGGGTCGACGCCGTTTCACGTGGCCATGTCGATGCTGGACGGGACGGGTGCCGGCGAGGTGTTGGCCGGTGTGAACCTGCCCATGATGCTCAAGCTGGCCACCATCGATCGCACGCGGCTTTCGCCCGCAGAGATGGCCCAACAACTGTGCGAGGCTGGCCGTCGCGCCATTCGGATCGGCTCGGAGATAACCGGCAAGATTGATGTCGGGGGGAATCGCTGACGTGGGGGATGGCAGCCAGGCGCAACGCTCGGTCAAGATTCGCAACCGTCTGGGCATGCATGCGCGCGCTGCCGTCAAGTTCGTGCAACTGGCCAACCACTTCGCGTGCGAGATCGAAGTGATCAGGGGCGACGCGCAGGTCAACGGGAAGAGCATCATGGGCCTGCTCACCCTGGTGGCGGCCTTGGGCACCGAGGTGACGGTTGTGGCCAGCGGACTCGATGCGCAGCAGGCGGTGGACGCGCTGGCCGCGCTGGTGAACGATGGCTTCGGCGAGGGAGTCGCGGATGCTTAGGCTGGCGGGCGTGGGCGCCTCCCCGGGCATCGCCATGGGTGTGGCTCATTTCCTAGGCGGACGCGTGGAAGTGCAGGAGCGTCGCATTTTCACCGACGAGGTGGCCAACGAACTACGCCGCTTCGAAGATGCCATTGGCCGCAGCGATGCGCAGTTGAGGCGCATCCAGCAGCAGATTGCCGAGCAGGAGGGTGACGGTCAAGAGTACCGCATCCTCGAGGCGCACCG
>PMBY01000426.1:0-4013 GCA_003153875.1 Myxococcales bacterium | reverse complement strand
TCGGCGAGCGCATCTTGCGCAACTTGATGGGCATGACGCCGCCCGGGCACGAGGGCGTGCCCAAGGGCGCGGTGGTGTTTGCCCACGATCTCTCGCCCGCCGACGTCACGCAGCTGGGCCGCGCGGGCGTGAGCGGCTTCTTCACCGAGGGCGGTGGCAAGACCTCGCACTCGGCTTTGGTGGCGCGCGCGCTGGGCCTGCCTCTGGTCGCAGGAGTGCAGGGGTTCATCAAGCACATCCGCACCGGGATGACCGTGATCGTGGACGGCGGTCGTGGTGAGGTGATCCTGGAGCCCGACACCGAGGTGCAGGGCCGCTTCGCTGACCGGGCCGCGCGCGATCTGGTGCAGACCGAACGCCTGGGCCGAGCGCGTGAGGCGCCTGCCATCTCGCTCGATGGCGAGCGCGTGCACCTGGCCGCCAACGTGGAGTTGTTGGAAGAGGTGCCCATCTCAGTCGAGCTGGGCGCCGATGGGATCGGGCTGTTCCGCACCGAATTCTTGTATCTGGAACGGAGCACCCTGCCCACCGAGGAGGAGCAGTACCAGCACGCGCTGGCCGCCTTGCGGGCCATGGATGGCCGTGGCGTCTGCTTTCGCACCTTGGACCTGGGCGGAGACAAGCTGCCCACCTCGGTGCGCATCCCGGCCGGGAACAATCCCGCGCTGGGCTTGCGCTCGATTCGCTATTCCTTGTGGCGGCGCGATGTCTTTAGGCTGCAGTTGCGTGCCTTCTATCGAGCGGCCGCCGTGGGCCCGCTGCGTATCATGTTCCCCCTGATCTCCGGCGTGGCCGAGCTGCGTACCGTGCGTGAATTGTGCGCCGGCGTTTGTGCGGAACTCCAGCGCGACGGACTCGAGTACAACCCCGAGGTTCCGCTGGGTGTGATGGTCGAGACACCCAGCGCGGCTGTGATTGCCGACTTGCTGGTCGAGGAGTGCGACTTCCTCTCCATCGGCACCAACGACCTGATTCAGTACGCGCTGGCGGCTGATCGCCAGGACGAGCATGTGGGCTACCTNNCTGCACCCGGCCATCTTGCGTCTGGTTAAGCAGGTGACGGCGGCTGCCAAACGCGCCGGCAAGCCGGTGGCCATGTGCGGGGACATGGCCGGCGACCCACGCTTTACCTGGGTGCTGCTCGGGCTCGGGCTGCGTTCACTCTCGATGGCGCCGCGCCAGATCCCGGTGGTCAAGTCCATCGTGCGTGCCACGCGCATGGCCGCCGCCGAGAAGCTGACCGAGGAGATCTTGCGCCTGCGCACGGAGGACGAGGTGGAGGAACTGGTCAACCGCGTGATGAAAGAGCGCTTCCCGCAGGAGTTCACCGAAGAGATTTCGTAGGGCNNTGCTTTGCATCGCGTTCCCGTCGCCGGCCGGGAATTCTTCCGCTAGACTGAACACCCATCGGTTGCCCCATGTCACTTTTGCGTTGCACGTCGCTCCTTGCTCTGCTGGCCGCCGCGGGCTGTTTGCAGTCGGGGAAAGAGCCCGAGGGAATCAAGCTGGCCTCCGACCGCGACATCGGCTCCATCGGTTTCGTCGGGCTCAACGGGCAACCCTGGGTTGCCTTCAATCGCATCAAGGCCCCGGCCACGCCCAGCAAAGGCTCGGTGTCTGACCTGTGGATTGCGGGACCGATTGGAACTCCGGCGGATGGGGAGGCGGACGGGGGAGTCGGCACCGGGACGCAGCAGCGTCTGGTGATCGCCGATCGCTCGGATCGATGGAGCTCGCTGCCGGCGGGCAGCTCGCTCTTCACCATGGTGAAGGAGCAGGTGAGCGGAGGCGAGGCGGTCGGCACCCTGGTCCGCCTCGATTCAAATTTCCAGCCCCAGGAGACCTTCGAGAATGTCTCTACCTTCGCCGCCGTCTCTGACAACCGCTTGCTCTACCGCCAGGTTCCCATGGACAACCAAACCCCGGGGCTGTTTTTGTGGGACGGCCAGGACAGCCTACGTTTGGGGGACGTGGCGAACGTGTACGACTACGACGCGCAGTTCGCCGATAGCGGCATGGCCTACTTCGTGTTGGGCAACGACAAGATCTTGAGCCGGCTCGGCAATCTGACCGACACGAAGCAGGATCTGCACAGCTATGTCAGCAGTTTCTCCCTGCGCCACGACGAGCAGTACGCCGCGCTCTCACTTCTCAACGCAGGCACCAGCACGATCGTGGTGCTCGACGTGCAGGCGGGCAAGGACATACCACTGGCCCGTCCCAATCCCTGCTGCCTGCTCGGCTTTAAGGATCCCAACCTGTTTACTTACGCGCAAAGAGCCAGCGGCGGTGCGCCCGCCGAATATCACACCTTGGATCTTGTGAGCGGCGTCGACACCACCCTGGTCTTGCCGGCAGCGCTGGCTGACGTGGTGGCTTTTATGGAGCGACCGAACAGCGACGAATCCTTGTTTCTCGACAGTAAAGGTCGTGGTGTGTTCTTCGGCAAGGACGACCACCAGGCGCGGCGAACCGTCATGCGGGTCGATCCGGCGACACAGCAGGTGGTACCGGCGCTTATGCTGAGCCCTGGGTACTCGCCCGATGGTCAGTACCTCCTCTACATCGACCCGCAACCCCTGACGGTGTCCGAGCCAGATCCCCACGGGCCGTTGCTGGTTCAGGATGTCGGTTTCGTCGACCAACCTGTCGAGCACCCACCTCGCCAGATTTCGACCCCAGGCATGTCGGTGGGTTCCGGCAACTATCGCTTCATCGATGGTCCCACCACTGATGCCGGCCCCAGCGTCATCTTGTTCTTCTGGGCCAATGTTGTGCGCGCCTCATCTGACCTCTACTTCGCCAATATCAATACCGAGACCATTGAGCTGAAGGTGGTGGGTAGTGCCATTGGAAACGTGCTGGTGGCGGACTACAATCACATCATCGGGACGGTCAACGTTTCGGCACAGGACGCAACCGGCGATTTGGTCGTGCAGGACGTGGAGGACAGCGGCGGCCGCATGCTGGCGCACGCGGTGACGACCGGATTCACGCTGGGATACGGTTTCGTCGCCTATGTGGTGCGGGGGCGCGTGTCCAACGACCACGACGGTCTGTGGGTGACCACCCTGACGGCACCCGGCCAGGACGGGGGCCAGTAGCGTGAGCGTTTCGATCTTGGCCGCCCTGCTGCTGGCGGTCGCAGCGGATGCCGGCCCTGATGCTGGCGCGGAAGACGGCCTCCCATTGACCGAGGCAGGCGGGGCCCACGCGGGTCTTGCCCAGGATGCCGGCGCGGACATCCGCGTTTCACCCGAGGCCCAGTCCCTGGCACCGGCGCCGGTTGTGAGTGGTCGCATCCTGGCGCGCGGCACGCGCGAGCCACTCGTGGGCGCACAGGTGCGCGCGATCCTGGACCACGGCGCCACTCGCGACACCGAGACAGATGAGCACGGGGATTTTTCGCTGACAGCGCGGCCCGGCCCATGCGAGGTACTTGTGCATTTCCCCGGCTTCGAACCCTTCTCGCGAAAGCTCGACGTGAGCGGGAGCGGCGCCAGCGGGCTGGTGTTGCGTCTGCAGCCGCGCCTGACCGGCGATCGCTACGAAACCGTGGTGACGGCCGCGGTGGTGCGCGCGCCTGCGGTTCCGGTACAGCGGGAAGAGCTGACCCACACCCCGGGCGCATTCGGTGATCCCTTTCGCGTGGTGGAATCCTTGCCCGGCGTGGTGCAGGCGATTTGGCCTTTGCCCATGTACGCCATCCGGGGCGCCAACCCCGGCAATACCGGCTTTTTCATCGACGGCGTGCGCGCTCCGGCGCTGTTCCATTTCGCACTCGGCCCTTCGGTCATTCACCCCTTCTTCCTCGACGAGATGCAGTTCTATCCCGGCGGCTATCCCGTGGAATATGGCCGCTACGTCTCGGGCATCGTGGCCGCGCGCACGGCTGCGCCCGCCACCGATCGCTTGCATGTTTCCGCCGACGTGCGCCTGTTCGATGCGGGCGGGATTGTGGCCACGCCCTTTGACAAGGGCCGCGGAACCGTGGCCGTGGCCGGTCGCTATTC
>PMBY01000304.1 GCA_003153875.1 Myxococcales bacterium | reverse complement strand
CAGCGACAAGGTCGCCCAGGACGAAAAGGCGCCGGTGTGTTCGGTCAAGGTGATACCCGGCAAGAGTCACCGTCTGGGCGACAGCAAGGCTCTGCTGGCTGTCATTCGCCGCGTGGCCGAGCAACAGGGCTGCGCGAAAGCCGGCAGCGCGATCCAACTGCGCATCACGGTGGACGCAACCGGAAAGATCACCAAGGCCGAGCGTCTGGCCGGTGACCAGGCCGTTGCCGCCGCCATCTCGGGCAAGCTGACCGGCGCATCGTCGGCGACCACAGCCAATGCCGCGCCCGAGGGAACGCTGGAGGTGACGATCAAGTTCTAATCCGTGACCATGTGGCCGGTGCTCGCTCGCCCCGCTCACCCTCCCGGATCGCTGTTCCCCGTCGCGCGCCTGGCCTTTGGTCAGGCGCGCTTGTCAATGAACACCGTGGCACCGTCGATATTGGAACCAGAGGGATTGCTTTGACTCGCTGGCTAGCCCAAGACTAAGTATCATATGGATTCTGCCGCCATCATCCTGCTGCTGCTCGTTCCGCGATCCGATGTGGGCAGTGATGTCGTCAAGGGGGCGCTGTCGACCTTGACGACGGTCGAATTCAACCAGCGACTTACCGTCCAAGTTGACGCCGACCGGCCGGGCCGGCTGGACGTGAAAGCCGTATCCCGGGGGGCGCATGCGCCCAACTTCGCAGCCCGCATGGTTTGGCAGGACGAACGTCGCCTGAGCGTCACCCTGGTGGTACGTGAGGTTGTTTCGGAATCGGTTCCCTACCACTCCATGAGTCGCGTCGTGGTGTTTGAACCGGCGGACGCCCCGCGTGAGAAGGGTCGCGCCCTGGGTCTGGTGCTCGCATCCATGTTGCGATCCCTGGCCGGCATCCCTGAGCCCGGCGCTGAAAGCGCGGTGCCGCCTGCCAGCGAGACCGCCGCAGAAACCCAGCGCCACGCGGTTCGACTGCTGGGTGCCCTGTTGCTGGTTTCCGGCGGTGAATGGTCTGCGGGCGGCGAAGTGGGCTACCGCCTGGCCCTGTCACCCCACGTGGGATTCCGATCGGCGGCTCTGCTGCGCAACGGCCGCGTGTCAGGAATCACGGGTGGGGTGAGCACAGTGGGGGCCGGAATCGGGGGCGACTATGTCTTCATACACTCGCCCTCCTGGACCGCGGCAGTGGCTCTGGACATTTTGGCGATTCGCCAGGGCTGGATAGGGCTGATCTCTGCGGCCGACGACGGCGGCGGGAAGACCGGACCCACCGTGCACTGGAATGCGCTTTTCCGGCCAAGTGTCGAGGGACAGCTCCGCGTGTCACGCTGGTTGTCAATCGTGGGAGTTGTCGGCTTCGAGGTGGCTGCGTCGAAAGAATCGCAGAGGGGGGAAGACACTATTGTGAGAGCACCGTCCCAGGTGTACCCGCTATTCATGCTGGGCCCAGCAGCGGCTTTCTGATTCAGCGGGTGCCTGCAAGACCGCCGGCCGCGGTACTGAACAGATAATGAGCCGCTGGATTGACTTCAGACGGCCCGAATCCAAGATCAGAAAGAAGCCACAGCCCCACTATCGGTCTGCCGATGGGCGATCCCTGGCCCCGGCAGGCGACTGACTCTCGTTGCGCGAGATCCCCATGACCGCTCCCCACATACGCCTGGTGCCGGGCGGCACAACGCGAGCCGGCGTGTCTGCGCAGCTCCCGATCGGCGAGCTGGTTGATCGGGTGCGCGCGGGGGACGCGTCAGCAGCGGGCGCCTTCTACGACCGGCTGCGGCCAGTGGTCGAGGCCACCCTGCGCCGCTTGCTCGGGCCCGGGGACAGCGACTTCGAGGATGTTGCACAGGTTTCCTTGATCGAAATCATCCGCTCCCTCGGTCGCTACCGCGGCGATTGCGCTGTCGAGACCTGGGCGTCGGCGGTGACCGCAAATGCGGTTTTCAAACAGCTCCGCCGACGCAAGCTGGAGCGAACCATCTTCGAAAGGCAAGCCCCGGTCGACAACGTGGCTGACGCGGGCGGGGATGTGGCCGAGTTGCGCGCGTTGATTGGCAAAGTCATGAGGCATCTGCACAAGATGTCGGAGGCGCGCGCCACGGTTTTTCTGCTGCACGACGTATTCGGCTATGACCTCATGGAGGTGGCAGCCATCGTCGGGGCAAGCGTGTCCGCCACGCAGTCCAAGCTGGTGCGTGGACGACGCGACCTGCATCGGCGCATCGCCGACGACGCGGATCTGGCGAGCGCTCTTGCGCCCTGGAAGGAGCCGACATGACAGACCATTTTTACGCGCGCGCGGCTGCGCGGCTGCTGGCCCACGAACAGCCAGAAGAGAAGAACCAGGCTCGCCCCAACGAGAGCCGAGCGTCCACGGTTGCGGCCATGGAGCGGGAAATCCTCAACCTGGCCCGTCGCCGTCCCGCAAGGAGCCCTCGGGTTTGGCTCGCCGCCGCGGCCGGACTGGCTCTGGTGGTGGGCCTGGGGGTCGGCTGGCACATCGCACGTCCGTCTGGGCGACCCGCGGCCGATGCGCGCGTCTCGGTTCATGTCGAAGGACAGCGAGACAACTACAGACTGGTTCGCGCGGCCATGATGGCGGATGTCGTCGAAGCAAGCGAAATGCTCCCCGGAGACCGCTTGCAGACCGGTGCAGGTGACGGGACAACTTTGGTCCTGTCCACGGGAACTCACCTGGCGATCGCAGGTCAGAGCGAAGTCCAGCTTCGCGATAGCGGACGCGCGAGCCAGCGTTTCTGGCTCGAATCGGGCGGCCTGCGGGCAACCGTCGCCAAGCTGGGCTCGCAAGAACGCTTCTTGTTGCAAACCTTCGATAGCGAAATCGAAGTTCACGGCACGGTCTTCTCGGTGAAGGTCGGGCCAGAGCTAGGGGGTAGCGCGGCTGGCGGCGGGCGCACCCGGGTGTGCCTGGAAGAGGGCGTGGTTCTCTGGCGTCAGGCCGGGCGCGAGACAAAGATGATCGCATCCAATGGTCACTCGGTGGGATGTGGGGAGCCGGCCGCCGAACCCGGCTTTGTTCCATCGACGAACAGGACTGACGGCCCGAGTATCGAAGAGCCCACGGCGGGCGCCCGGACTTCTGCGAGGATCGCCGGGCCGAAGATTCGCTCACGGGCCGTACCGGCGGGCGCCACCCAAGAGTCGCAGCAGTCAAGTCTCGCCCAGCAGAACGATCTCTTCACCGCCGCCCTGGCCGCCGAGCGACAGGGGGACCTGGCCCAGGCCGTTGCCCACTTGGAGACCCTGCTGGCGCGCTTCCCCGACGGATCGCTGGCCGAAAGCGCGAAGGCCGAAATCGCGCGTCTGCGGCATGCGAAAATGCCGTCAGCCACGGATTTCTAGCTTGTGTTTTTCAGCCAGCCGACACAGCGTAGCGACCGGATCTGCCAGGGGCCGGGCGGCACGCGGGGCGGCTTCTACCAGTCGGCGGGAGCCCGGGATCCGATTTCCCAACGACCTTAGCTTCAGTACCCCAGGCCGGAGTCGTGTTTCATGTGTCACCGCGCCCCCCTGCTGCACGAACAGACCGTCTCGGCCACTCACCAGGCCAGCCTCTTGCCTCTGCTAGGGATCCTGATCGAGACGAGCCCGCTGGCATCGCAGGCGCGAAACTGACCGCTCCGTCCGAGTCATTCTTTGCTTCTCTGGCCATTCATCCTACTCGCGACCCTCGCCCCACCGGCATCCGGTGATGCGACGGTGCAGCTGCCGGTCGAGCCCGCGCCCGCGTGGTCGGGCGAACTGTCGCTAGTGCAGGAGTATCGCGTGCGAGAGGCCCCGTCTGGGTTAGCCGACACGACCGGGGTGCTGGGGGTGCCAGTCGCCGTCAGCCCTCGAACGGACCACGATCTGCGGCTGACTCTCGATGGACAAGGCCGGGGCTTTCGCGATCGGCTGCAGGGCCAGATCTCGGCCGCACTGTGGTGGGACGTGGACGGCCACGTGCCGACCGGCCAGCCCGGCCAGACCGACTTGTTCGGCGAGTTCTCTGACTACCGCCAGCCCCTCTTCGTGGTCTACGCGCTGTCGGCTGAATGGCGGCGCAGCCTTCCGCTGGAGTACCTGCGCCTCGGCCGGCAAGTCAGCGAGCACGGCTTGCCCATCACCTTCGACGGAGGATCGCTCGGCCTGCGCCTGTGGGAACGCCAACTCTCGCTGTTTGGTTACGCCGGACGGACGGTCCACTTCTTCGAGACCCAGCCGGGACTGTTCGAGAACTGGGTGATATGCGCCGGCGCGGGGTATCGGCCGAGCGAACACATTCGGCTCGAAGCCGACTCGCGCTTCGAGCACGACACCGTCATCTCTCGGGACGTACCGCAAAGGGTCTGGATCTACGCCCATTCCTATGGTCTGACCCTGTCGACGCGCTTCCAAGAAAGCTGGGGCAAGCTCTTCGTGCGCGGCCTCGACCGTAGCGCATCCCACGCCGGGGGCGCCCTGCGCCTCGCCTTTCCGTCGCTCGCCGCGGGGATCGACGCTCAGGCGAGCGCGCAGCTGCGAACCCTGGGCGAGATCAGCGAGAACGAGAACCCCTTCTACTCGATGCTCGGCCCCAGCCTGCCCAACCTGCGCTCCCGTGTGGAGGTGTGGAAGGAGATCGCGCTGGGCCAGCTCACCACGCTCGGGCTGCGCGCGGGATGGCGCGTGCGCCAGCTTCTGAGCGGGGCCGAGAGTCCGTTCAACCGCAATTTCGGCGGCATCTACTTTCAGTCCGAACTCAACGACCTGGCGGTCAAGGGTCTCTTCGCCACGGGAATTCTCGAATGGAACTACGTGCCTTGGTCCGTGAGCAGGGACTCGTTCCTGGCCATTGGAGGATCTGGCGGCTACTCCATCCGCAGAATCAAGGTCGAAGCCGGCACCTATTATCAGCGGTGGAAGGTCAACTACTACCGTGACGTGGAAGAGCTGCAGAACGCCCGCACCGTCTACNNCAAGTGCCGGGGTTCGCGCCCTGCCCTGGCTGGAGCTGCGCGCGCGCTACACCCTGGAGATCGTCGACCGGACCATTCAGTCGGCGTTCTTCTCGATTCGGGAGGATCTGTGAGGAGCCTTCTCCGCCAACTCCTGCCCCTGGCCGGGATTCTGCTGTCTGGCGGGCTGGGCTGTCAGCGCAGCCCACTTCGCGATGGTCTCCCGGCCAAGCTGGACTGTTCCTCATGTCATGGCAACAAGGACAATGCGGCTCCTCCGCTGGCGCTCAACGGATCGACCAGCACGAGTGACAACGGCGTGGGCGCCCACCAATCCCACATGACAGGGGGATCCATTTCCGCCCCAGTCGCCTGTGAAGAATGCCACCCGGTGCCCACCTTGATGAACGGTGACGCCCATCCGGATCCACTGGCGCGTGGGACGGTGACGCAATTCCTTGACCCGCTGGCGCAGACTGGAGGGACGACTCCAGTCTGGAACCGCGCGAGGGGAACCTGCACGAACACCTACTGTCATGGCGCCACCCTGCCCGGTACGTTCAAGCCAGCGCCCCCTCGCTGGACCAAGGTCGACGGCTCGCAAACCAAGTGCAATTCGTGCCACGGCGTCTTGCCGACGGATCTGGGCGGTTCGCACCCGTTGCATACCGCATACACTTGCGACACCTGCCACAGCAGGGTGACTTCTGCCGACTTGACCATCACCCACCGAGACCTTCACGTGGACGGTGAAGTCGACGTCAGCATGGCAGCCGGTACCTGGGATCCGGTGACCAGGACCTGCGCGGACACCGACACCGCCAGCGGCTGTCATGGGAGCAATCCATGGTGACCCCGCACAAACCTCCGCCGCTGCCGCCCCCGGGTGGCCATGGCCGTCCCCCTCTCCCCTTCGCGCCGGCTGCGGGTCGAGCGGACAGTGCTCACCGACCCGCGGTCGCGGCCGACCGCGGGGATTCGGGCTTCGATCGCCAACTGGCCAGCCTGTTCGGCGAGAGCGTGTTCGGGCCCTGGCTCGATCCGGGACAGTACCTGGGCGCGACCCGCACGACCCGACGGCATGGCGCTCCCTTCAGGCGACTAGCCCTGCTGACTCTTGTCCTCGGCGTAGGCGCTGCGGCTGGCTGGATCGTGCGCGCCGGCCTGCTGCGCCGGGGAGGCGAAGACCGCGAACATGTCGCGCGCAATCTGGCCAGCTTCCTCAAGGAGGGTGAGATGGATCGGGCAGCGCAATTCCTCACGCTTCTGCGTGGCGCGAACGCCCCCCTCGACCCGCACGATGCTCACCTCGATCTCATGATCCGCGGCGAGGCGGCTCTCTACCGGTACCAGGATGCTGACCCCGAGCGCCTCGGCCGCATCAAGCCCTATCTGTCGTCTGCGGCGACCACGCCCGCATCCGGCGAGCGAACCCTGGCCAGCCTGGCCGTGGCGTCACGGCAAGAGCGGGCCGCGCGCTTGGCTGAGCTGCACTCGCTGCGCGCCGCTTTCGATCGAGATCCCGAGTTCCACTATCTGCTGGCCACCGCCCTCGAATACCAGGGCGACGTGAAGGCGGCTCGCCAGGCCTGGGATCGGAGTTTGGAACTCGGGCCCATGTGGCTCGCCCACCGCTACGAACAAGCCTGGTTCGAGGCTCGCCAGGGCAAACAGGAAGCTGTCAGCAAACTGGTCGGCCGGCTCACGCTCGTCGCGCCCGAGTCGGCCTGGACCCGTTTGGCATCGGAACAGTTCGCCGGCGCACGGGTTGCCAAGCCTGATCTCTCCTCGGCGGCTTCGTCGGCGCACCCAACCCCGGCGGTCGCGCTCTATCATCAGAATCTCGCCCTGGCCCAGGCCCAGGTGCGCGCCGGCGATCCCATCGCGGGCCGGCGCAGTCTCGGCCAGGCGATTGCGGCGGTGAATGGCCAAGCACCCTTCGTGTTCGATGCGTTCGACTGGCTGGTCGAGGCCAAGGCCATGGGGCTGGCGCGCGACCTGACGGCGTTCGAGGCCTGGCCGCGACATTCCGAGCTGGCCGACGCGCGACTCGCCCGACTTGCCGAGCCCGAGCATCGCCCGGCCGAGAGCCCGCCAGCCGCATCGCAATCACAGGCCACGCCCAAGCAGCAGGTCAAGAAGCCCAGCCGGGCCAAGGCGAAGGCCAAGACAAAGGCGCGACGTAGGAAATGAGGCCTCAGTCCACCAGAAGAACGCGCCTCATTGGCCTTGCCTGCTGGCTGCTGGCGAGTCTGGTCGCCATTCCCCTGGTGGTCGCGCAGCAGTCTTTCTTCCGGGTGGCGCCCGGGCCGCTCAACGAGAGTCACGCGGCCAATGACAACTCGGAAGGCTGTCCCAAGTGCCACGAGGCCAATCACGGCGTCACCGACGCCAAGTGCCTCGACTGCCACAAGCCGCTCAGAGATGAGCTGGCCAAACGGCGAGGGCTGCACGCGACCTTCACCGGGACGTGCCTGCACTGCCATCCTCAGCACAAGGGGCGAGAGTTCAACATCATCGACTGGAAACACGCGGGCGGGCACGAGACCTTCAACCACAACCAGACCGGGTTCTCGCTTCTCAACGACCACGCCAAGCTCGCCTGCGCCTCCTGCCACACCCGGCGTATGAAGTCGGGCCGTATCACCTATCTCGGCCTTTCCAAGGATTGCCGCAGCTGCCACAAAGCCGTTCACGGGTTCACCGAGACCCAACTGGCACAGAAGTGCGACACTTGCCATCCTCCGGGTCACGTCCTGAAGGGCATGCTTCTCTCGGCCTGGCTGGATCCGCACGGCCGATATTCGGGGATCGCCTTTGACGGCAAGCACCTGGAACAGCCTTGCACCAAGTGCCACCCCAATGCTCAGATGGCGGGCCGCACGCCGCCGCGCAAGTGCGCCGACTGCCACCGTCCCTTCCACCCCGTGACCGTCGACACCGCCAAGTGCGCGTCCTGCCACTTCGCCGGGCGTCCTTGGAAAGAGGCCAAAGTCGACCACCGTCGTTTCGGCTTTGCCCTTCTGGGCAAGCATCAGACGCTGGACTGTAAGAAATGCCACGGCAAGGGCACGCAGCTGACGTACAGCCAAGGTGGCTGCGTGACCTGTCACCAGCACCGGGGCGTACACAAGGGGCAGTTCGCGGACAAGCCATGCTCTGGTTGCCACGTGGAGGGCGGCACGCGCACGCGGGCCTTCACCCACAACAAAGATACGCGCTTCCCGCTCGTCGGCTTCCACGCTGAACCCAAGGTGCGCAGCAAGTGCGCCAACTGTCACCAGAACGAGATCTACCGCACCAACAAGCTTGCCTGTGTCGACTGTCACAAAAACAAAGACAAGCACAACGGACAGCTCGGCAACGACTGTTCCAAGTGTCACGCGCCGACCCAGCATTTCAAAGACCTGCGCCTGGTCTGGAAACACAGCAAACGATTCCCGCTGGAAGGCTTGCACAAGACCGCCAAGTGCGAGGGGTGCCACGTCAACGGGCGCTACAAACTGGGCGACGTCACCTGCGTGAACTGCCACGAGCAGACTGATCCGCATCGCGGCCAGCTGGGCCGGGACTGTGGCAAGTGCCACCGGCCGGAAAAGGGAGCGCCCAAGTTCAACCACGACCAGATGACCCATTTCGTGCGCGACGGCGCCCATCGCGATCTCGCCTGTTCCTTCTGCCATCGGCCGCGGCCCGACGCTCCGCCGGCCGTCGGCTGGACGAAGAAAGAAACAGCGCCGCCGCTGGATCGCCGGTTCCCGCTCATGGGGAAAACCTGCGTGGACTGCCACGCGGATCCGCATCGCGGGTCAGCCGGGCCCAAGTGCGCCGACTGTCACAGCACTACCGATTTCCGCAGCCTCATGGCAGGAGGCCGAACCCTGAAGCCGCGCGACCACGACCAACTCTGGTTGCGCTCTCACGCCAATCTGCCCTGGGACGAAGACGAGGCCGGTGCCGAAGGGCGCGCGTGCGCCCGCTGCCACTCCTCGCCCGTCTGCAGCAACTGCCATCGCAGCCATCCGCCCAAGAGCCACACGGCGCTCTGGCGGCTGCGCGGGCACGGACCAGCCTCGGCTTTCGATCCCGAGCCCTGCCGCGTGTGTCACCAGCCTGGTGCGTGCATTCAGTGTCACAGAACCACGGCGCCGCTCAACCACCGCGGGGCCTGGGGCAAGCTGCATGGGTTTGCGGCGGGCAGTTTTGCCAACGAGAACTGCTACGTCTGTCACCGGCGTGTCGATTGCCGAGCATGCCACCACGCGCCCCAATAGCTGAGATGGAGCATGTCATACTAGGAGACACCGACCATGGCACAAGAAGCAAGCCACGCGGTCACAGTTGACTCCCTTCGCTCTTTGGCGGTTTTTTCCGACCTGCCCGGCCCAGCGCTCGCTGAGCTCTTGTCCGGAAGCCAGGTGCACCATCTCAACCAGCGGCAGCGCCTATCATTGTTGCAACGGGGCCAAGGCGAAAACTACTGTTTCGTGCTCTCAGGCGTCGTTTCCATCGCGCTCGACCGGGACGGCACGACTGTCCCCGCGCGCTCGTGCGAGGATCGCTCGTTTGAACACATTGGCTTCTTTGCACCGGGCGACTTCTTCTCCGACGGCTTTCTCGATTGCCCGTCCGGCGTGGGAGAGCCGGTGCTCGACTGCATGGCCTCCACGTCGGCCACTTTGTTGGCCACTAGCCGCCCAGCCTTGGCGGCACTCATGGCCCGGCACGCGGCCTGGTCCTCGCGGCTCAGACAACAGATCGCGGCTTCGCGAAACTACTTTCTCAGCCAGCAGGAACCCACCCGGCGCCTGGTGCAGGACTTCTTCCTGCGCCGTGGGTTTGCCTCCAGCTCGCTGGTGCGGGTGAGCCAGCTCGATCGCTGTCTCGACTGCAGCAAATGCCAAGACGCATGTGCCAAACGCCATGGTTCCGCTCGAGGAATTCGCGCCGATCTGCGCCTCGGACGCCTGGCCATCCACCAAGTGTGCCGGCAGTGCGTGGACAGGCCGTGCTTGGTGTCCTGCAAGCCCCAAGCCTTGGCTCTCGACGAGCACGGTGAAATTCGTATCAGCGAACGCTGCACAGGGTGCGGCGCCTGCATGCGCGAGTGTCCCCACGGCGCCATCTTCACGGTACGCTACACAACTGAGGGCCGGAACCGCCAGCGGGCGGTGAAATGCGATCACTGCGCGGGCTTCGCCGATCGAGCCTGTTTCCGTGCCTGCCCAACCGGCGCCCTGCTGGAACTTTCGCCCCGGGAACTGTTCACGGAATCAAGGCCGGGATCCAACGGGAGCGGCCGAACCTTCTCGGGTGTCGCATTCCTCGAAGGCGTCGCCGAACACCGTGCCCGGCAAACCCACCGCACAGCCCGCGCAGTGGTGACCACCCTTCTGTTTCTCGCCCTGGCGGCCATCGGCCTCGAGTGCTTCTTGCGCCGGACCCTGCCCGAGCACAGCTTCCAGGCCGCCCTTCTGCAATGGCTAGGCAGCGTCGAACCGATTTCGTACAGCTCGGGCAAGGGATTCGGCCACTGGCTTGGGTACATCGGCACGTCGTTCATGCTGCTGACCTTCCTGTACCCGCTGCATACACGGCTAGGCCTGCTGAAGAACCTCGGCGCTCAATCCACCTGGCTCACTGTCCACCTGTGGGTAGGGTTCATCGGCGCCACGCTTGTCACGTATCACGCAGCCTTCAAGCTGGACCGTTGGGTGGGACTGTCGTGCATCTCGATGTGGATCGTCGTCGCATCTGGAGCAATCGGCCGTTACCTCTACGGGCAGGTCCACTCGGGCATCGGCCTGGCGAACTTCGAGATGGAATCTCTGTCGCGCAGTGTCGCCTCAATGGTCGGTCGCCGCAGGCCCTCGCGCGCCATGCGCATTCTGACCCCTGAGCACGAGGGGGCGGCCAAATCGCACGGGCTGCTCGCGGTCATGTTGTGGCACGAGGTACGCGATTTCGCCGTACTGCTCTGGCTGCGCGCCGCGGGCTTGGGCGACATTCCCGATCGCAAGACCCGTCGACAGGTCCTGCAGTTTCTCTCCGACCGGGCCGCGCAGCGACGCACTCGCTGCTACCTGGAAAGCGCCGAGAAGATGCTGCGCCACTGGAACTGGGTTCACATCATACTAACCATCATCATGTTCGCCCTGGCTGGCGTGCACATCGCCTACGGGTTCATGTACAAGGCGGTGTGAGCACGCGTCACAGCAAAGTTGACCCGCCAATATGCGCTGTTGTGTGCCTGCCATTGGCGTCCCAAAGGTACATACTCACGCAACAGCAATGGCTAGCTCTGGTTCCCTCGCGTTTCGACACAGGTGAGTTTCCTCGATGAAGCCAATCCTTTGCAATTCGAGCCTCTGTCTTTTGCTTGCGTTGCTGGGCTGCGGGTGCGTGGGGGATCCTTCCGGGACTGATTTTGGCCCGACTGTGTTCGGCGGCAAGAGTAGCTCAGGCAGCTCTGCTGGCTCGGGGGGTTCGACAGCTTCTGCGGACTCGGTTGGTTCCGCTGGTCCGATCAGCTCCGGCGGTTCCAGCCACGCGGGTGGCTCGGTTGGCTCTGGCGGCGCACCCAACTCCGCTGGCGCACCCAGCTCCGCTGGCGTACCCAGTTCCGGCGGCTCGATCCGTTCCGGTGGAGCCACCAGCTCCGCTGGCGCACCCAGCTCCGCTGGCGCACCCAGTTCCGGCGGCTCGATCCGTTCCGGTGGAGCCACCAGCTCCGCTGGCGCACTCAGCTCCGGTGGCGTAGCCAACCCCGGTGGCACAACCAACTCCACTGGCGCAACCACCTCCGGCGGCACAACCAACTCCGCTGGCGCAACCACCTCCGGCGGTGCCACCAGCTCCGCTGGCGCAACCAGCTCCGGCGGCTCGACCCGCTCCGGTGGCACCACCAGTTCCGCTGGCGCAACCAGCTCCGGTGGCTCCACTAGCGCCGGTGGTTCGACCAGTCGCCCAGACGCCGGGCCCCCAGACACGGCAGGGGGTAGCACGAACTGCACTCCGGTCGCGACCAACATCATCGGCGCGAAACACTATGCCGGGAAGATCTGTATAAACTGCCACAACGCCGGAGGTGACTCCCCTAGGATCTACGCGGCCGGAACTGTCTACGCCACCGCTTCTGGCGGCGCGGCTGTCGCCGGTGCCACGGTCAAGATTGGCAGCGTGACCATGATCACCGACAAAGGCGGCACCTTCTATTCAACCAAAGCGGTCACCTTGAGTCCCCCGACCGTGAGCATGTGCCCCAACGCCGACAAGACCATGTCGACCACTCCAACTAACCCCGACTGCAACGGATGTCACGTAGCCGGCACCCGAATTCACCTGCCGTAACTACCGCTTGGCCTTGAAGGTCTGAGCCCCTGGATATGTCGCCGCTGAACCCAACTCCTCCTCGATGCGCAGCAGCCGGTTGTACTTGCACACGCGCTCCGAGCGCGCCAGCGACCCAGTCTTGATCTGGCCCGAGCCAGTGGCCACGGCCAGATCGGCGATGAACGCGTCTTCGGTTTCGCCCGAGCGGTGCGAGATGACCGTGGTCCAGCCGGTACGCTGGGCCAGCTCGACGGCATCCAGCGTCTCGGTCAGCGAGCCGATCTGGTTCACCTTGATGAGCACGCTGTTGCTGGCGCACTTGGCGATGCCGGTCTTGATGCGCTCCACGTTGGTGACGAATAGGTCGTCGCCCACCAGTTGCAGACCGCCGCCCAACTCCTTGGTCAGCATCACCCAGCCGTCCCAGTCGTCCTCAGCCATGCCGTCCTCGATGGACACGATGGGGAAATCGGCACACAGCTTGCGATAGAAGGCCACCATGCCCATGGCATCCAGATCCTTGTTCTCGCCTTCCAAGGTGTAGCTTTGGGTTTTGGCGTCGAATAGCTCACTGGCGGCCACGTCGAGGGCCAGAGCCACGTCTTTGCCCGGCTGGTAACCGGCCTTGGTGATGGCGTCGCTGATCACCTCCAAGGCAGTCGAGGCGCCGGGCAGGTCAGGGGCGAAGCCGCCCTCGTCGCCCACGCCGGTGGAGGCCTTGCGATCGTGCAGCAGCTTCTTCAGCGTGTGGAAAACCTCGGCGCCGGCTCGCAGTGCTTCGCGGAATGTCGGCGCACCTTGCGGCACGATCATGAATTCCTGAAAATCGAGCGAGTTGTCCGCGTGCGCGCCGCCATTGACGATGTTCATGAGCGGCACCGGCAAGACGCGGGCGTTGGGGCCGCCCAGGTAGCGGTAGAGAGGCAGGCCCGCCTCGGCCGCGGCAGCGCGCGCAGCGGCCATGGACACGCTCAGAATGGCATTGGCGCCGGCCTTGCCCTTGTTGGGCGTGCCATCGGCTTTGATCATGGCCTCGTCCAGACCAGCCTGATCAAAGGCGTCGCGACCCACCACCTGGGGCGCCAGCATCCTGATGACGTTGCCCACCGCCTTGAGCACGCCTTTTCCTAGATAGCGCTTGGGATCGCCATCACGCAGTTCCAGCGCTTCGTGCTCGCCGGTGGAGGCGCCCGAAGGTACCGCCGCCATGCCGCACAGGCCGGACTCCAAATGCACCTCGCATTCCACCGTGGGATTGCCGCGCGAATCGAGGATCTCACGCGCCACGACCTTCTTGATGATGGCTGTCTTCATGGCAGCAAAGGTTACCACCGGCCACGGCCACGGCCACGGCCACGGCCACGATCTCCTGCTACTGGAGCGTCCTACGCCTTTGCGCCCGGGTGGATGGCGCTGCTGACTAGGAAGCGGCTGGCGCCGATGAGCGGCGCGCGCGGATCGAGCGCCACCCGCACCGGCAAGTTCTTTGCCCATTCCGAGAACCGCCCCTTGTCGGCCAGCGCAGCCAGAAAGGATCCTTCTTTGAGCGCAGGCAGAATCTTCGGGGCGATGCCGCCGCCGATGATCACGCCGCCTGTGGTCAGCCCCTTGAGTGCCAGGTTCCCGGCCTCGGCACCCAGTACCGCGCAAAACATGCGCAGGGCCTGCACACACACCGGATCGCGGTTGGCCAGGGCGGCGGCCGAAATCGCCGCATTGGGATCGCCGCTGCCAAGCTGTTCGGCCAGCCACGCGGGCTCGCGGGTGGTGGCTTCGTTGCGCAGGCTGCGATACAGGTTGCCGATGCCAGCGCCCGAGAGGATCCGCTCGTAGCTAACATGGCCGCCCAGAGCGGAGCGCAGGTGGCGCAGAAGAACGATCTCGTCGTCGGTGCGAGGGGCGAAGTCGGCGTGTCCGCCCTCAGAGGGAATGGCGTGGTACTGCTTGCCATCGAAGTGGAGCAAGGCTTCGCCCAGCCCGGTGCCGGGCGCGATGACCGCGATGTCGCCGCGGGCGCCAGCCTTCCCTGCCTGC
Source organism: Myxococcales bacterium (assembly GCA_003153875.1). Next base: position 3,874 of record PMBY01000304.1, on the reverse strand, counting down.
AGCACCTCGAAATCCTGGGAGGCAAGAAACAACATGCCGAAGGCAGCCGCTTCCAAGTCATTGAGCAAGCGCACGCGCGGCGCGTGCAGGCCCTTGGCCAGAAGCTCCTCGTCGAGTAGCCAAGGCAGATTGGTCAACCTGGCTCGCCCGCCGTCGACCGGCCCGGCCACGCCAAAGCAAGCGCCGGTCAGCGTAGGCCGCGCGCCGGCCGAGAGAAACTCGTCCACCACCGCCTCGAGCGAATGGTATTCGAGGCTGGGGAAGGTGGCCTCGCGCACACAGCGCACGTCCTCGCCCGCCGGCTCGAAGAGCGCGAGGACAGTCTTGGTTCCGCCAATGTCGCCAGCGATGATCATGGGCAACAAGGTAGCACTGTCGGAGTAGGTGTGGGTAGCCGTAACGGTGGCAGGGGGCGGTGACGGTGACGGTGACGGTGACGGTGGCGGTGACAGGGACGGTGTCGGTGGGCACAGGGCCGTCGGCCGGTATGTGCGGTCGCCCAGGCCCGAGCCCAGGCGGTGTCAGGGATGGGTCAGTCGCCAAAGGACGGCGAGGATGGAATCAAGCAGGGCCAGCGCCGGCGCAAGAACCTGGAACCTGAACGGCCAGTCGGTTGTCTAGGGAATGTTGGCTCGACGCCTGCCCTTGTGGAAAAGTCCATGAAACAGACAGTCATCAAGATCGGCTACTGGTCATCCGTGCTGGCGCTGCTCTTCAGCCTGGGCTACCTGGCCTCGGCGATCCTGATGGCCATGCGCCCCCCACCGGTGTGGACGAACCTGGCAGCCTTCGTCGACGGTGCCAGCCCCATCAGCCTGCTCGCATTCTCCTGCATCCAGCTGAACGAATTCCTGATCGCGCCAGTCTACGTCGCCCTGTTTTGTTGTCTGCACGAATATGCGCCCGAGGACAAGAGGATCCTCACCAGGCTCGGGCTGTGCTTCATGGTGGCGCTGATGGTGCTTGGCGATCAGCTCGTCTGGGTGCACTTCGGAGTCATGCGGCGGATCTTCAGCAAGGGAATCACGCCTGGGATGGAGGACTTTCTGCATTGGAATTTCGATTCGCCACTGGTCTCGAGCGGCGCGCTCGGCTGGACCTTTTTCATCGGACTGGCCTTTCTGGTCGTGGCACCCATCTTTTCGGGTGACCGGTTGGCTCGTAGCCTGAGGAACTCGTTCGCGGCCGCGGGCGGCTTCGCGCTCTTCGGCGTGGTGGGGAGCTTCCTTGGCAGCGTTCCTCTCACTGCCATCTACATACTGGGCTTCACGTTGTCGGTAATCGCACTGGCCATCTTCTCGGCCATTCTTTTCAAGCGGCTGGGCGCCCAAGCCGTCCGGTAGCGCAGAGTCCTGACCGACGACAGGAGCGCCGCCGAACCCGTTGCAGCTGTCAAGCCCGCCGCAGCGACCGATCCACGAGTTTCTGGCCGTGTGTGGCAGGGCACGTGTATCATCAGCTGAGGCACACACTGTGACGATCGAGCGCAACTCTNNAACTCTCACCCTGATCCGCAGGCCGGCGTCCAGCCTGCGCCGAAGGAACCAGGACTTCAATCGGAGGTGACCTCGCCGTCGGCCGACGTGGCCCTGGTGATCGCCTTCATCACGCAACTGCGGCGCGTGTTTTCCGCGCCCGGCTACCGGCCGCCTCTTCTGCCCACGGTGGCGCTCGAAGTCCATCAACTGTCGCTTCGTTCCGACGTGAGCGCGGACCAGTTGGTCGAGGTGCTGGAGAAAGACGCGGTGCTGGCGGCCCAGGTTCTGCGCGTCGCCGGCTCGGCGGCCTACGGCGGCTGGGGCCAGGACAACATCTCGTTGAAGGTTGCGGTGGTCCGTCTGGGCATGCGCGGCCTGGCCAGCGTGGTGTGGGAAGTCGCGGCGGGCATGCGGGTGTTTCGCTCGGTCCGCTATGCCGCGGTGATGGAGCAGATCCGCGCGCACAGCACCCTGTGTGCGCACCTGTGCCGGCTGATAGCTTCGCGCAAGGCTCTCAATACCGAGACCGCGTTCCTGTGCGGCTTGCTCCATGACATCGGCATGGCGGCCACCTTGCTCGTGCTTTCCGATCGTCCCAAGGACGAACCGTCAATCAATCCCGGGGTGCTCGACGAGGTCTTGCGCCAGACGCACCAGGAAGTCTCCGGCATGATCGCCCAGCTATGGAAGTTGCCGGCTGACGTACAAAACGTGCTGGCCAACCATCACAGTTTCCCCGCCGGCGAGCCACCGACTCCACTCTCCGCGGCTGTCGCCATGGTCGAAGAATTGAGCCGCGACCTTGGCCATGGCGTCGAGATCGGGGCTGGGCGCTGCGACCGCGTGGCGCCTGAAACTCTGGCGCGCGCGCGTGAAGTGCTGGGGTTCACCGACGAGCAAGAGGCCGAGCTGCGCGAGACCGCGCAGAAACTGGCAGCTTCGGTGACCAAGGATTTCACGCTGGGCGAGCAAAAACCGCCCCCCACGGCTGCGAGCAAGACGGTGCCACCACCCGCTGCGGTGCCGAGCGCGGCCGCACTCGCCAAGCCCACTGCGCCCCACCAGGCCCGCCTCTCGTTCTGGCGGCGAATGGCCCGCCTGTTCGGAGGAAAATAGCCCAGCGCGTTGGCTGGCCCCAGCCTCGGGTTAGCCTCGGTGACTGTTCTGTGGTAAGGAAGCCGCGCACCGACGGACACCTACATCAACCTCACGAAGCACGTGTGACTTTGGAGCAACCGGGAAGAATAGGAGTCGACATCGGCGCCGTATCGCTCAAGGCGGTTCGGATCGACGGTGCCGGCACAGTGGTTCAGTCNNTCCTTCTACGCCCGACACAAGGGCGAACCTGCCCCGGTACTGGAACGGGCACTGCGCGAGCTGGACCTCAAGCCAGGTGACGCCATCGGCTTCTGCGGAACCAACGCCACCCGCTTCTGCGAGGCATTTGAAACCCGGCGGCTGGACATCGCGGCCTGTCAGATTCGCGTGGTCCACGCCCAGTTCCCCGAGGTTCGCAACATCATCGACATCGGCGGCGGGTCCGTGACCCTGGTGCAGCTCGATGCCCAGGGGCACTTTCAGAACTACGCCACCAACTCCATGTGCGCGGCTGGCACGGGATCGTTCCTTGATGAGCAGGCCTCACGGCTCGGGCTGGATTGCGCCGATCCGGCCTTGGTGGGCAGCGTGGCCGAGCCGCCCTCCATCGCCACCCGTTGCTCGGTCTTCGCGAAGAGCGACCTGATTCACCGCCAGCAAGAGGGCTACAGCAAGGCCGCCATGTGGTCTGGCCTGTGCCGCGGCATGACCCGCACCTTGATCGGAACCCTGCTGCGAGCGCGGCCCTTGGATGCGCCGACCGCGATCATCGGAGGCGTGGCGCTCAACCGCGAGGTTCTGCGCTGGTTGGATGCGGCTTTCCCCAATCTGCTGCGTACGCCGTCCTCGCCTCACTTGGTGGCAGCCCTGGGCGCGGCCGCCATGGGCACGGTGCCCAAGCACCTGCCGTCGCGCGAATCGCTCCATCGCATTGCCACCAGCAGCGACGTGGAATACCACCCATGGCCGCTGACGCTGGAGAAGTCGAAGTACCCTGATTTTCGTCTGGCCGAGTGTTACACCGATCCGGAAGACAACGAGGTGCGCGTGGTTGCCTGGCCCGCGGGCCAGGCCTTGCGCGTGTATCTAGGCATCGACATCGGCTCGACCAGCACCAAGCTGGCGCTGGTCAACGACAAGGACGAGCTGCTGGTCGACGTGTACCGCAAGACCGGCGGCGATCCCATCGGCGCCACGCAGAAGCTATGCCGCGCCTTGCGCGAGCTCGAGTCGAAGAAAGGCGCGCGCATCGAAGTGCTGGGGGCGGGGACCACGGGCAGCGGCCGCAAGATCGTGGG
>PMBY01000003.1 GCA_003153875.1 Myxococcales bacterium | reverse complement strand
GGCAAGGACGTCTCGATTAGTGCCTCCGGGAAGATCAATGCCAATGCTTCGGGCGACGTCATCATCAAAGGCAGCAAGGTGAGTACGAACTGAGGACCGCGCGGGTTCACGCCCAATGCCCACCCCACTCAAGTCGCGTGGGCACTGAGGGTCGCTCGCCTAGTTGGGAAAAATGTGGGACTCGGCGTCCGTCTCATTGCTGATGGTCACCCAGCCCGCACCGGGGCGAGCAGCGAGTCCGTCTGTGCTTGCTGCTTCCATGCCCAACTGCGGATCGACACCGGAAGCGAGCGCGGCTTGCGAATCGCCAGTTCGAGCACGACCACGTTCCGCAGTCGCATGGGCAATCTCGTGACCAGCGTGCTCACGTCTTGGCAGGGCCAGCGCCCGCCGCGCAAATAGCGCACGCCAGAGGAAAAAGCCGACCGTGCCGATTTCCACCACGCAGTCGCGGCGACGGCGTCGAGCGCGGGCAACGCCCCCGGAACATCCTCGGCAGCGTCATCGCTCGGCGCAAAAGCGCCGTCCTGCAGATCCCGTCCGGTTATCGTCGCGAATGCCTCACCTGCAAGTCGGGCTACCGTCTTGTCGGCATCTGCGAGCAAGGGCAACGCCGCTTCCGCGGCACGCGCAGTGCCAACGAATCCAAGCGCCCTCAGTGCGGCCGCGCGATGCCTGGGATCTTCCGCCGCTTTGAAAATCACGTCTTGCTCGGCCTCGTTTCCGATCAGGGCCGTGAGCAACATGGCGTGGGGATCCCGGTCGCGTGCAAGTCGGGCGCACGCCGAACGCGCGGCCGGAATGCCCCACAGCAGGCCGGTTTCGACGACGCTGGCCGCGAGCCGAGCGTCCGCAACATCCAGCAGCTCTCTCACCGCTCTGACGTGCATGGAGGTGTCAGGACAGTGGCGAACCGCCTGCAGCGCCGCCTGAGCAGTGGCCACGTCGTGGCTTTGCAATTGTGCAGTGACCAGCGGCCCTGGGTCCACCCTGCGCTCGGCCAGGATGCCGAGGATGCAGGCATGCATGTTCTCGTCGGACCGATAGAGCGCCTCCCGCAACTGTCCATCGAGCTCGGGAACCTGGGCGAGTTCCAGGGCGCGTGCCACGCCGGCAAGGAAAGGAGCGTTCCCTGGCCGCAACTGCGCGAGGACTCGCTCAACCGTGGCGTGGTTGGGCTGGGTCAGAAGCGCAAGCGCCGCCACGGCCGGTTCAGTCCAGTGATCAGCCTCGCCGCCTTCGAGCACGGGCCAGAGCAGGCGATCGGCGGCCGCGCGACCACCCGCGAGCAGCCCGTCGAGATTCGCACGCAGTTTTTCCTCGGGCCCCTGGCGAACCTCGCCCAGAGTGTGGTTCCACGCCCCAAGAGCGCGGTCCCATGCCCGCAGATAGAAGGTGGCCTCGTCGTAGTGTTCCTGGATGATGTCGAACAGAAGCGCTGAATCCTGCTGGCCTGCGATCGGCGTTTCGGCCAGTCGGGCTTGCGCCTCCTTGCGGCCATCCTGCATCAGCGCCCACCTTCCTCGTAGGTCACGCTCTTGAGGAACCTGAAATCGATGCCGAGAATGCACGTGCTGCGAAAGCAAATCGAGAAGCGCTCTGCGTCCGGCTCGATAAGGAGCGTGTCGGCCTTCATTGGGGATTCTTCGCAGCGGTCCTTGATGCGAAAGCGTGCAACCAAGCGAAGCGGCGGCAGAGCGAACCCCACCGTCTCGGCACGGCGGTCGAGGTTGCGCAACACAACCCGCTCTCCGCCGGACAACCCGCCTGGCAGGACCTGGTCTTGGGCAACGGCATTGTAGAAGCGCTCGTCGAAATCCTTGGGGAAAAGCGGTCGTCGCGCGCGTTCCCAGGCAGCATCGAAGGTGCCGGCGAACCCCGCGCGCTGCTTCCACCCCGCCGGTATGAAACCAAGGCCGGCTGGTTGGGGCCGATCCCCGATGGATTTGAAGGGCGCCGTTCGGTACTCGACGTTGGGCAAGGGCGCCTTGTCGCGGACGGCATCTGCAAACCCGACGCCGACCGGGTTCAGGTCGAAGATCCGGTTTTGCCCAGCCTTGTCTAGGTAGGATCCGCCGTAGGCCTGCTCGTAACGAAGCGGCATTTCGGCAAACGGCAGCGGCCCCGCGATGCCACCGACTCTACCGCCGACCCAGCAGCGCGGCCCGTAGACCGCCAACACCTTCTCGCACCCAGCAACGCGAAAGCCGGCTTCAATGACCTTGGCCTTGTGCCCGTAGGCCTGCCCCACGACCGCGATGTCGACCCCGCGCTTGGCCGGGACGACATCGCTGGCGTAGCGAAGGCTGGAGGTCGCGGGAGCATCGTAGAACACGTCCTTCTCGAAGATCGGAACACTGGCTTCTCTGGGCGCGGGAGCCACGCGGCCGTCCTTGCCATAGTGAAAAGTGGCTTTCAGCAGCGCCACGGCCAAATCCCGACCTTCGCTGTCTTGGCAAAAGCCGATGCGCGTGCGAAAGGGGGTCAGGTTGAACTGCTGGTGGAGCTGCATGAGCCGACCGGGGCCTTCAAACCATCGATGTAGCACTCTTTGAGGTCCAGACCCACGCCTTTGCTGCGCTCGTAGATGAGAACCAGCTTGACCACGCCGCAATCGTCGATCTTCTTGATCTCGTCGAG
>PMBY01000195.1 GCA_003153875.1 Myxococcales bacterium | reverse complement strand
TTTCCACCGCCATACGCGTTGACCGTTCCGTGTGGTTCGTTGAATGTTTCAAGAATCAGATAGTCACTGTAGTCCTTGAAGCGAGTGGCAATCTGGCTCCAAACCGCGGTGGTCTCGGCGACTCCTTGATCTTGGCTTGCGGTGGCCAGTTTGTACCAGCCATCATGGTGGGTATTGACGATGGCATACATCCCGTCCTTGAGGACGTAGTTCACGACCGTCTCCACCCTGTCGAGAAACGTCTTGTTAATTGTGTAGGTGGGGGCAGCGCCAAGTTGGCTCTGCCAGGTCACAGGAATTCTTACCGTCTTGAATCCTCCTGACTTCACTTGATCGATCATTGCTTGGGTCGTGACGGGATTTCCCCAACCGGTTTCTCCTCCGCTGGTCGAGTCGAACGTGTTGCCCAAGTTCCAGCCCAGGAACATGTCCTTGACAATCGCCTTCGGAGTCAGGCCACGCATGCCAGTGCCAGCTACGGTCGCGCCGCCGGCGCTCGCACCGCCCGAGCTCAAGATCCCGCCCGAGCTGGACACGCCGCCGGTGCTAGAGACGCCACCCGATCTAGAGACGCCGCCCGAGCTAGAGACGCCGCCCGAGCTAGAGACGCCACCCGAGCTAGAGACGCCGCCCGAGCTAGAGACGCCGCCGGTCCTGGTGCTCCCGCCGGAACTGGGTATCCCGCCTGAACTCGACACGCCGCCGGAGCTGTACGCACCGCCAGTCCTGGTGCTCCCGCCAGAGCCCAAGACCCCGCCGGTGCTCGGCGCACCGCCAGTGCCACTGGCGCCCGCCGGGGCCGAGGAGGTATCGGGAGCGATTGAACCACCCGTGGCCTCCGCGCCGCCGCTGCTACCGGCTGAGCCGGTCACCCCAGCTGCGCCAGTCACGCCGCCGGTGTTCGGCGACCCGCCAGTGTCAGTCGTTCCACCTGACGTGGTGCCGCCGGTCTGCGGCTCGCTGGTTGCGCTGGTACTGCCGCCGGAGGGCGAGCCTCCAGTTGGTGTGGAGCTGGTCTGCCCGTTGCCCGAGTTGCCGCACGCAGGTAACAGCATTCCCACGCTGACGGCGTACACCAGTGACGCCCAGACTCGACCTACCTGACGTTGCCCGATGTGCTCTAGTTGCATGCGTTTCTCCCAGTGAATGATCCTATGACCGGATACTTCAGCACTCAGTAGCCTTTGATCGCCCGAATGGTTCACCCTGCCCCCTGGATGGACCGGATCTGCTTCGCAAGGATATCGGATTTGGCCAGGCAGGTCTTGCCGATGTCGATGTAGGCGCATGTGTGCTGCCGGAATATTGTACCAAATCCGCCTTCGGGTGCCGGCCGACAAGGCCCTTCGGGCACTCTGACCTGTCAGGCTCTGGCGCGGATGCACGCCCAGCTTCCCATGGAAGAAAAACGCCGAGTGGCCACCGACGTCATCGACAATTCAGGCGACGAGGTGCACTCGCCGCTCACCAACATCAACCGCGCCTGCCAGCAGTGCCACCACTATCCCGAGCAGGAAATCTTGAAGCGCGTGGAGACCATCCAGGATCGCCACTATGCCTTGCTCACCCGCACCGGCAACGCACTCGTCGACATGCTCGACGCGATCAAGGCAGCCAAGCAAGCCAGCGCTACCGAGGCGCAACTAGCGCCTATCTTGCAACTCCAGCGCCAGGCCCAATTGGCCGCGACCAGTTTGAAAGTGACCCTGGCGCAAGCGGCGCCGACTGGCGCGAGGTAGTCGAGTCCTCGATCCACGGATCTACGGGGTCGTCCCGTACTTGCTGCGGAGTTCGGATATCTGCCGGGCACTTGCACCCGGAACTGGTTTTTGGCGTGGGAAGCAGACCTACGCTTGTCGGCCGGACTGCCTGAGTTGATTGTCGTCCTTGTGCGCCATGACGGGGTTCTCAGGTCCGCGCAAGAACACAGTGGACGTCGCGCCAGAGCGGGCCAACAATTGGGGCAGACGCCATGACCTTCCAAGACAGAATCGTTCGCGATCCGGGGATTTGCGGTGGACAGCCCGTTGTGCGAGGGACGCGCGTTCTGGTGCGGACCATCCTTGGCTACCTTGCGCATGGTGAGACTGCAGCCACGATCTTGGCCGACTTTCCCAGCCTGACCGAGGAGGATGTGCGCGTGGTTGTTGCGTTTGCCGCGGCCTCCGCCAGTGAGGATCTTCCCGCCCCGACCCCGGCTCCCCACGAGGTCAAGGTCGCGTGAAGATCAAGTTGGACGAGAACATTCCGCATAGCGTTCGTCCTCGCCTCGCTTCTCTTGGATTGGATGCGGACACCGTGCGGGACGAGGGACTTGGCGGCCGGCGCGACGTCGATATATGAAACGCGGCCCAGGCGGAACAGCGTTTTCTGGTCACGCAGGATCTCGATTTCTCTGACCGGAGGAGATTTGTACCCGGGACTCATTGCGGGCTCCTGCTGGTCAGACTGCCTGACAGCGAGCAGTGGCGGATTGGCGACTACGTGACCGCCTGGTTGTCGAGTCCAGACGCCGCCACCTGGGCCCGCTGTTTCGTAGTGGCGACGCCCACAAAGGTGCGGGTCATGCGCTCGGCAGGATAGGAAGGCCGATCTGGACTTGCGCGACCCAGAACGCGTCCGCGCAGCACGACCGCGCGGCTGTTGCCGCCGTTTCGGGCTGCTTACTTCATTCGTGCGCTGGCGGTGGTGCGCAGGCGGAGCGCATTCAGGCGGATGAAGCCGCCGGCGTCGCGCTGGTCGTAGGCGCCGTGATCGTCCTCGAAGGTGACGACGTCAGCGCGGTACAGCGACCTGGGTGCCTTGCGACCAATGAGGGTGAGGCTGCCCTTGTAAAGTCGCAGCCGGGCCGTGCCGGTGACTGGCTGGTTGACGTCGTCGACCAGCTTCTGCAGGGCCTCGCGCTCAGGTGAGAACCAGAAGCCTCGGTACACCAAGGTCGCGTATTCAACGGCCAGAGTGTCGCGCAGCCGCATGGCCTCGCGATCCATGGTCAGCGACGCGACCCCGCGGTGGGCCTTGTACAGCAGGGTTCCGCCTGGCGTCTCGTACACGCCGCGGCTCTTCATTCCCACGAAGCGGTCCTCGACCACGTCCGCGCGGCCGACGCCATGCTCGCCCGCGATCTTGTTCAATTCGGTCAGCAGTGCCGCCGGCGCCAGCGCCTTACCGTCCACTGCCACCGGCGTCCCTCGCTCGAAGGAGATCGCCACTTCGCGCGGCTGATCGGGCGCCCGCCGCGGATCCACGGTGCGCTGGAATATCTCGGCCGGCGGCTCGGCGTCCGGGTCTTCCAGGATGCCGCCCTCGTAGCTGGTGTGCAGCAGGTTGCGATCGATAGAGTAGGGCTTGGCGGTGCTAGCCTCGACGGGAATGTTGTGTGACTGGGCAAACGCGATCATTTCTGAGCGCGACTTGAAGTCCCACTCGCGCCAGGGCGCAATGATTTTCACTGACGGGTTGAACCAGTAGGCGCCCAGTTCGAAACGCACCTGATCGTTGCCCTTGCCGGTGGCGCCGTGGGCAATGACGTTGGTGTTTTCCTTGGCCGCGACTTCCATTAAACCGCGGGTGATGCAGGGGCGGGCCAGCGAAGTACCCAGGTAGTACTCACCCTGGTAGAGAGCTGCCGCGCGCACCGCGGGAAACACGAAATCGCGCACGAACTCCTCGCGCTGGTCGAAGACGTGGCAGGCCACCACGCCACAGCGCAGAGCTTTCTGGCGTGCAGCTTCCAGATCCTCTTGCTGCCCGACGTCCGAGCAGAACGCGACGATCTCGGCTTTGTACTTCTCCTGCAGCCAGCCGATGGCCACAGAGGTGTCGAGTCCTCCCGAATATGCGAGAACGATCTTCATGCGCGGACGACTACCAGAGTCGCAAAAAAAGATCTAGTCGCGTAGGCGAAGGCGGGCTTCGCCTGCCGGAGCCAGAGCGCGGGAGGGGTTGGGAACCCTCCCAGGGTTCCCATTTAGATCGGCACTATGTCCACCACCTGGGCGCGCCGCAGGGCCGCTATCAGGCGCAGGGCATCGAATCGCGGCATGCCCGCGACGTCGAGCAGATCGTCCACGCTGAGCGCGCCGTCCATGTGCGACATCAAGAAGGCTGCGCGTTGATCGAAGCCATGCGCACCCAACGCCTCCGAGGGAATCGCGCGAATAGGTGCACTCTTCATGTCGCCGATGCAGGCGCAAAAGGCGCGCTCGAACAGCAGGCGTCTGGCATTGACGATGCCGTCAACCTCGGGCGAGCGGGCCTGCTCGCTCAATTGCAGGGCCATCTCGGCGGCCAGGGCCGCGCGGTCTGGGCGGCTCTCGCGGAGCGCGGCTCGACACTCTTCCAGCAAGCCGCGCGCGCTGGCCTGCAGGTTGTCCACCTGAATCGGCAGGTCCTTCCAGGTATCGGCCGGATCCTGTGCCTCTTTGGTCACCTGGACGCCTTCCTCAGTTCCTCCCAGCACGCGCCTGGTGTCGATCTGGGCCCACTCACCGTCGGGCGGCGGCGTGGGGAAACTGCCGCTGGTCGGCTCATCCGCCTCGACCGCCGTCAGGCTGGCCAAAAAGCCGGGGATGGGTGACTCCAGGGTGGCGCCGTGCGCGTGTGCGACCGGGAGCGCGTCACGTTCTCTGATCCGCTTGCGCGCAAACTCCAGCAGGCTGCGCGCTCGCGGATCATTGGGCGCCAGTTGAATCGCCTTTTCCCAGGCCAGCGCAGCCTCACGGAATCGGCCGCGTGCGTAGTCCTCCAGTCCTCGCTGGGTCAGCGCGCGCGATTCCTGCAACACATCCTGCGCCACGACTGCCTCACGGAGGCCGAAGGCGCGCGCTGTCCACCACCCCGTGGAACATGTTCAAGGTGCGGACCAGCGGCTCCGACACCTGCTCCAGCGCGCTGGCATCACGCCGCTCGACCGCGGCGCGCGCGTCGTCGAGAATGAGACGCACATTATCCAGACTATCCTGACCGAAGGGAGTCCCTGACAGTACCTCCTCGACCTTGGGCAGAAGCGCCTCGGCTTCGTGCACCAGCTTCTCGATGCGCTGGCGCTCCTTCTCCACTCCCGCCTCGGTCCGGCTGGAAACCAGGAATTCTTGGTTCTCAGTGGTCATGCGCTCGATTTCTGCCTCGGTCAGGCCGCTGGTGGCAGTGACCGTGATGTGCTGCTCGGTGCCGGTCTCCATGTCCTGCGCGGCCACGCCCACGATGCCGTCAGCAGAGATCTCGAAGGTGACATCCACCTCCACCTCGCCCTTGGGCGCTTTGCGCAGGCCCGAGAGCACGAACTCACCCAGCAACTCGTTCTCCTCGGCCTTATCGGCTTCGCCTTGGAAGACCACGATCTTCACCGACGTCTGATCGTCGCGGACCGTGGTGAAGACGTGGCTCTTCGAGGTGGGCACGGTGGTGTTGCGGTCGATCAGGCGGTGGAAGTAGCCGCCTGCCACCATGATCCCCAGCGAGTGCGGGGTGACGTCGAGCAAGAGCATGTCAGGCGCCGCCGCGGCGTCGATCAGCGCCGCGCCCTGGATGGCCGCGCCCATGGCCACCACCTCGTCGGGGTGCACGCCCTTGCACGGCTCGCGCGCGAAGAACTCGGCCACCAGCTCCTGCACTTTCGGCATGCGGGTCATGCCGCCCACCAGGACCACCTCGGCCAAATCCTTGGGCTTGATGCCCGCGTCTTCCATGGTCAGCCGGCAAATCTGGATGGTCCGCTCGGTCAGATCCAGGGTCAGCTCCTCCAGCTTGCCGCGCGTGACCACCCGATGCAGGTGGTAGGCTTGGTTCTTGCCGGTCGAGATGATGAAGGGCAGGTTGATCTCGGTCTCGCGCACCGACGAGAGTTCGCACTTGGCTTTCTCGGCCGCGTCCTTGAGCCGCTGCAAAGCCATGGTGTCGCTGCGCAGGTCGACCTTGTGTTCCTTGGCAAAACCCTGGACCAGCCAGTCGACCAGCCGTTTGTCGTAGTCCTCGCCGCCCAGGAAGGTGTCGCCCGCGGTGGCCACCACCTCGAACACGCCGTTGTTGATGTCGAGCAGCGAAACATCGAAGGTGCCGCCGCCCAGGTCGAACACGGCGATCTTGCCCTCCACGTCCCGGCCGAAGCCATAGGCCAGCGCTGCCGCGGTGGGCTCGTTGATGATGCGGATGACGTCCAGGCCGGCGATGTGCCCCGCGTCCTTGGTGGCCTGGCGCTGGCCATCGTTGAAATACGCGGGCACCGTGACCACCGCTTTGCTGATGGTCTGTCCGAGAAACTCCTCGGCGATGGCGCGCATCTCCTGCAGGACGTAGGCGGAAACCTCGGGCGGTGAAAGCAGCTGATCGCGCAGCTTGATGCGCACATCCTGGTGGGGGCCTTCGCAGATGCCGTAGGGCACGGCCGCCTTAACCGCCTGAACGGCTGGCGACGTCCACGGCCGCCCAATCAGTCGCTTGACCGCGTAGGCCGTGTTCTCGGCGTTGGTGACCCCTTGGCGTTTCGCAATGTGGCCGACCAGGCGCTTGCCGGTCTCGGACATCGCCACCACCGAGGGTGTGGTTTTGTAGCCGCCGCGATTGGCGATCACCGTGGCGCTGATCCCTTCCAGAACAGCAACGCACGAGTTGGTCGTTCCCAGATCTATGCCAATTACCTTCTCTGCCATGGGCTTTTACTGGAGGCGCACGTTAGCCCCGAAAGCTACGGTATCACGGCCGCGATGGCGCCGCTACGTCATGGGTTCTAGAGTGCCGAACGGTTTGCCGGACCGAGCGAAATTGCGCAGTTGCGAGCGGCCCGAGGCGCGACGAGGGAGAATACTCGACGTATTTGACCGAGGAGCAACGAAGGGACGCGACGCAAATCCGCGATTTCGCGACGGGAGGCAAACCGTTCGGTGCTCTAGCGCCCTGCGATGGAAAACCTGTGTACCGTCCGACTCCGGTAGGTTTCGCCTGGGCGCAACACGGTCGACGGAAAATCGGCCTGGTTTGGCGAGTTGGGATAGTGCTGGGTTTCCAGGCAGAGGCCGTAGCAGGGCCGGTAGACCTTCCCTTGCTTCCCCTTGATGGTGCCGTCGAGCCAGCCGCCGCCATAGAACTGGATCCCCGGCTCGGTCGTGAGGACCTCCATCACCCGACCGCTTGCCGGCCCCATCAGGCGCGCGGCCAGCCCCAACCCTTCCCGGCTTCGCCTGAGGATCCAGTTGTGGTCGTAGCCGTGGCCGATGACGACCTGCGGATCCTTGGACCGAAGGTCAGTGCCGACGGCCTTGGGCTGGGTGAAGTCCATGGGCGTGCCCTGGACCGCCCGCACTTCTCCGGTCGGGATCAGGCCGGCGTCAACTGGGGTGAAGGTGTCCGCGTTGATGGTCAGCAGATGACCGAGGGTGTCGCCCTCGGCACCGTCGAGGTTGAAGTAGCTGTGGTGGGTGAGGTTGACTATCGTGGCTTTGTCCGTGAAGGCCAGGTAGTCGACGATGAACTCATCTCGATCGGACAGGGCGTAGCTGACGACGACCGAGAGCGCGCCTGGATAGCCCTCCTCGCCGTCCGGGCTCCGGTACTGGAGCTGCAATCCGACGGACTCACTGGCCAGCAGCGGCTTGGCCGACCAGACCACCTTGTCGAAACCAATCCTGCCACCATGCAGGTGGTTCTCGCCGTCGTTCTTGGCCAGCGAATAGCTCTGGCCGTCGAGCTTGAACTCGCCCTTGGCGATCCGGTTGCCGTAGCGTCCAACCAGGCAGCCGAAGTATGGGCTTTTCGCGATGTACTCGGCCAAGGTGTCGCAACCGAGCACGACGTCGCCCAGCTTGCCTTCGCGATCAGGAACCAGCAGCGACACCACGATTCCGCCGTAGTTGGTGATGGCCGCGCTCAGGCCGTGGCGATTGGTCAGGCGGTAGAGATCCACCGCAACGCCGTCCGGTGTCTTGCCAAAGGGCACGCACTCGATGCTGGGCTTGCTGCCCGGCTGTGCGGGCTCTGTGTCGTTCATTCGTCTTCCTCTCTTGGCCTGGCAAAAAAGGGCTTCCGCGATTGTTTCTAGCAGATTTCAAAGGCGTGCTCGCCGGTTCGCGGCCCCTGCTTGCGCTTCCGGCTTGGCGCCGGGCCGGGGCCAAGTAGAATCGGTCCGTGTTTGCAAGATCACCCTTCAAAGTCGGCCTGGTTCAAATGGCCATGTCGCCTGAGCCCGAGGCGAATCTCAACCTGGCCTGCGCGAAGATCCGAGAGGCAGCCGCGCAGGGCGCCCAGGTGGTGTGTTTGCCCGAGCTCTTCCGCTCGCCCTACTTCTGCCAGACCGAGGACGCGGCCAATTTTGCCCTGGCCGAAAGGATCCCTGGGCCCAGCACGGAGGCCATCGGCGCGGTGGCCCGCCAGGCCGGCGTGATCGTCATTGCAACCTTGTTCGAGCGGCGCGCGCCCGGTCTGTACCACAACACAGCGGCGGTGATCGGCGCCAACGGCGACGTGGTGGGTCTGTACCGCAAAATGCACATCCCCGACGACCCCGGATACTACGAGAAGTTCTACTTCACCCCCGGCGATCTCGGCTTCTGCGCATTCGAGACATTCCTCGGCCGGCTGGGCATCCTGATCTGCTGGGACCAGTGGTATCCCGAAGCCGCACGTCTGATTGCCATGGCCGGCGCCGACATCATCTTCTATCCCACGGCTATCGGCTGGCACCCGCAGGAAAAGGCGGCCAACGGTGAGGCCCAGCGCGATGCCTGGCGCACGGTCCAGCGCGGGCACGCCATCGCGAACGGCCTCTATGTCGCCGCGGTCAACCGGGTGGGCCTCGAAACGCCGGCAGGCCCGCCTGGCCTGGAATTCTGGGGCGGGAGTTTTCTTGCTGACCCGTTCGGCGTGGTTCTGGCCGAAGCGCCTGTCGATCGCGAAGAAATCCTGATCGCCACCGTCGACCCGGCCCGAATTGAAGAAGTACGCCAGGGCTGGCCCTTTCTGCGCGACCGCCGCATCGACGCCTACGCCGGCATCGAGCGGCGCTTTCTCGATACCAGGCAACGGTAGGGGCGACCTGCGGTCGCCCTGGCGACTCCTTGCGCAGAATTGCCGCTAACCCTGTCCCTTCACGGTCTTCAGCCTGCGCCACAGGGTGGTCTGGCTGATGCCCAGCACGGCGGCGGCGCGCGTGCGGTTGCCGCCTGACTCGGCCAGCACCGCGCGGACGTGTTCTCTCTCGACTTGGTCGAGCGTACGCGGACCTTGGCCTGGCCCAGGGCGCGCCCCGGTGCTCAGCACGACATTGGACGGTAGAAGCTCGGGCGTGATGGAACCGCTGCGCGAGAGTACAGCGGCGTGCTCGATGGCGTTCTCCAACTCGCGCACATTGCCGGGCCAGGCATAGGCGCAAAGCGGGTCGATGGCGGTGGCGGCCAGGCGCAGCTTGGGCATTTTCAGCTTCACCCGCAGTCGTTCCACGAAGAAGCGCGCCAGCGGCAAAATGTCTTCCTTGCGCTCGCGCAGCGGGGGAATCGCGATCTCGATGACCCGCAAGCGGTAGTACAGGTCTTCGCGGAACGCGCCCTGGCGCATGGCTTCGGCCAGATCGCGGTTGGTGGCGGCCAGGATGCGCACGTCGATCTTGCGCGTGCGGCTCTCGCCCACGCGCCGGATCTCACGTTCCTGCAGCACGCGCAACAATTTGACTTGCAAGGCGTGCGAGATCTCGCCGATCTCGTCGAGAAAAAGCGTTCCGCCCGCGGCCTCTTCGAACAACCCCGCGTGATCGGAGGTGGCGCCGGTGAACGCGCCCGCCTTGTGGCCGAATAGCTCTGAGTCGAGCAGGGTTTCCGGCAGCGCCCCACAGTTGATCCCTAGAAATGGCCCTCGGCTGCGCAGCGAGCGGGCGTGAACCAAGCGCGCCACCACCTCCTTGCCCACGCCGCTTTCGCCGGTGATGAGCACCGAAGAATCAAAGGGCGCGATGCGGGTGGCCAGGTCCAGCACCGCGGCGAAAGCCTTGCTCCGCACTTCCACCAGCGGCGGCCGCTCCAGCGTGGTCAGCCGCTCCGTGCTGCGCTTCAATTCCCGCATCACCCGATGCAGCTCCTCGGTCAGGCCTTGAATCTTCCCCTTGATGTCGGCAGCCTGAAAGAATGGCAGGTGCGGGTTGATGGCGGCGCCCCACGATGCGCGGTCTTTGCCCATGGCCGTGCACACGCGCTCGCCGGTAGCGCGACAGCTCTGCTCGACGAAGTACACGTCGTGTCCCAGCGCAAACGACATGAAGCCGCTGGCGTAGCCGGCCAACATCCAACACGACGGGTGGGCTGTGCGGCCAAACACCGCCACGTGTTCCTCGGCCTCGGCCGAGCCGTGCCAGACCACCTCCATCTCGAAACGGCCAGCCACCGGATCGACATCGAGTTTCTTGGTCACCCAGCGGGCCACGCCTTGCAAGGCGTGCAGACGCGCCCCGGCCTTCACCAGATCCACGACGCTGTCCCACTTGAACACGCGGCGCATGGCTGCGGCATCGGCCTGACCCCAGAAGTAGGCGAAGCGGGTCAGGATGCGCCGGGCCTGCCCGGGCCCGACCATCTCGAAAAGATCCTTGCGAAACTGGGCGAAGGCGTCGGTGCTGTGCAGGACCAGGCGGCGGCCCTGAAAGTCGATGGCGCCATCGCGGAATTCCAGCAGTTCGTCCAGCTTCAGGTCTTCGACTCGCATGATGCACCCAGTATTTCAATCTGAAACGTTCATTTTGCAAGTTGAAACATCGGGCGGGGTGTGGGGAACGACAAAGACAGGAAAGACGCCATCGGCACGGCGCTTGCTGAGAGAGGGAGCAGAACATCAACGAGAAGCAACGAAACGATCAAAGGAGACGCACCATGTACGATCTGTTGAAGGGCAAGTTGGAAGGTTTGCAGGGCGAGCTGATGTCGTTTGCGCAGGCCCTTTTGCGCACACGCAGTTTGACCCGGGACGAGTCGAGTGCTGCCGCGCTGGTGGAGAAGCAGATGCGCGCCCTCGACTTCGACTCGGTCACCACCGATGGCTTCGGCAACGTGGTGGGCGTGCTGCACGGGGTGGAAGACGGCCCCAATCTGCTCTTGGCCAGTCACCTGGATACCGTGGCGCCTGGCGACGAGGCGAGCTGGCCGGGTTCACCCTGGAGTGGCCGCATCGAGGATGGCAAGCTGCACGGTCTGGGCGCGGCCGACTGCAAGGGCGGACTGGCGGCGCAGGTCTTTGCTGCCGGCTTGCTCAAGCGCAGCCTTCTGCCTTTGCGCGGGAACCTGATCGTGGCCGCCACCGTGGCTGAAGAAAACGGCATCTCCGTCGGCATGCGCGGACTGATTGAATTCACCTTGAAGGAGATGGGGCTGCGGCCGGAATACGCCATTCTCGGCGAGCCGACCGATCTGGGCCTGTACTACGGCCACGACGGCCGCGCCGAAATGGACATCCGCCTGCGCAGCAACAATCCCTTTCACGTGGCGGACGCGGCTGACCTGGTGGCGAACGGCATGGGTGACATCGATCCAGCCGCGGCGGTGCAAGCCATGCTCATGGGCAAGCCGCAATTCGAAGACAGCCACGGTTTCCGTTGTGCCACAATTTCCGTGGAACGCCGGCTCGGCCTGGAAGAAGCCGTCGACGGCATGGTTGGTCGCATGCGCCACGAGGCCGAGCGGCTGGCGCAACTGGCCGGTGCCGTCGAGGTCGACGTGGCCGTGCGCGAGCGGGCCGAGACCATGCCCAGTGGTCTGGTCATGCAGGTCAAGCGCGTGACCCACGCTTGGAGCACGGATCCCTTCAGTCCCTTGCTCTCGCGCGCTCGCCAGTCGCTGGCTGCGGCTGGCTGCGCAGTCAGGCCGGGCAAATGGAAGCTATCACGTCTGGGCATGGGCACCTCCGGCAGCGTTCTGTCCAACGAATTTCACATCCCGACCATTGGCTACGGCCCAGGTCGCGAGGAAGAGGCACACAGTGAGAACGAATCCGTGGAGATCGCCAAGATGGTGGAGTGCACCTACGGGACCGCGGCCATGGCCCATGGCTTGGTCGGCATCCCGGTGTTCGGCTGGATTCCCGACGAGATTTGACCTCAACGGGAAGGGGACCCCATGCGTATCATCGTATTCAACTGCGGAAGCTCGTCGCTCAAGTACCGGCTGATCGAAATGCCGGGCGAGAAGGAACTGGCCGGCGGGGAAGCCGAGCGGGTGGGACCCAAGACCGCGCTGCCGGCTCGCATCCACCACCAGGTGGCTGGCAAGAAGGAAACCATCGTGGTGGAGATGCCTGACCACGCCACGGCCTTCACGCAAGTGATGAAGCTGCTCGAGCGCGATCCCGATCTGGTGCCCGATGCCATCGGGCACCGCATGGCGCATGGCGGGCCCAATTTCAAACAACACGTGATCCTGGACGACGCGGTCATGGCCGAGCTGGAGCGCATCCAGGAGCTGGCCCCCATTCACAACCCGCCTGCAGTGCGCCTGGTGGCCGCGTGTCGGCGCCTCTATCCCAACCTGCCGGAGACGGTGGTTTTCGACACCGTCTTTCACGCAACCATCCCGGAGGTGGCACGCGCCTACGCCTTGCCGCCCGCTCTCGTGGCCAAGCACGGCTTCCGCAAGTACGGCTTTCACGGCACCAGTCACCAATACGTGGCACAGGAAGCAGCCAAACTGCTGGGTGTGCCCTTTGAAAACCTGAACGCCGTCAGTTGCCACCTGGGCAGCGGCGGCGCCAGCCTGTGCGCCATCATCAAGGGCCGGTCCATGGACAACACGATGGGCTATTCGCCCTTGCAGGGTTTGGTCATGAGCACCCGCTGCGGCGATCTGGACCCCGCCATGACC
>PMBY01000005.1 GCA_003153875.1 Myxococcales bacterium | reverse complement strand
GCCAGCACGCGCGAGATGGGACTGGACGCGGTTTTCCAAAAGCCGGTCAACTTCGACGCCATGTTGAAGACCATCAGGGCGAAGCTCGGGCAGTAGATTCTCGGCGATAATCAGGCGAGCGAGAGGACTCGTCTCGGGCTCTGCCCTCCGCTGAGAACACAGAGGGGAGAGGAGAGGGCACAGAGTTGGAGCGGATCTGGCGGGGCTGGCGTTTGACCCCAGGCGGGGGCGGCATGGATGGGGGCGGCCGGGCGTGTTGCGGACGCGCGGTAGACTCGTCCGTGTCTCGGGGACGACCGTCGGAGTTCACGCAGGCCCTGCACTACGGGTAGGCCCTGGGGAGGCCTGACTGGCACTCGCGTCTTCGTCCAACTGGGACTGCGATGCCCGTTTCTTGAGATCGTCCACAACGCTCAGGAGAGCGTGTCCGGGCGTGCTCGGCAAAAGATTCGGTGATCGCCTGCTCCACGGTGTGGCCGCTCGCTGCGAGCTTGCGAAGCGTGACAAAGACGGGTCGAAGCCCCTCTAGTGGCTCGCTCGGTTTCTTGATCGCCGTCAAGAGGAGGCTCTTCATCAGGGTCGTCTTTCCGGTGCCGGGCCCCCCGACGACGATCAGGCGTTTGTTCTGTCGCAGAAGATCGAATATGTCCTCAGGCTCGTCGGTTTCTCTGGCCTTCAGGCGCAATGGTGCGTAGGCGTGTTCAAGGGGCACGTCGATTGCCGGACCAACGGGATTTTCAATCTTGGCTAGGGAATTGCTCAGATGGCGCCGATATCGCCGGAAGGAGAGGTTGGCCGGATTGCGGGGGGCTACCTTTTGATAGAGAGCCCGACCGAGCTTTCGGAAAGGCCAGGCCAGCACACTGAGAATGGTGGTGCCAAACTGAGTTGCAACCACGGTGACGAGAGCGGTAACGACCACCAATGCTACCGTCCCCTGTGCCGGCGCCTTCAGATCGAAGAAGCTCATGTTCCGCATCCTATTCGAGTGCGAGGAGACAGTGAAGATGTGTCTTCTGGATCCAGAAAGGGCTGTGACTATTACGACGCTCGGCAACGCGCTGCCGTTGGCCTGGTCGGTCTACGGCTGCTGGCGGTCAACTGATGCAACAGATCCTAGTGAGGCGCACGGCCAAGGCGCCCCACTTCGAGCCGTCTAGCACTGCCAGCCGCCCGGCAGTGCCGGCCCACAACCGACCCGGTCGAATTGCAGATCGGCAAGACAACTGCTCCAGCCGTGACCCTAGCCCGGAAAGCCCCGGCGTTGTCACAAGCCGCCGCGGGCGCAAAGCGGGGCTACTGAAGCAGTAGGCCCCGCACTNNGATTCGATGCCGAAGAGGTTGACCAAACCGGGGACGCCGTGAACGGCCGGACCTTGGATGACGAAGTCGGCATCAGGGGCGCCGGCAGGAACGATCTTGTGAAGGCGGAACTGCGCGCGAAGGGCATCAACAAAGCTGACCTGGACATGCTGATCGGGGACCACGGACGACGCTCTTGAAGCGCGAAACACTGGAATTCGCCCGTGGTGAGCGCTTCTGGCTGAACCTACGATCGAGCGAGGAGGAGTGCCGGGCGCGCGGCATCCCTCTGGCCGAAGCGAAGCGACGGCTGGAAAAGCGCCTGGCTGCCGAAGAGCACGGTGCCAAGAAGTCGCCGCGCCGGCGGGCAGCGCGCTGAGAGCCGGTCCTGGGGCTTCCTTTCCTCAGCTGTTCTTGTCGGTTGAGCGCATGGCTTCGCACCTTCGTGCTACGCTTCAGATACGGAGGCGGTTCGATGGCCACACCGCAAACAGAAATTCCGAAAACGCTGCAGGAAGCGCTGGCGAAGCTGAAGCACGACCCGTCGCATCCGGTGCGTGCCCACGTCGACGAGCTGGATGTGGAGCTGCGGGCCGTGCCACCGTGGCGAAGGCGGGGGCCTGGACTTGGCACGCGAATGGCGGCGCTCGGGCCATGGCAGGGCGAGTCCACTGAGGAGATCATCCGCATTCTGCGTGAGGGTCGCGAAGCTGGCGGAAGTGCCGAGCCGCCCGAGGGTCCGTGATCTGGTTGCTCGACACGAACATGCTGGTGTACGCCCGCAATGGGGTGGTACCGGTGGTGGCGCGGCTGGATGACGTCTGGGAGCAGGGAGAAGTGGTCACGAGCCTGCTGCCTCCGTGCTACGCTTGAGATACGGAGACAGTCCAATGGCCACACCGCAAACACAAATTCCGAAAGCGCTGGAAGAAGCGCTGGCGAAGCTGAGGCACGATCCGTCGCATCCGGTGCGTGCGCACTTGGACGAGCTGGACGTGGAGCTGCGGGTGGTCACCGCTCGCAGGGATGAGCCGGCGCCCGGCCTGGGTGATCGCATGGCAGCGGCGGGACCGTGGGAAGGCGAGTCCACTGAGGAGATCATCCGGATTCTGCGCGAGGGACGGGACGCTGGTGGAAACGCGGAGACGCCCGAGATCCTGTGACTTGGCTGCTCGACACCAACACGCTGGTCTACATCCTGAATGGTGAGGCAGGCGTCCGAGCCCGGGCCAATGAAGCCGGGCGAGTTGGACGAGTGGTGACCAGTATCGTCGTGGTGGCGGAGCTGCTTTACGGCGTGGAGCGCTCCACGCGACGGGACGCGAACCGCCGTCACTTGGAGAAGGAATTGGAGCCGCTGGAGATCGTGCCGCTCAGCCTCGGGGCAGCGGCGCATTTTGGGCGCTTGAAGGCTGAACTTCGCGCGAAGGGCATCAACAAAGCAGACCTGGACATGCTGATCGCGGCGACCGCGCTTGACCTGGGGGCCACGCTGGTGACAAACGACGGCGCCTTGCTCGACGGTACGATC
The DNA here is from genome assembly GCA_003153875.1 of Myxococcales bacterium. The sequence goes on along the minus strand of PMBY01000005.1, from coordinate 199 downwards.
TCCGGTCTCACCGTCGAGAACTGGAAAGTCTGAGAGCAGGATTGGCGCGCGGAAGCCCGACCGGGACTTCCCCTCTTCAACTGCTCTTGCCGGCCAGCGGCTTCGGGAGGATGATCCTTTCCGTGCCGAGCGCACTCGCCAAGAACTGCGGATCCCGTCGCACGCGTAGCTTCGCGGCTTCGCGGAAAACCGCTGATCC
>PMBY01000389.1:4906-5145 GCA_003153875.1 Myxococcales bacterium | reverse complement strand
GGCGAAGGCACCATCGGCCTCGGCAACTTCGGCACCATCGGCAAGGGCGGCGGCGGCGGCTCAGGGTCGGGCTACGGCCGCGGTGCAGGTGGCTTGGGTGGCCGCCGGGCACGTGCGCCAGACGTCATCCCGGGCCAAGCCAACGTGCGCGGGTCGCTCGACAAGGAAATCATCCGTCGTATCATTCGGCGCCACATCAATGAAGTGAAGTATTGCTACGAAACCGAGTTGACGAAGAA
>PMBY01000389.1:0-4888 GCA_003153875.1 Myxococcales bacterium | reverse complement strand
CGGTGGCGGCATCGTCATCGTGTCGTATCCGTTCAACTTCACCGCCGGTGATGCGGGCAGCGAGTAGCGCTCGCGATTCGACAACGGAAGGAGCCGCGATGAGTCGCTATCTGAAAGCCATTTTCGTGTTGGGGTTGATTCTGCCGGCCTGTGATGCGTTCGTGTGCAGCCAGCAGCGCATCAAAGCCATCGAGATCGCGAACAGGGGTGTGGAGGCGTTCAAGAACAATCTCTACGACTCAGCCGAGCGCGAGCTAAGGCTGTCTATCCAGACGGACCCCACCTACGAGATGGCCTACTACAACCTGGGCAAGGTCTATCAGAAGCAGCGCAAGTGGGACAAAGCCATCGACTCGTTCGAGGGAGCGGCTCAACGAAGCCCGAGCAACGCCAACTACCAGTACGACCTGGGCGAGGCGTATCTTGAGGCGAAGCACCTGGACAAGGCGGAAACTGCACTCAAGAAGGCGACGGAACTGGACCCCAAGCTCTTCAAGGCCCAGTGGCGGCTGGGACTGGTGTACCTGTTCCAAGAGCGCCCCAAGGAAGCCGATATAGCTCTGCGCAACGCCATCGAACTTAATCCCCGGATGGACAAGCCGTTCATCGCGCTGGGGCGGCTCTACCTCGATTTCGATGCGGACAAGGAGGCTGCGCAGGTTCTTGCGGAATGCGTGCGGGCCAACGAGAACAGCGCTGAGTGCTACAACCTCCATGGCGTGGCGCTGAAGTCACTCAAGCAGTACGAGCAGGCCGTGTCTGAGTTCAAGAAGGCACTCGACGTGGACAATGGACTTTTCGATGCCCTGTACAACTGCGGCATGACCTACGCCGAATGGTATGAGGAATCGCACGCCAGCGAGCAGAAGCAACAGGCCCGTGACTACCTGCAAAAGTTCGTGGCCACCGGTGGGGGCAAGGACGGCTCGGCGTTTGGCTTCCTGCGGGCTGCGAGCGACAAGCTCTATGCCCTGAGCGGCCCGTAGTTTTGACCTGGACCCCGCATAGCCGCGGAAGGTCTTAGACGTGGCCGTGGTCGTGGTCGAACTGATCACCGTCGGCCACGGCCATGGCCACGAAAACGACCACGGCCACGAGCACCATCGATCGCTCCGATTGGGCTAGAGACTTGATCGTGGAAAGGCCTGGTCGGAGCCGGTCCGCGGGTCAGCGAGGCAGCTGTTGGGCCGTCAAGGCGGTCGCGAAGGCCAGCAGCGACGAGAGAATGGGGTTCATTCCCGTTGTATGCGAAGCGGCCAGCATGGTATAAAATGCTCCATTTTCCGCGGTCTTAGCCGGTCCACCACGACAGGCCAAGAGCATGCGGTCGCGACCCTGTGGTTGCCTTTTTCATCCCGGAGGACCAAGTGGGCAAGGAACCAACCTCGAACGCTGTGCTTGAGGATTTTCCAGCGGCGCTGCAAGGCCAGGCAGCTGCGGCGCTGGAGACCGAACGTCTGTCGGTGGAGAAGGGCATCGATGCGTGGAAGAAGATAGTGGCTGCCGCTCCCTCGGCCTGGGAGCCCAGGCGTGAGTTGGCCCGTGTCTACCGGCGGGCGGAACGCTGGAAGGCCTGCGTCGAGGTCTTGAAGGAAGCTGTCGAGAAGGCGACCTGGGCCACTGCCGAGGCGAAGGTTCCCGTGTTGTTGGAGATGGTCGAGCTGTACCGCGATCGGCTCAAGCTCGACGTGATGGTGGTGGAGGCCTACAACCGGATCCTGACCCTGCAACCCAACAACGTCGAGGTGATGGACGCGCTGGCTGCCCAGTACGAGGTCATCCCGCGCTGGCCTGAATTGATTGCGGTGTTGCGCAAGAAGGCGGCCATCGTCGCTTCGCCCGAGGAGAAGATCGCGCTGCACCTCAAGGTGGCAAACCTGTACCTGGAGAAGTTCTCGAACCAGGCCGAGGCCATCAAGACTTTCGAAGCGATCCTCGAAATTGATCCGGGGAACGTCGAGGCGCTGACATTCCTCAAGCAAATGTACGAGAAGCGGCGCGACTGGGATCGCCTGGTGGCGGTGCTGCGGCAGGAAATCGCGCGCGTGACCGATCCTGCCGAGCAAGGCAGACGCTGGGCCGAAGTCGCCAAGCTAGCCACCGAGAAGCTCAAGAAGGCAGCGGTCTCGATCGAGCTGTGGGGCAAGGTCCTCGAGGTCAACGACAGCGACGGGGAGGCGTTGGTCGAGCTGGAGAAGCTGTACGAGCGCGAGAAGCGGTGGGAGGAACTGGCGGCGATTCTTGACAAGCAAGCGATGCTGAGCGACGACCCGGCCAAACGCGGCGTCATCCTGCCCAAGCTGGCCACGGTGTACACCGAGAAGTTACAGAAGCCCGACCTGGCGGTGGCTGCGTGGAAGACACTGCTGGATGCGGAGCCCGAAAACCGACGCGCGCAGGATGCGCTTCGCAAGCTGTATTTGCAGAACAAGGACTGGGATGCGCTCGAGGGTTTCTATTCGGTCCAGGGCAAATGGGACGAGTTCGCGCGGGTGCTGGAGCGGCAGGCCGAGACGGAAACTGGCGAGGCCCGGGTCGGGCTGTGGAACAAGATCGCGGTTCTCTACCGCGACCGGCTCAACAAGCCCGACAAGGCGCAGAAGGCATTCGAGAAGACGCTCTCCCTCGACGGCCACAACCTGGTGGCGGCCGAGGCTCTCATCCCGATGTACGAGAGGGACAAGGACGCCAAGCGCCTGGCCGAGGTTCTGCAGGTGCAACTTGAGCACACCCAGGACGCGGCCGAGCGCCAGGAGCGGATGCTGCGTATCGCGCAGATTCTCGAGGGCGACGCCAGCGATAGGCCGCTGGCGCTCACGGTGGCGCTGCAGGCGCTGTCCGAGAATCCGCGCGAGGAATGGGCGCGCGAATACGCCGAGCGGCTGGCCGGAGAGACCGGCAACTGGGCCCTGCTGGTGGAAGCCTACGAGGCGGTTCTGCCCAGCCTGCAAGGACAGGGCGCGCTTCCCGTTCTTGCCACAGTGGCGCGAGCCTACGAGAAGGAGTTGGCCAACACCGACGCGGCCATAGAGCGCAACCGGGCGATTCTCGAGATCGCGGATCGCGACGAGCAGGCCGTGCTGGCTCTCGAACGCCTGTATGTTGCCACCGGCCAGCACGACCAGTTGTTGGCCATCTACGACAAGAAGCTCGCTCTGGCCGGCTCGGAAGACGAGAAGCGCGAGGTGCGCCTGCAACTCGCGGCGCTCTACGAAGAACAGGTGCACGACGCGGACAAGGCGATCGAGCTCTACAAAGACATCCTGAAGACGGCCAAGGAAGACGTGCAGGCGTTGCGCGCACTCGACCGGCTGTATCGGGCCACCGAGCGCTGGAAGGATCTGAGCAAGATCATCGCACGCCAGCTCAAGTTGCCCAATGACGATCCCAGCGCGGCCGAGTTGAAGTTCCGACTGGGCGAGGTTTCCGAGAAGTATCTAAAGAGCCCTAGCATTGCGGTGCAGTCGTATCAGGACGCCCTGGCGCTGGACGCGACCCATGCGGGCGCGCGCGCAGCTCTCGAAGTCTATCTGGAAGACAGTCAACACCAAATGAGCGCGGTGTCGGCACTCGAACCCATCTACGAGGCGGGACACGAGGTCAAGCGGCTCTTGCAGGTTCAGCGCATCAAGCTGGCACGTGAGACGGATGTTGCGGCTCGGGTGGCCCTGCTTCTGCGCATCGGCGTCCTGGAAGGCGAAGCCAACCGCGCCGAACAGGCGTATCAGGCCTATGCCGAGGCGTTCACCGCCAGTCCCGAGTCCGCGGAGGCGCGCGCGGCGTTGGAGGCGCTGGCTGATAGCATGGGGAAGTGGCCGGAGTTGGTGGCGCTGTACGGCGAGGCGCAGGCCAGTCACAAGCTCGCCTCCGGGCTGGAGCGCGAGATTCTCCTGGTCATTGCGGTGGCCTACGACGAGAAGCTCGACCAATCGGACAAGGCGGTCGAGTATTTCCGCCTGGCTCAGGAGATCGAACCGGAAGATGCCTCCGCTCTCGAGGCCCTGGAACGACTGTACACGCGCACCGAGCGTTGGTCCGACCTGGTCGATACCCTGAAGAAGAAAGCGGAGCTGGTGCGTTCCAGCGAGGAGCGCGAGCAGATTCACGCCCACATCGCCGCGATTTGGGAAGAGGCCATCGGAAATCCCGACGAGGCCATTGCGGCGTGGAAGGAAGCGCTGGGTGACAACGCGGGCAGCTTGACCGCCCTGCGCGCGCTTGATCGTCTCTTCGTGCAGAAGGGATTGGACCTCGATCTGGCAGACAATTTGCAGCGACAGCTCGAGTTGGCCAGCGACGAGGAAGAGCAAGTGCGCTTGCTCTCTCGTCTTGGGCAACTGCGCGAACACAAGTTGCACGACGTCCCGACCGCGGTGGAGACGTATCGGCGACTTCTCGACCTGGCGCCCGGCCATGAAGAAACCGTGACGGCGCTGGAGGGACTGCTCGATGACCCGCACCAGGACCTGGTTCTGGCAGAGATCCTGGACCCGGTGTACCGGGCACGCAGCGACTTTGGCAATCTGGTGCGGGTTCTGGAGATCCAGGCGCGCCACGCCCTGGACATGCGGCGCAGGATTGATTTGTTGCACGAGATCGCCACCGCCTGCGAGGATGGCCTGGACGATCCGGGACGGGCGTACGAGGCTTTGGGGCGCGCGCTGGCCGAGGATCCTCTCGATTCCGAGACGACCATGCGTCTTGAACGCCTGGCCAAAGCGCTGGGCCGGTGTGACGACCTGGTGGTGCGCTATCAAGCCGCCGCTGAGAAGTTGCAATCGGACGAGTTGAAGGGCGCGGTCTACCACGCGATCGCAAGGCTGGCCGAGAGCGAGTTGGGCAACGTCGAGATCGCCACAGAGGCCTACAAGCAGGCGTTGGCCGTGGG
>PMBY01000313.1 GCA_003153875.1 Myxococcales bacterium | reverse complement strand
GTCAGGTAGGCTCGCATGACGAACTCAACTGGCAGCAGCTCGCACTCGACGGCCACCATGACCGTCGGATCAGGCACTGAGATCACGTGATTGGACGCGATCTGCCGTGTGGACTCGAACCAATAGGCCGCGATCTGGTTGAGTACCTGGCCCTTGAACGGGATGGTGCCCAGCACGACGTCGAAGGCGCTAATTCGGTCGGTCACCACGATGGTGCGCCGGCCGTCCTTGCTGTAGCAGTCACGGACCTTGCCGACGTACTTCTTGCCCAACTCGGGAAAGTCAGTCCTCTCCAGCGTCTTGGCAAGCTGTGCTCGAATAAGTTCATTGGAAACCATGGCGTCGTCCCTCCCTCGGCTGCTAAACGTCTAGGTCTCTCAGCGCGCGATCGATGATGACACCGCCCCAACGCAGGTGGTGCTTGATATCGAACGCCTCATCCAAATCGGCGACGGTCAACTTCGCGGCAATCTCCGGATCGGCGGCCACTCGCTCGCGAAAGCTGGGCGCGGATCCTGCGGGCTGCCCCAGTGCAGCCGAGGCGTCGAGCGCGTGATTCTGCACCAACTCGTAGGCCTTCTGGCGCGCCAAGCCCTTGCGCACGAGAGCCAACATCACGCCCTCACTGAAGAAGAGTCCGCCGGTCAACTCTAGATTTTGGCGCATGCGTTCCACATTGACCACCAGGCCGTCGATGAGAGTGGCGGCCCGTCGCACCATGAAGTCCGCAATGCCCGTGGCATCTGGGCCGATCACCCGCTCTACCGACGAGTGCGAGATGTCACGCTCGTGCCACAGCGCCACGTCCTCCAGAGCCGCGCCGGCATAGGCTCGCAACAGGCGCGCCAAGCCGCACAGGTTCTCGGAAAGGATCGGGTTCTTCTTGTGGGGCATGGCGGACGAGCCCTTCTGTCCCTTGCCGAAGGCTTCCATGGCTTCGCCGACTTCGGTCCGCTGCCAGTGCCGGACCGTGAGCGCCATGCGCTCGACGGCCGCGCCCAGCCGGGCCAGGGCCATGAAATAGCCGGCGTGGCGATCGCGCGCCACGATTTGGGTGGGCACCACCTCCGGGTGCAGACCCAGGGCGCCCAGAGCGCGGATCTCGATCTCCGGGTCCAGGCTGGCGTAGGTTCCCACCGCCCCGGCCAGCTTGCCCGCCGAGATCTCCTCCCGCGCCACCACCAGCGCGCGTCGCGCGCGACTGACCTCGCTGAAGAAACCGGCGAACACCAGACCCGCAGTGATGGGCTCGGCGTGGATGCCGTGCGACCGACCGATCATCAGAGTCGCACGATGCTCGTCAGCCTTGCGCGCGAGCGCCTGCATGAGCTGGTCGACGCCGACCATGACCTCATCGGCTGCCTGGCGAAGCAGGATGGCCAGGGACGCGTCCAGCACGTCGGAAGACGTCATCCCAAGGTGGAGCCAGCGCGCTGGCTCACCCGCCAGTTCCTCGACATGCTTGAGAAACGCGATGACGTCGTGCTTGGTCTGCTCCTCGATTTCCAAGATCCGCTTGGCCTGCAGCTTGCCGGCGGTCCGCTGACGTACGGTCTCGGCGGTTCCTACGGGAACACGGCCTGCGGCTTCCATGGCCTCGCAGGCGGCCAGTTCGACGCGCAGCCAGGTCTCGTAGCGATGGGCATCGGACCACAGTTCAGCCAGCGCAGGTCGCGTGTAGCGTTCAATCATGGTGCAGTGCCGTGGGGAGCGTGTCCTTTTAGCGGATCACGGCGGGCGATTCAATGGAGTCCAACGCTACCGGAATCTGGCGTGGCGGGGTGCAGTGTGGACGACGGGGCCGGAACCGGCAGCCGGATCCCCCTTTGGGGACTTCGCGAGGGGGCTAGTTTCCCTTGATGACGGTGCCGTGGCTGATGTCGTTGCCGACATTGGGCAGCGTGGTCGGCGTCGTCCAAGTCTTGAAGTCGCTCGAACCGTCGCTAGATTTCTCGTGACCGCCCCCACCGGCGTCACAGAAAAGGCGCCAGGTTCCGTCGGGAAGACCGATCACGGCCGGCGCTTCCTTGCAGCCTGGCCAGTGGCTTATTCCGTCGTAAGTCCAGGGACCATCCAGGCTGGGGGCCGTCCCATGTTGGACGTACGATCCCTTCGAGAACGAGTGGTACGTGTCGCCAACCTTGACCATGAAGGTGTCGATAACCCCTGTCATCCCAATCTTCGTCCCCGCCCCCCACTTGGTCAGGGTGTTGTCCGTCGGCTCGTAGCGATAGGTCGTCGAGCTGTTGATGCTGACGAGGATATGAATGGTCCCATCTGTGTCCTTGAACCATTCAGGTGCCCACACATTATTCACTCCGGCGATGCCGCTGGGCACCTGGGTGACCGTGGTCCAGTCCTTGAGATTGGAGCTTGAGGCAATGGCGAAACTGGTCTGGGAACCGCAGCAACCAGCACCCGGCGGCGTAGTGAAGGCCACGTAGAACTTGCCGTCGGTGTGTTTCATGATGCTCGGATCGCGCAGATATCCGCTGGGGCCGACGTACTTGGTGTCGTAGAGCAAGGTGAAGTTCAGCGCATCGTTGGACGTATAGATGATCAGGTCAGAACTCGCCGCCGAGTCATTGAAGCACGCGAAGATGTAGGGATAGCTCGGTCCGGCGCCGGATGCTCCGCCGGTCCCGCCGGACGCTCCGCCCGACGCTCCACCCGAGCCGGACTTCCCTCCAGAACTGGTTCCGCCCTTGCCACCCGACGCTCCGCCCGTCCCCGACTGAGCCGCGACGCCGCCAGAACTTGTGGCACCACCGGATTGGCTTGCGCCGCCCGAGCTGATCGCCCCGCCCGAGCTGATCGCCCCACCTGAGCTGCTCGCCCCGCCCAAACTGCTCGCCCCGCCTGAGCTGCTCGC
>PMBY01000356.1 GCA_003153875.1 Myxococcales bacterium | reverse complement strand
TCGCCGCGCTGGCACAGGCCGTCGGTGTGTTCGGCGTGCGGGTGGAGGACCCCACGGAGGTTCGACCCGCACTCAAGCAGGCGCTGGCGCACAATGGGCCGGCCCTGGTCGACGTCGTCACGGACCCGAATGCTCTAGCCATGCCGCCGCGAGCGACAATTCAGCAGGCCGCGGGCTTCGCCCTGGCGATGACCAAAATCGCTTTCGCAGGCCAGATTGACGATGTACTGGATACCGTCGCGGCCAACTGGCGGGAATTGGTTTGAAGCCGTTTTGGCATCCGTGATGCTAGGGCTTTCGCCCGAAGGCCAGGACGGGTGTCCTCTACCACCGGCTGTTCATCTGCTGAAAGCTCTTGTCCAGCTCGGCCCTGGATGCTTTGAGCATGCCCGCGCTCATGCCGTAGCCAATCTCTGTGACGTCGGCTTCAAAGCCTTTCATGACCGCACCCACGAATTCCTCGGGCTTGAGATCCGCCTTGAAATTGCCTCGCTGGGCTCGGCCCTCCGGGTTCAATTCCGTATCGACGGCGGGCGGAACCACCTCGAAGACCTTGATCCCGAGTTTCGACAGCTGATGCCGGAGCGCCATGGAGAAGGCGTGCAAGCCAGCCTTGGTCGCACTGTAGACCGGCATGCGTGCGGCTGGCACGAAGCCGAGCCCGGAGGACACATTGATAATAGCCGGCTGGTTCTTGCCAATCAATTGGGGGACAAACAACCCCGACAACATGATTGGCGCTTCCAGGTTGATTCTGACCTCGCTCTCCCCAGCCAGAAATGCGTCGGCGCCTTTTGTGAAGTCGATATCCCTTTGCACGCCAGCGTTGTTGATCAGGATGTTCAGGTCCTTGAAGCTCGCGCCCGTCCATTCGGCCAGCGACTTGCAATCCGCTTCCTTCGCCACATCGCAGGTCCTGACGTGAAACTCGGGATGCTTCTTGCGAGCGTCCAGGAGCCTTGCTTCCCTTCGACCGCAAATGATGACCTCGTTGCCCGCCTTCAAGAAGGCTTCAGCCATCGCTAAGCCAATGCCGGTGGCGCCGCCCGTGATCAAGACCGTGTTTCCCGAGAGCTTCATCGTGTGCCTCCCTGTCGTTTCTTCATGGGGTATCCGATGGTCTGGCCGAAAAGCACGCGCTGATCGTCACGCAAGTTCAACTTCGCGGAAAGCCCAGACCTATCGCAATTATGAAACCATGCTGCCAGGCCGACGGAAGCGGCGAAAAGATACACGTTGGCCGCAATCAAGCCTGTGTCGACGAAGTAGTACGCCCGCTGGACATCGGGATCGCGAAGCCCCGGTTCCTGGTATCCGGCCGTGTTGGCCAGCTTGTTGATATCCGCGACGTAGATGAGACGAACCGGAGCCTTGGCGCCGCTTTGGCCCTGGCCTCGGCCGATCGCCAGACTTCGCAGGTCACCCGCGCCGGCCGGCACCAGCCGGTGATTGAACGGATCATACAAATACGTCCCGTCTTGCAGGGCAACGTAGACATCGATCTCCTGCGAGTTGCTCGCCGAGGCTGCGGTCCTGCCGGGAATCCCGAATGGACCCTTCTTCCGGTTCACTCCACATGCCGCCCACAGCAGATCAGAAAGAACCTGCAAGGGAAGTTTCTTGTCGCTGATCTCGCGGATGGTCCTCCTCAGCCGCAAGACCCTCGCGAGCGACCTGCTGGACTTGAGCGCGGGTTTTGGTAGTTCAATCGGCTGAGCATCGCGCGAAATGCCTGGTCTCCGTTTGCTGGGCCGCTTCTGTGTCATCGGTGCCTCCTGGTTTTGTCCGAGTTCCCCTGCATGCCGCCATCATTTCGGCGGCTGCTCGTCCTTGTGGAACCAGGGCAATGGGGCAGCAGGCTGCTGCCCGATTTGGAGACTCGGGCACATCTCCGCGAAAGACCTCATGTATTTGAGATTGGAGGTGGAAAACCCCTTCATCTCGGGAAAAGCAGCAACGCCACCTGCAAGATCTCCCCGATCCTGGAAATCGTCGACGGAGAGAGGCTCTTGCGCCGGCCCGGACATCCTGGGTAAGGAGTGTACCAACGTCACCTAGGTCGGCCAATCGGCACTTTGACCACACCGCAATCCCGATTCCCCTCCCTCGCCATGCCGGATATCATCGTCGCCGGCCGTGGCAGAAGCATCGAAGCGCAGCGTCTTGTCCGTCCTGACNNTGGCCGACTCGGCGCTCGATCTGGGCAGCGTTCTCGGGCGCCTGCGCCGGGATGAGTTGCGGTCGGCTTGCCGCGCCCATGGGGTCGATGCCACGGGGCTCGGACGATCGGTAAACTCCTGTCTGAGGGCGTGCTCTCATGGATACCTAGGTAAAAGCCCATGGTCGCCCCCGCCGGGCGCTCTCGCGACCGACTGGTCGACGTCCCGCGCACCTCGCGTGCCATTGGCCGCGTAGTTCTATCTCGCTCGGCCGGGGCGCAGAGATCCTGGGCATGGACCTGGTGGGCATGCGCAATCTGGCGGCGTCCTGGGTCGAGTAGCTCGACGGCCAGCCAGCCCTCGGGCCTGCTGATCCTCGACGCCAACGTCCTGATCGACTACCGCGCCACTGCGGTCAGACGCTATCCAGCACGTGTCCGCCGATCACGTCATCCAGGAACTTCGCGATCCGATCCTTGTTCGCAGAAAGGCTGGAAAACTGCTTCTCACAGACATCCGAGAACCTCGCAAGCACCTTTTGGCTTGTCTGCTCTTGGTCCTCGAATATCCCAAGCGAACGAGGAATCTGTCCCCATCGCTCAAACTGGAGCAGCGCGATTGTGGCATCGCGAACACGGTCGTCTGAAGGCAACGCGAAGACGTAGAGCGGTTTCGGCATCCCATTGATTCGGCAGTCCACGACGTAGTTTCCCGCCGGATCGTGCTCTTCATCGTGCCATTCGAAGGAACGCCGATTTGCGGGGATCTTCTCCTCAATGAGAGAACGAAAGTCATCGATGAATGTCGAGCGGACACGCTCGCGACCAAGGTAGGCGACATCGGTGACCTTCAGCAGCGCCTGAACGAAGTCGAAAAGGGCATCCCCATATCGGCCGTCGGGAATTGGCAGCCGGAGTTCTCCATCTCGGTCCTGTACGGAAAATGCATCGAGAGCATTCGAGATGACCTTCGCCCTCGTCCCTTTCTGAAGGTCTTTCTCAAGGATGTCGTAGGTAAGGTGCATATACGTGTGGCCCTCATCCGTGAGGCACCACGAGCCCCCCTCCTTCTTGAGCACCACCGCCAGGTGATCCCTGTCATCGAATTGAAAAGGCGTAGAGACGCGAAAACGATTCTCCCCCTCGGCACACAGTCGAACCTTCGCAGAGACCTTCTCGCGGAACTGCCGTTCTATCGCTTCCATGCTCATGGATAGAACGAAATCACACGCTGGCCAGGTGCGGGGCGTACCGTCCGGCCATGCGCAAAACGAACTCGTCTTCTGCGCGCAGCTCGGCCTCGACTTCGTCATGGTTGTCGTAGTAGTAGGCCAGTGCTGCGTGAACCTGCGCCAGGGTCAATTGGGGCAGCACTTCGACGATGTCGTCAACACGATCTTCCTGGTACACGCGTCTTGAAACGATCTCCGAAACCTTGACCCGCGCGCCACGAATGTGCGGGCGACCGCCGCAGACATCAGGCAGCACGTCCACGTATTGCACGGGGATATGGAGCCTCCCGGCTGCGTCCATGACGCTAAGTCTAGCATGCCAGCTTGCGCCCGTGCGAGGGGTGCGTGAGCGACCGACCCGCCCGCCAGCGCAACCAGTCTAACTCCCTGGCCCTCTTGCTACAGGTCCTCTCGTCGCAGGCTCAGACCGCCTGCCGGCCATTCTGGTCCTGGCAGGGCTAGGTCGGCCCACGATGCGACCGATAGCTCAGGGCGGAGGGTTTCATCCAGCACCACCACGACGCGATGGGGACCGGCGGGAACATCCGAGGGGACGTCCACCACGAGTTGGTGGGCTGGCGTCACGATGCCCGTAGTTTGCAGTGCCCTCATGAGCTTCCTACAACGCGATGGGCGTGAAGTACTCCGGTTTGGAGTCGAGGGTCTTCTTTAGGTTCGGCAATTCGGCGGCCTTTTTTTTAAGCAAACGCAAGACCACGTTTATCGCGGTTGTCATTGCACGTTCGCCCACTCGGTGATCGATGCTGCCTCCGTCGGCGGGATGAGCCACTGCCCTGTTTGCCAAAAAGAGGGCTTCCAACAAAGCGATCTGATCGTCATGCGGCAGCTCGCCGACAATCTCTTGCCCCGATAGATGCAGTTGAATAGTTCTCTTGCCCTGCCTTCATTGTCCTTGGCCTCCTCGCCAGGGTTCTTGAAGTCGGCACGTATTCCGCACGCAGCGCAAAGCGCACGGACGGTGATCGCACATCCGTCGAGTACCGCCCTTGCGACGCTACCCAGATCGCGATCGGGTGTGGTCAGCGACGGCTTGTGGCGCCAGCCCCACAGAACTTGCAGCCTGTGTTCCCAGTCCTGTGGACGAAGCTGTGCCACTCGCTCGTTCTGGTCGGGCATTTGGTGCAGAGATTGTACCGCCAATTCGAAGGCCCCGGGGCAGCACCACTTGGCTTTCCACTGCGACAGTGCTCCGGGTGAAGCTCACCGGGGTGGTGACGGCCCACCGATTTGCTGGTGGATTTCGCGGAGATGCAGCCGCGGGTGTCGCCCCGGTCCCACGGTTCGCGCCATTCCCTGGCGCTCAACCGGAAGGATGCTGGGCGGGGTAGCATCGCTGCCAACCGCCTCCGTGTTGGCGCAGGTTCTCAGAGACCGATCACATTGACGGTCACCTCGTGTCGCCGCACGCGACGGTGCCATGGGTGAACCCGCGTTGTATGCTGACCACCCATGGTTCTGCAGCAGTCAAGAGAGGATCTCCCCATCCTGGAGAGCGGGATCGTCGTGCGTCTCCAGCAAGCCGGCGCCTCTGTGGTCGGCTTCGCGGATCTCTCGCCGCTGCCGGAAGCAGCCACCGGCGGTCTGAAGTCCGGGATCTCTGTTGGCGTCGCCCTCAACCCCGAGGTTGTCGCTGGCCTCGCTGCTGGCCCAACGGCCCGGTACCATGCTGAGTATGACCGTGTGAACAGCGCCCTCGCACAACTGACCACGTTGGCGGCGGACATGTTGCGCGAACGAGGATTTGCGGCGACAAGCGGGCCGGCGACAGTCAGGACTGTCGGCAAAGGCAGGGACACGACGCTACTGCCTCACAAGACAGTCGCAACCCGCGCGGGTCTGGGTTGGATCGGCCATTGTGCGCTCCTGGTCACCCCTGCATTCGGCCCCGCCTTGCGCATCAGCAGTGTACTCACAAACGCTCCTCTCACCCACGCAGCGCCTGTCGAGCGATCCCGCTGTGGAACCTGCCGACGTTGCGTGAATGCCTGTCCCGCTGGCGCGGTGACGGGATGTTCCTGGACAGCCGGAATGCCACGCGAGCAGATCTACGACGCCGCTGCCTGCCGCAAGAAAGCCTCTGAGCTGGCAACCGCACGGGGCATCGACGTCACGATTTGCGGCATCTGCATTCTCGCGTGCCCTTGGACGAAGCGGTATTTGCGGCGGAGCGAGGCATAGCGGACAGTGAGATACGATCGAATCGGCACAGGGTACGTCCACCAAAGGCGTCCGGATCCTCGACTGGCCGCCGTGATATGGGATGCGCTCGGTGACGCCGACAGCGTTGTGAATGTTGGCGCTGGAGCCGGTTCCTACGAGCCGCGAGATCGCCGTGTCGTGGCTGTAGAGCCGGCCATCACCATGATTCGACAGCGCACCGCAGGTGCTGCGCCCGTTGTCCGCGCTTGCGCCGAGGCATTACCCTTCCCGAACGCATCGTTTGCCGCCGCGCTGGCCGTACTGAGCGTTCACCACTGGTCTGACTGGCAAGTGGGTTTGCGTGAGTTGCTTCGTGTCTCACGTCGCAAGGTCGTCCTGTTCACGTGGGACCCGCAAAGCGAGGGATTCTGGCTGGCTGACTATTTTCCGCAACTGCTCGAAAAGGACAGACAGCGCTTCCCCACGCTCGCGGCGCTGGGGGCAGTTCTGGGAGAAATCGAGGCTGTGCCGGTGCCGATTCCGCATGATTGCAGCGATGGTTTCATGGGAGCGTACTGGCGCCGCCCCTCGGCCTACCTCGATCCCAAGGTTCGCGCGGCCATCTCAAGCTTGGCCGCCGAGGCGTCAACCGGCTCCCTCACCCGACTCGCCGATGAGCTTGGCAACGGTGTTTGGGAGCGCAAGTATGGACCGATGCTCCAGCAGGACGCGGTCGACTTGGGCTATCGCCTCGTCGTAGCGAACCGCTCACGGCGTTCCCGGTAATCATACTGGCCGTCTATGCTGGCCCGACGGCCTCTTCCGACGCCGGCGCGTCGTTGCAGAATACATCTGTTGCATACACCAACTAATATGGTACTCTGCTCTCCATGGTGCCCGAGAACGAAATCCGATCCTTTCGCCGCCGTCTCCGGGTTGTTGAGCGGGCGGTCATGTCCAACCTGAAGGAGGAATCCTCCTGCTGCGGGGTCTCGCTCTCGCAGTGCCACCTGCTGCTCGAACTGGAAGAGCACACCGCGCCCGTCCCCGACCTCATCTCCTACGTCGGCCTGGACAAGAGCACGGTCAGCCGAACCATCGACGGTCTGGTCACCCTGGGACTGGTGCATCGCCGGGAAAACCCCGAGGATCGCCGCAGCCAACTGGTCGAGCTGAGCCCGCAGGGCAAAGCGGCGGTGGCCAGGATCAACAAGCTGTGCAACGGCAAGTACCAGGCCCTGCTGGGACGGCTGACGGCAGCCGAGCGCAAGAAGGTACTGTGGGGCATGGAGCGCATCGCGGAGCTTCTGCGCGACGATGAACAGAATGGAGAGGGAGGCTGCTGTGGACGCTGAAATCGGCGTTCTACCCGCGTCCAGGGCTCTGACCTGGCGCGATCGAGTTGCCCACTGGAAGGCCCGCTGGGGCATGGGCCGTATGCACATGAGCGTGACGCCCGGGCTCTACCAAGTGGGCGCATCCGATCGGCAGGCGCCGGTCTTCGTGACCGCAAACTACAAGCTGTCGTTCGACGCCCTTCGCACCAACTTGGCCGGCCTGGACGCCTGGATTCTCGTCCTCGACACCAAAGGCGTGAACGTCTGGTGCGCGGCTGGCAAGGGCACCTTCGGCACTGAGGAACTCGTTCGTCGCGTTCGACAAACCGAACTGGCCGCGCATGTTGACGGGCGGCGGCTGATCCTGCCGCAGCTGGGAGCGCCGGGTGTGGCTGCCCACGTGGTCAAGGAGCACACGGGTTTCACGATCGTGTGGGGTCCGGTCGAGGCGCGGGATATCCCCGCGTTCATGCGGGCGGGGATGAGGGCCACGCCCGCGATGCGCGCCAAGCAGTTTCCCCTCGGGGANNATCAAGGTCACGCCCATGGAGCTGGTCCAGGCAGCCAAACCAGTTGCCCTTGTGCTCTTGGTGGTTGCACTCATCATGTTGCTTTCCGGCCGCCCCTTCCGCGCCTACGAGTTCTTGCAGAACGTCGGCCCAATTCTGCTTGCCGTCCTGGCTGGCGCATTTCTGACGCCGATGCTGCTGCCCTGGATTCCTTTTCGCGCTTTTGCCGCCAAGGGAGCGCTGGTGGGAGCGCTGTGCGCAGCGCTGATGTGCCTCGGTCTCAATCGGCCGTTACTGGGATCCCTGGGATGGGTGCTGCTGCCCGCCGCGTTGGCGTCGTATCTGGCAATGAACTTCACAGGCGCCAGCACATTTTCCAATCCGTCCGGCGTGCGCAAAGAGCTTCGCTACGCCATTCCGGCCCAACTTGTCGCCGCGCTGGCTGGCCTGCTGCTGATCGTGCTGCTGTGNNAATGTCACGAGCCTTCGTCTGGACCCTGAAAGGTGCAATGGCTGCACACAATGCGTTCAGGTCTGCCCGCGTGCGGTCTTTCAAATGGCCGACCATCGTGCCCAGATCGTCAGCCGCGATTCCTGCATCGAATGCGGCGCCTGCCAGCGCAACTGCGCGCCTAGCGCCCTGTCGGTGCAGGCTGGTGTGGGCTGCGCAGCGGCCATGATCAGCGCAGCGACCAGCCGCAATCGCGGGAAGCAACCGGAGTGCGGGTGTTCGGGCTCAACGGGCTGCTGCGGATAGATCGGCAAGTGTTCGGGGTCAAACTGTCAGCTGGCGCCACGGTTGCGCACCCATAGATGGTGGCGCTTGCCCCGGCTTTGAAAGCGTGCACAAGCGGATGGTCGCGTAGGATTCCATCCCGCAACAGCGTCGCGGAAGACGGCTTCCCCGCGATTGAAGATCTCCCGCGTGACCTTGCAGGCTTGCAGCAGGTAGGCGACCTCCGATGAAGACGACCCACTAGCCCCAGCGCGCCAGCGCCTTGGTGCAATCGTGAGTACACGGCGGCAAATCCGAAAATCATCAAGACCACCCCGGCAAAGGCGATTGCGGCGACTCCGATCCACGGAGAGCTCGGGGTCGCCAGCGGGTGGGAGCTGGTGCTCGAAGGCAAGCAGCTCTGGCGCCTAGGATCGGCCACTCCGTCGCCTCCGAACTGGCTGGCGAGCGTGAGCGTGGTGATACCGGAACCCTCTCGGCTTTGGCTGGTTTCATCTGGACTGTGTCGCCCAGCCTGGCCCACGATGGTGCGATTCGGGTCGGACGCCAGGACGAGGCGTTGGAAGGACACACCAGCTTGGTCGAGTTGCGCGTGGGATTGACCTGGAGTTCTCCCGTGTTCCAGCATCATGCGACGAAGCCATAATCTGGTCTGCGACTCCACGCCACCGCATCTTCTGATCTGTGCGAGTCATCTGCGCCCTGCGGGCGTTGCCGATCACTCGCCGGGAGCGACGTTGAAGGCGAGTGTCTCCCGACCAACGGTGAAGTCGGCATAAGGCAGCTCGCCTTCGGGTGGATGCCACACGGCTTGGCCGCGAGTCGGAAGCCAGCGACCGCCTGTTTCTTGCCAGCCTTCAATCGGGGTTGTCCAACGGCAGCGTGTCACTTTTGTCGCATCCCGAGAGTCCGAACAGAAGCGGTCGGTGGTCTCGAAGTTCATTGGTGCCCCACGCTGGTCGACGAAGACCCGCGCGGTGACAGTGCGGCCGTGGTCGGTAAGCGCGATGTCGAACGAGTCCGCGTCGACTTGTGACCAGTTGACCTCAGGCACCAACAGCATTGACGGTGCGATGAAGATTCCGTCGTTGAGGTAGGTGACCAGCTCTCCGATGTCATAGGGCTCGCCGGTGCCGTCGCCTACGGTGAAAAGATCGAGCAGGCGGATCAGCATTCGCCCCCGTCCCCCTTGGTAGGTGTCACGACCAAGAACGGTCAGGATGCCGAAGAAGCGGATGCGAATGTGGAAGATACGCGCGAGCGCGAGGCGCGTGTTGTACTGCCAGGCCTCGCAATTCATCCAGGCGTCACTGCGGGAACGCCGGAAGCGCCCAGTGAATCCCATCCGAAACGACCAATCGCGAGGCCGTCCGACAACGCGCATGAAACGCAGGTAGCGCCGAGCCGTCTCGGGCAGCGGCTCGAGGTCGGCTTCGGTCACTGGCGCCACGTTGAACCCGCATCCCGGGCTCCGGGGCAGATCGAGCCCGCCCAACTCTCGCATGAACTTCCTGCGCATGATTCAGCCCTTCATGACTTGGGTTGTGATGGTGATGGCATCGTTCGCTTTCCTTCGCCAGCGCGATCTCAACCCTACTCGAATACCATTTGTGTGGGCGTGTTGTCAGCCATTGGCTGCCAGCACACAGCAGTCGTGACCGGGGCCATCCTTGTAAATCGGATCGCAGTGCACGACGGGATGTTGACTCGCGCCATAAGAGCAGGCTGGTATCCTGGCCCACTCGCGTAGCAAAATGATCCCGAATGGTCTCTCCCGACCCGGCAAGCCGATGAACGCAACGGCGAAGTCCCTTCGCAATCTTCTTGTGGAAGGCGATCTGCGTACCACGGGACGGGTTGACGACGTTCTCGCCATTCCTAATGGTGACTACGAGCCCACCAGCGGGTACGACGTGCTGGGGGCCGCGAGCTGTGCTGGAGCGAGTTGCACTGTCGCCGAGCTGTCGTCGGTGTAGTGCACCGTGATCTGAAGCAGAGCGACGCCAGACTGCAACACCTCAGCCGGTACCTCGTACGCGTTTTCCGGATCGTCGGCATAGGGGAACGATCCCTGGACTGTCCCCGTTGCATCTTGCCACTCGATTGAATCTACCGCCGACGGAGGATTTCGGACTTGCACGCGCGACCAGAACGCGTTGCTCCCGGCGAATACGAACAAGCTGGGAGGTCCGTCTGACACCTCTGAGTGGCTCGCGCACGACACAAAACGCCACGTGCCATCATAGCGGCCAAACCCATCGAGCATAATCGCCGCTGGCGCCAATCCACCGAGGTCAATGCCACAGTAGCTGTCAGGGCATTTGTCCGTAATGCGCACGATCACCGNNCCCGGCTGCACGTTGACGCTCATGGCGGCGTAGTAAAGGATGCTCGTCGTGCCGTAGTTGCATGCTCCCCCGCTGCTCGGCGCCGTGTCGTACATGGTCACGTTGCCATCCCCGCTGTCGGTCTGAACCTGCGGATAGCTCGGGGTGGCCGCGTTGCAGATCCCTGGGCAGGCGTCGGGAAGCGAGCTGGCGGCGTCCGAGCGGGTCTGCGGCCGGTTCTGCGTTGGGCCGGTTCCGCAGGCGCCCAACACGAGCAGGACGCCAAGCGAAACACACCTCGGTGGTCGGTTACTTGCATGGTCTGCCCGCATATTCGGCACAACGTCCCCGCGCCATTCTACGAAATTCTGAACACCTTGCTCATCGGGTTGATGAGAGCAATCAGGCAGAGGGTGCATCCGAGGAATGCCTTGAGCTGCTCCATGGCCAAAGCCATTGGCTCACACGCGGCGCACGCGCGCATGGCAGACCCTTGTGCCGGCGCCGTTGCGACTCCATGATCCGTGCAGCATGCGTCTGAAATCCCGAGTCACGGTGGCAACAGCACCGCGCATGACCAGTAGCCATTCTGTTGGTTGAAGGCACAATATTCAGGCTGCCTGCAGTCGCTGTCGTCGACGCAGGCGTCGCGTGAAGTGTGGCAGTGATAGGCAGCGGCGAGCCCCGGGCTTGGCGAGCAGTAATTGCCTGCTCCGCAATCCGCGTCGACACGACAATCGCTACCGGTCAAACAGGAGTTCGGCGCTGAGCTAGAAGCCGAGTCACGGCAGTCGCAGGGAGTATTCGCCGGGCAGTCCGCATCGCTGAAGCACTCGTCGTATGAACACTGGGCACCCGGCGGGAGGGGCTGGGGCGCCAGACAGCGACCACTGACACCTGAGGTGCAGTCGGCATCATACATGCAGTTGGCGCCGGGGCATGGACAGTTGTGTGGGTTGGTGACACTGATGCAGCCGCAGATGAACGGACCGGGGCCCGGAGCGCGTTCTGTCGGACAGGTAGCACCGGCGCTGCGATGGAGCAGCGGCGTGCGCGTGCCCGCATCCTGAGTATTCTTCACCACGCCGGCGTCAGGGGGCGGGGCGCATTTGGGACAGCCGCAGGGCTCGGGATTCGGCTGGTATCCGTAGGTGCAAGCGATCATCGGGCACATCACGTTGCAGATCACCGGCGTGTCCCGCTTCCCAGCGTCGCTGGTTCCACCGTCTATCGGAGCGCAGATGGGACAGCCGCAGGGGTCGGTGCTTGGTGCGTACCCGCTCGAACAGGGCCGCTCGATACCGCAATCAATTAGATAACAGTACGCCGGGAAGTCCGGACTGCCAGCGTCCTTCGTGGCACCCGCATCTGGCTTCGGCACGCAGATGGGACAGCCGCACGGGTCGTTTGGGTTCGGCTGGACCTCGCCAGCACAGGCCGGCATAGGAATAGAGCACAAGGCCGGAAGGCAGGAACCCGTTCCGCCGGTGCCGCCGCTGGTTCCGCCAGATCCGACTCCGCCGACACCAATCGAGCCACCCGATCCGTCCGCCACACCGCCGGTAGCACCGATGAGGCCACCCGTCGTGCTGCCACCGATCGCGCCACCCGTGCCGCCGGCCGTTCCGCTGCTGATGGTGCTGCCTGCCTGGCCGCCTCCCCCACTAGCTGCAGTGCCCCCACGGGATTTCAGACCGGAGCTGCTGCACGCCAAGCTGATCAGGCCAGCCATGAACGCGGCTGCAACGCATGTAGACGTCTTGAGCATGAAGTCCTCCACTTGATCCACGGCAGCAATCGGCGTGCCGAGTCTAGCACCGCTGATGTTGGACCAATTTCCTCGCAACCACGTGGAGAAGAGCCCACATGGCAGGTGAGCCCGTGGCCGTGGAGTCCGTCAACTATCAGAATTCTGAGGCTACCCATCCGCGATCTGGCTTGTTCCCCGGTCAGGGGAGAGACTCGCCCTTGGCCTCGAACTTGCTGATAGCCTGCTCACGCGATCTGGAGGCAGTCATGACTCGTTCAATATCAGCCAGGACCGCTTGTTGCGTTCTCACCGCTTTCTTCCTCGCCGCACTTGCTGGGTGTGGCGGTTCAGGCAGCGCACGACCGGATGGCCCAGTGGTGACAGGTGGCAGCGCGGCTGCGGGCGGGTCCATCGTTGCCAATGGGGGAGGATCTTCTGGTGGCACTGCGGGCACCGGCGGCGGAGGCGTGTCTACGACCGGGGGCTGTTCTGGCGCGCCAGTGACATTCCAGGTGATGCCGGCACCGAATAGTGTAACGCATTGGTGCTTGGGACAACCTGCGGGGGGCTGTTCCGGGTGGTTTGATCTCCGTAATTCAGTTGGTTCTCTTGAGCTTGGGGGTTATTGCCGAGTGTCTTGCGGTACGTGCACATTCGAGGAATGTCCTCCCATCTATTGTCTAGGGCCTACCGAGCTCACTGACCAGGGAGTGACGCAGAGCTGGGATGGCACCTACGTGACATCGAGTACTTGCGGCGCATCCGCAACGACGTGTGACCTCACAACCTGCACGGTTGGGCAATACACTATCAACGTGTGTGGCTTTCCCAATCCAGATCCCAGTTCCCCCGATGGATGCTACCAAGCACCCAGCACGACAAACTCGTCTTGCGTATCTGTACCATTCGAGTACCCCGCGATTGCGCCCATCGTCGTGACGATGCCGGTCGAGTAGTCATTGATGGCCCTTTGCCTGTCATCCGGCATCGATAGGCGGACAACAAAAAGGAATCTGACACCGGAAATCACAGAGCACTACACCATAGCCACCGTCCGTTGGATTCCCGTTGACATCCACTGCCACGCCGTTCAGGGGTCCCAAGTCACACATCTCACCAGATTGCGGGTCCACAATGCCATCTCCACAGCAGGGTGCCCGTCCTGCATGGTTGCCATCAGCAGATGCGTCCGGATACTCAAGAACACCTCCATCTGTCCATGTGCCACTCTGCAAAGCCGCACATGCGCTCGTCGCTACGATGCACAAGAGGGACTGGGCACACAGCACCTTTCTGTAACAGAGACTTGCAAATGCACAGTCCTCATCGGTCGAAATTGCCGGCGTATCGCCAGGATTGCACGACAGGGGATCGTTGCAGTGCACGCCCTCAGGCACCACGCACAGTGCGGAACCACACTTGTGGCCGAAGCCATCGAAGCCAGGAAGGGAATAGCATTCACGCTCCGGTGGGCAGTCCCCGGAGTAGTCTGACTCCGGACCCGAGGTGACTCGCTGGTCGTTTGGGTTGCAAGGCGGGTACTCAAGATAGACGCATGAACCTCCCGTGCCACCTTGACTAGTGGCTGCAGGGCCGTCCTCGACTAGGGCTGCGTCGCCGGCATTGCCCTCCACGCGGGATTTGCTACAGGCCAGCTCCACCAGGGCAGCTACGATGATGGCTGCCGCCCTAGGCATCTTCACGAAGCTTTCCATGCGCTGCCGGACGTCCTGTTCCTTCATGACCGAGTTAACATCGTAGGAGGTGTGCTGACACTCTAGGCGGTGCTGTACTAATGCTCTCTTTCGTCCACACCCGCATCTAGCTCTGAGTCTGAAGCACCTGCATCGACACTGGCATCTGCCCTATATCTGCATACAATCATCGATCCCTGCGAACAGGAGTATTTGATGTAACAGGGACTTGGATACCATTTGCACTCTTGGTCCCATTGTGGTATCTGCGTATCGCCGGGCTTGCACGACAGAGGATCGTTGCAGTGTACACCCTCAGGCAAGACGCACAGTATGGGACCACAGCCCGCGTTCAAAGAATAGCACTCGCGCTCCGCTGGGCAGTCTCCGGGGGGAAGGATGATGTCTCGTCCAATTCCCATGGCCACCTGATCGTCACCTGGGTTGCACATAGGGTACAGCGCACACATACCACCGTGGCTAGGAGGAGAGCCGGCAGTGCCCCCTTGGCCACCAGTACCACCAGTGCCGCCCATGCTGGCACCACCAGTTCCACCTGGACCAATCGTGCCACCAATACCACTCCCGCTGGCACCACCAGTTCCACCTGGACCAATCGTGCCACCAGCACGACTCTCGCTGCCACCGACAGCTCCACCTGGGCCAATCGTGCCACCAGCACCTCCGGTGGTTCCGCCGCTGATGGTCTTGCCTGCCTGGCCTCCGATTGCGGCTCCCGCATCACCAGCTCTGCTTTTCAGGCCGGAGTTGCTACATGCCAGTCCCACCAGGCTGGCTACAAGAACGGCTGCAGCCCTGGGCATCTTCATGAAGCTCTCGATGCGTCGCCGGACCTCGTGTTCCTTCATGACCCAGAAGCCATGGTACCACTTTTCGGGTACACGGGATTGGCCTGAGGCACAGACATCGCTGTTGCCCCGGAAATCGGCGTCTGCGCGGCAGTGGTAGCGCTCGTCCTACCGGAAATACCTCGCCTTGAACTCCCTATTGATATCCTCAATTTCCTTCAGACCATCTATGTACGGCTGATACATGTCCAAGGGATCTCCCGCTCCGTAGACTCCACATGCGGAGCAATTCTCGCAGCCGCCCCCGCCACATCCGAGCGAATCCCTGACCATTTTCTCTCGCTGTTCTCTTGTTGTGTTCTCGATGAGATACTGCTCGAGCATGATCGGCCTCTTCTTCTAGTGTAGGGAATAGAACCATCAACGCCAACTCAAGATATGGGCCCACCCCGTGACACTTGCCGGCGGCCGTCCGAAGGGGGCTGCCAATGCCGGCCGCGCTGCTTTGCGCCAGGACTTTGCCGCGCCCGGATCTCAGGGTCAGGAGCGTCGCGAATGACAGCTAACTACTTCTTCACAATGACGATGGCATTGGGCCCGCTGCCCGATGGTACGGTGGGCTGGGCCATGGGAGTGAGCGTGCCGTTCGCGCCGATGGTGTACTGAGAGACCGAGCTGCCCGGGTAGCCACTGGTCGCGTAAAGGTACTTGCCCGAAAAGTCGATGGCCCCGCCGCTGCCACACGCGACAAAGAGAACGATCAATACGCCGAGAGAAGCGATTCCCATGCGATTTCTAATCATGGCGGTCTTCCTAGTAAGGCGTTTCCACCCGGTCAAGGGTTAACCCAGAAAATCATGCAGGTAGCGGTGCAAAAGACGGAGGTGCCCGGCGGACAGTCGCAGACCTGGGTGCTTCCGTAATTCCAGAAGCCGAACGGACAGCCAGCATCGTCTCGGTTCCCTGGGCCAGCATCCGGTGGCGTCAGCGATAGATTATCCAAGCACACGCCGTTCAGCGCACCCATGTCGCATTGTTCGCCGCCATTCGCTTCGAGGATCCCATTGCCACAATATGGCGGCGGTCCCGCGTCACAACCATTCGTCACATCAGTGCCACTGCGTATGCACGCCTCGCCCGGGGTTGGACACTTCCATCCGGCTTCGACCTGGCAAAGGGCATTGCAGCCGTCATCGAAGAAACTATTGGGATCCATTTTCTGGGCAAAGGGAATGCCGTCATCGCAGTCCTCGCCAGGGTCCAAGTTGCCGTCGCCGCATAGGGGATTGAGAGGACCGAGACCTGTGCCCTGGACAGTACCAATTGTACCACCCCAACCCCCGGTGGGTTCTGTGCCAGCGCTTCCCATGCCGCCTGCGCTGTTCCCTCCAGGCTTCAGACCAGAGTTGCTACACGCCAGTCCCGCCAAGCCAACAGCAAGAACGGCAGCAATGCCTGTTGGTGTTTTGGACAACATTGCCGCACCTCGTAAGGAATTCGATATCAGCTCAAAATCCAGCGCGCAACAAAGATGATCGTCGCCGCGCCGCCGGTGGCCATTGAAGCCAGCCATATCTTCCGGCTTTCGAGCAACGCCCCGATTGCGGACAATCCTATAGACACCTGAAGCAAGGTCACGGTGAGCGCGAACCACTCATGCTTTGCGAGATCGTCGCGCGATTCGGCCTCCAGATGTTGAGCCTCGGCGCGAATCTCGTCTTGCTCACGCGCGTGTTTCTGGATGTCATGGCGGATGATCTCGAGTTTTTCTGGGGCCGCGTGCAGCTCGGTGAGAATCTCCAATTCCGAGACTTTCGTCGCTGCCTTGTTTCCTTTGGCCTGATAGTAGGCCCACTGATCAGTGGCCCGAGATTGCTTGAGCAACGCCTCGTTCGCGCACTGCCCGGATTTCAATGAGGCCACGGCTGCCACAACCGCCAGGCATGCGGTCGAGACCGCCAGACCGCGCAACCAGGGCGTCCGGTGCCTTTCTTCCCGGGCCTTCTCGTGCGCTGCCTCGGCCTGCTTGTCGACGCCGACTTCTCCGATCTCGGTTTCTTCCATGGTGCCTCCTTGCGCCCTGACCTTCTAGCCTGGTTGGGCTGCAACCAAAACATCGCCGTCGGGGTCAGGGCGAGTGATGCTGCCCAGGCCGGCTTCTGCCATCCAGCTGCGGTATTGGCCTTCGGTGTAGGTGTTTCCGTGCTCGGTGCCCACGAGCATGTTGAGGGCAAAAAGCGCTGCAAACGCGGGCGCGGCGCGATTTTCCTCAAGGATGAATTCGCGGATCACGAGATGGCCTCCTGGTACCAAGGCCCGGGCGCAGCGCCGGATAAGCGCGCGGTTCTCGTCCTCGCCGAACATGTGGCAGACGGCGGAGAGCAATATCAGGTCGTATCCTTGGCCAAGTTCCGCCGTGCGCATGTCCCCGGGTCGGACGCGGACACGGTCCTGCAGTCCCGCCTCGCGAATGTAGCGCTCGCCCAGAAGAACCACCGGTCCCAGATCCAGAATTTCCGCGCGCAATTCGGGACAAGCCTGGGCAAAGGCGATGGAGAAGGCGCCCGATCCGCCGCCAACGTCGAGCATTCGCTTCGCATGGTGGATGCCCGAGAGGCGCACGGTTTCTTTGGCGCTGTCCTGCGCCCGCGCGTGCATGGCGGCAATGAAGTCGCGCGTGCGCTCTTCGGGGAAACCCTCGGGTCCGCGCGACTGGACCGCCTTGCCCGCCTTCACGCATTCGGTGAGGGTGGACCACGTGTTCCAGAGATGAACCGTGTGCAACAGGCCTGGCCGCGCAGGCCCCAGCGCCTTCGACTCGGCGGTGCAGCGAAAGATGGCACCACGCTTGAGAAGCGCGCCCAGCGCCACGAGTGCGTTCAGCAACATCTCGGTGGCGCGCGGCTCCGTGCCCAGGCGCTGGGCGACATCTGCGGCCGTGGCGCCGCTTTCCCCGACCGTCGAGAACACGTCCAACTCCAGAGCCGTGAGCAGCACTCGACTTTCTTGGAAGGCCCGGGCCGACTGGATCAAATTGGATAGGCTGCGCGTCTTTTCCATGGCGTA
>PMBY01000457.1:2974-6176 GCA_003153875.1 Myxococcales bacterium | reverse complement strand
CGCCTGGTCGCTGCTGTGCGCGGAAAGTTCTTTGTCGACGAGATCTACGACTGGCTGGTGGTGCGACCCCTGCATGGCCTGGCACGCGGGGTCTTCGTGGCGGTGGATCGCGTGCGCATCGACAAGCTGCTGGTGGGCGGCTGGACCGCTCTGGTCGACACCGTTGGGCGTTTGTTGCGACTCGTGCAGGCAGGCGATGTGCAGCGCTACCTGGCCATCTTTGCCATTGGGCTGGCCGCGCTGGTCTATGTGATGGCCCGGCCTGCCGCGCCCTCCGAGGTGAAGATTCGCGTCGAGGGCCGTAGCGCCCTGGTCGAGCTGAGCGATGGCGAAGCCGTCCCGGGCAAGCTCGACTATGGCTTCGACTTCGATGGCGATGGCCGCGAGGATCGTTCTGGCCCGACGTCCAGCGCGACCTGGTCCTATGCCCTCCCCGGGCACTACCGCCTGCGCATTCGCATTACTGATGCGCAGTGGAATACCTCTCGCACCATCGAGCGGACCATCGACATCCGGTAGACCATGACTGATCTCACGTTGACTGTGCTCTTGCCTCTTGCCGGCGCCCTGGTGGTGCTGCTGGCACCGCGGGGCGAACGCACCAGTCGACCCATCGGGATTGTCGCGGCCTTGGTCAGTCTGGGGCAATCACTGCTCGTGCTGCGCGCCTTTGACAAGAGCAACGGCGCGTTTCAGATGGTGGTGGATCGCCCTTGGGTTTCTTCGCTGGGAATCCATTTTCATTTGGGCGTGGACGGCATCTCGCTGTGGCTGGTGCTGCTCACCACGCTGATGGTCTTCCTGACCTTGCTTTCGCCGCAGGCCATGGGCGTACACAAGACGCGCAGCCGGGAATTCACCGTGGCCATGCTGGTGCTGGAAACCGGGATGCTGGGCACCTTCCTGGCCATCGACCTGTTCGCCTTCTACGTGTTCTGGGAACTGATGCTGATCCCGATGTACTTCATCATCGGGATCTGGGGCGGCGAGCGGCGGCTGTACGCGGCCATCAAGTTCGTCATCTTCACGTTGGTCGGATCGCTGCTCATGCTGGCGGCCATCGTGTACCTGTACGTGCAGGTGCACGCAGTCACCGGGCAGTGGTCCTTCGACTACGCGACCTGGGCCACCATCGCGCTGCCACGCAGGGCGGAGCTGCTGTGTTTTCTGGCGTTCACGCTGGCCTTCATGATCAAGGTGCCGCTCTTCCCGCTGCACACCTGGCTGCCTGACGCTCACGTGGAGGCGCCCACCGGCGGCTCGGTGATTCTGGCTGCGGTCTTGCTGAAGTTTGGCGCCTACGGGTTCTTGCGTTTCGCCCTGCCGTTCTTCCCGCTGGCGGCTCAGCAGATGGCGCCGATCATCGCCTGGCTGGCCGTGGTCGGCATCATCTTTGGCGCGCTCATGGCCTGGGTGCAGGACGACGTGAAGAAACTGGTCGCCTATTCGTCGGTGTCACACCTGGGCTTCGTCGTGCTCGGGATCTTGGTGCTTTCTGACAAGGGGATCCAGGGCGGCATCTTCCAGATGCTGGCCCACGGGATCTCGACGGGCGGCTTGTTCTTGGCGGTGGGGATCCTCTATGACCGCCGCCACACGCGCCAATTGGCCGATTTCGGCGGACTGTGGAAGAAGATGCCGGTGTTTGGCGCCTGCTTCCTGGTACTGGTGTTGGCCTCGGCCGGGCTGCCCGGTTTGTGCGGCTTCGTGGGCGAGTTTCTGGTGCTCGCCGGCACATTCACGGCGGGCAAGGACTGGCAGGCATCGGGCATGGCCGCTCCCATGTTCAGCCATCCGGCGCTGCTGGCTGGCTTGGCTGCCACGGCAGTCATTCTGGCTGCTGTGTATCTGCTGACCATGTACCAGCGGGTGATGTTCGGGCCCCTCGACAAGCCCGAGAACCGTGACCCGCAGGTGCGCGATCTGGGCCTGCGCGAGCGCCTGGTGTTTGGTGTCCTGGTGCTGGCGGCGCTGGTCATGGGTCTGGCCCCGCAGCCCATCATCGAGCGCACCACCGCCTCGGTGCAGACGTTGACAGCCAGCTTTCGCGATCGCCTGGCCGAGGCGCGCGCGAATCCCAATGGGCCAGCACGGCGTGTGATTCCGGGTCAGCGGCCCGCGCGGCCAGCCACGGCGCAGGCCGGGGCGCGGGACGAGACGGCGAGGCATTTCTGATGACCGTTGATTTTGCTCAAATCACGGCCTTGGCCCCGCTGCTGCTGATCTCGGGGGCAGGGTGCCTGGCGCTCTTGCTGGACACCATGACCCAGGGCCGCGAGCCTGCGCTCAGGCTGGCGCAGCTAGGCTGCCTGGCAGCGCTGGCCGCGGTGGTGGGCCAATGGACCGGGGCTGAAGCGGGCGAACCAATCTGGGCCGGCATGTTGGTTGTGGATCGAATGTCGCTTTTTCTCGACGTTGTGTTGATCGCAACGGCGCTCGCCACCCTGCTGGTTGCCGCGCCTTTCATGCGCGAACACGACTTCGAGCACGGCGAGCCCCATGCGCTGGTGCTCTTCGCCACCGCGGGCATGATGACAGTGGTTCACGCCACGCACCTGCTCTCGCTGCTGATCGGCATCGAAACCATGTCGTTGGCGGCCTATCTGCTGGTGGCGAGTTGGCGTCGCCAGCCCGCCGGGGCCGAGGGCGCGCTCAAGTACCTGCTGCTGGGAGCGTTCGCTGCCGGGTTCCTGGTGTACGGTTCGGCCCTGGTCTACGGCACCACAGGTGGCGAGATGTCGTACGCCGGGATCGCGGCGCGCGCGGGCCAGGCGGCGGGCAACCCGCTTTTCATCGTTGGTGTGTACTTCCTGCTTGTCGGCATGCTGTTCAAGATCGCGGCCGTGCCCTTTCACATGTGGGCGCCTGATGCCTATGAGGCTGCGCCCACGCCAGTGACTGGACTGATGGCGGCCGGGATCAAGGTGGCGGCCGTGGGCGGCCTTGTGCGTTTGCTGGGAGCGGTTTTCGCTGACCCGGGGCTGGCCCTGGGCCACGCGGGCTGGGTACGCGTGCTGGGAGGCGTGGCGTTTGTCACCATGACCTGGGGAAACTTGGCTGCCCTTCGCCAGGAAAACGTGAAGCGAATGCTGGCGTATTCGTCCATCGCCCATGCGGGCTATCTATTGATAGGCCTGGTTGCCTTGGGCCAAAAAGTGGACGGTGCACAGCCTGCAGTGTTGCTGTATCTGGCGGCTTACGC
>PMBY01000457.1:0-2896 GCA_003153875.1 Myxococcales bacterium | reverse complement strand
GTGGTTGGTGGTGGCGGCTGTGCTCAACAGCCTGGTGAGCGTCACCTACTATTTGCGCATCGTGGTCGCGATGTACTTCCGCGATCCCGTGCGACCATGGCAACCGTTCCCGTCGGCGGGCATGGCGGCTGTATTGGTCGCGACTGTGTTGCTGGTGCTGGCGCTCGGCCTAGTGCCGGGACCGGTGATTGAACTGGCGGCGAGCGGGCTCGGCGCTCGCTGACCGCAGCGCCAACGGACCTTTGCGACGCCGCGCGACGGCCAAATCCAACCTGGCCCAAAGCGCTTCCCCATGCTACGAGCACCCCGACGAAACGAATTCGGGAAAGGCTTTCATGCACAAGATCCATCGGAACCGCTACCTGCTGTTGACATTGTTCCTCACCGCTTGCAGCTCACCCGGCGCGCAAGTCGACTGGTCACAGAGCCAACAGGAACTGACCATCAGCCCCACCGCTGTCTACCAGATCAAGAGTGCAGCGAGCGGCAAGTGCATCGGCGTCGCCGGCAACAGCACAGCCAACAGCGCCATCATCGAGGAGCGCACTTGTAACGGCTCCGTCGGTCAGAATTTCAACATCGCAACTGTGGCGACCGGCTACTACGCCATCAAGAGCACCAATAGTCTCAAGTGCATGGACGTGACAGGCAAGTCGACGGCTGATGGGGCCGCCATCATCCAGTACACCTGCAACAACAGCTCCACCAACCAACAGTGGGCCATCGCGACGACTTCAGGTAGCGCCGTCCGCTTGACCGCGCATCACAGCGGCAAGGTGGCAGAGGTCAATGGGGGCGGCACGGCGGACGGAACCGCGGTCGTGCAGCGCACCTGGAACGGCGCCACCTACCAGCAATTCGTGCTTTCTACGGGCACCGGAGGAACCGGCGGCACGGGAGGTGCCACGTCAAGCGGTGGCTCGACGGCGACGGGCGGAACGGCGACGGGAGGCTCGACTGCCACCGGCGGCTCGACCGGCTCCGGTGGTACAACTGTTGCCGGCGGCTCGACCACCGGCGGGACCACGGTGACAGGCGGCACGACGGCTGCGGGTGGCTCCACCGGCACCGGAGGAATAGATCGATCAAAGGTGGCGCTAGCGGGGGGCTGGAAGTTCATCGCCAGCGACAGCCTCACCGGAGCTGAGGTCACAACTTTCAACGACTCGGCCTGGAGCAGCGTTTCGGTCCCGCACACCTGGGACACGGTCCTCGGTGTCACCAAGCACACCAATTCCTGGTACCGCACGCACTTCACCGTGAATCCCGCTGACCCGCTGGATCGCGTGTATGTCTATTTCGAGGGCGTGTTCCAGATCGCAGACGTGTATGTGAATGGCCAGCACCTGGGCCAGCACCGGGGGGGATTCACGCGTTTCATTTTCGACGCCACCGCCGCGGTGAAAATCGGGAGCGACAACGTCCTGGCGCTCAAGGTCAGCAACAGCACCTGCTCAGATTGTCTGCCGGACGGTACTCCTCGCCTGTACAAGGGCTACGGCGGCATTTATCGCGCGGCCTGGCTGATGACCACGAACAAGTATCACGTGGCCACCACCGACTACGCTTCCAGCGGCATCTACGTTTCCGCATCCAATGTCAGCAGCGCTTCGGCCAGCGTCAGCGAGAGGATCTTGGTCACCAACAACGCCGTGGCCGACCAGACCCTGACGGTCAAGAGCGTGATCGCTGATGCTCTGGGCACCGCGGCGCTGACCACGCAGAGCGATGTCCTGATGAAAGCGGGCACGACCGCCACCACCACCCATACGGGCACGGTCTCACAGCCGACACTGTGGAAACCGGGCAATCCCTACCTCTATTCGGTCCAGGTCACCGTTTCGGCGGGCGGGGTGCTGGTCGATTCAGTGACCGAGCACATCGGTTTCCGCACATACAAACTCTCCA
Source organism: Myxococcales bacterium (assembly GCA_003153875.1). Next base: position 988 of record PMBY01000457.1, on the reverse strand, counting down.
CCACCGACTTCACGCTCAACGGCGTCTCCACCCGTTTGCGCGGGGTCGCCAAGCACCAGGAAACCGAGTATCACGCCAGTGCGGTCAGCGCCGATGAACTGACGGCCGACTGGGACAACTTGGTGGATCTCGGGGTGAACTACGTGCGTCTCGTCCACTATCCGCACGCTCAGCTGGAATACGATCTGGCCGACCAGCGCGGCATCATGGTTTGGTCTGAAAATGGCCACACCAACAGCGCGGCGGAGACGGCCAACGGAGACAATATCAATCGCGAGATGGTGTACCAGAACTGGAACCACCCCTCGATCATCTTCTGGAGCGCTGGCAACGAGGCGTCCGGCGTGGCCGCCACCGGGGCGTACGCGTCCGTTCTACGTGCCGCCGATCCTTCGCGCCCCATCGTCTATGCGTCGGATGGCCAGAATCCGGCGAACATCGACTTCATCTTCCACAATACCTACGCGGGCTGGTACAGCGGAACGATGTACGATTTCCTCACCGCCCCCGACCACTGGATCTCGGAGAGCGGCGCCGGCATGGTGATCGCGGCGCACGCCCCCAATGCGTTCGCGGTGACCCCGGTGGTCAACAGCTACGAGCCGGAGGAATACGGCGCTCTGGTCGACGAGATTCGCTTCGATGATATGTTCCGCAATCCCAGCCACGTGCCGGCCTTTTCCGAATGGGTGTTCCGCGACATCTCGGACACGAAGTACAAAGGGCTACTCAACAGCAAAGGTCTGCTCACCTTTGCCGGCTACAAGAAGGACGTCTATTATCACTACAAGTCGCTCTTGCAGAGCAAGCCGGTGGTGCACTTGGTGGGCCGCAACTACTTCGTGCGCAGTCCCGACGCCTCTGGTCAGTCGGCTGTCAAGGTCTACTCGAACGCAGCCAGTCTGACGCTGACGATCAACGGGACCACGGTTGGCACGCTGGCCAACAACCAATACACGCACCCGAACGGTACGCGCATCAAGGATGT
>PMBY01000424.1 GCA_003153875.1 Myxococcales bacterium | reverse complement strand
GTGGTCGACGATGGTGTGGCCGGGCTTGTTGTAGCGACCAGCGAGAAAGCGTTCGGCCATGGCCATGCCGACTGCGTTGCTGGCGCCCTGCCCGAGCGGGCCGGTAGTGGCTTCCACGCCCGGGGCGAGAAAGGATTCCGGGTGGCCGGCAGCACGCGAGCCCCACTGGCGGAAGCTCTTGATGTCATCGAGGGACAGGTCGTACCCGGTCAGATGAAGCAGCGAGTACAGCAGCATGGATCCGTGCCCAGCCGAAAGCACGAAGCGGTCGCGGTCCGGCCACTTGGGGTTGCGCGGATTGTGCTTGAGGTGCTTCTGCCACAGTACGTAGGCCATGGGCGCGGCCCCCATGGGCAAGCCCGGGTGGCCCGCATTGGCCTTTTGCACGGCATCGATAGAAAGGATGCGAATGGTATTGATGGCGAGGTTGCTGAGCTGGTCCATGCCCTTGCGTCGGGTGCTAGCACGCGGCGGGCGGAATTGGTAGCGGCCAAGACCTACGACGCCCGCTTCTTTGCCGCAGGCGGTGCGCCCACGGCGCGGTCCAGAGGCAGATCCCATTCGCCNNGTGCCGGCTTGGATGAAAGCGAGCGCCCGACGATCAACCGTCGCGGGCTGTTTGCCGGATGGCCGGACGGCCTGTGCCAGCACCAGTCCCAGCTGGTCGGCGGCCGTGCGCAGTTGGCGGATTCCGGCGATGGCGATCTGTTCTTGGAAGTGTTGGGCCAGGGGACTGCCTTGCTGCACAAAGCGCTGAAAGGCCCTGCGCTTGATCTCAAGGGCTGTGGTGGCGGACTGGGCCCGCACCGAGGCCGAGCGGAGCGAGTCCTCGACAAGCCCCGTCTGACCCACCAGGGTTCCTGGTCGCAGGGTGGCGAGCACGTGCTCCTCCCCGTCGATAAACTTGACCATCTCCACCGCGCCGGTGGCGATGAAGAAGCAGGACGAGGCAGGGTCGCCTTCGCGGCACAGCCAGGTTCCGGCGGGAAAATGGCGAATTCGTGCTGCGGCCCTCAAGTGATCCAGCTCTGCGTTGCTGTAGCCGGACAGCAGCTCCTGCAGTGCGGATGCCTTCATGCGCTTCCTCGCAGGCGGCCCAGTAGGGCCGTCCATGCGTCTGGCTCGGTCGGCTCGGTCGGCTCGGGCACTGAGCGGGTCCGGCTGCGGCGGGAAGGGGTGCGTGCAGAGATGCGAGTCGCTTGTCGTAGCTCCGGGAGCCGCGCTGCCAGGTGGCCAGCCAGCTCGCGCTCGATGCGCTCGTCCACGCGGCGCAGGCGCAGAGCCACGCTGCGGATCACCGCGCTCACAATGGCCGTCGCCACTGCTGGCGCCTGGAGTCGCATGGTGGCCAGCTCCTTGCGGCCGAACTCGTAGGCCGTGGTGCGCACGGCGGCCAGCATGGTGGCACAGCGTGGGGTAGGGACGATGCACGACATTTCGCCGACCACTTCGGCGACGCCGACCCGGGCCACCTCGATGTTCCCGCGGCGCGGGCCTGGCATGACCACGGAGAGCGCGCCTTCGGCGACCACCAACATGGAGTCACCTGGCTTCCCGCATTCGAAGATCGTCGCACCAGCCTCGTACTGCCGGATGCGCATGAAGCGCACCAGTTCGGCGCACTCTGCGTCAGACAGCGATTCGAAAACCTTGACAGCCCGGATGACAGAGGTCATTGCGCCCCAACCACCATCGGCAGATTCCCGACGGACTAGAGCAGGCGCGGCGTCGGTCGGGGGCGTGGGGTCGGGCCGCGCGTCCGGGGCGACCGCAGGTCGCCCCTAGCGCAACGCCTTCACAACCGTCCAGCACCCAAGAACCAGGGTCGCGACGGCGATGCCCTTCTTCATGGTGCGTTCGTTCAGTCGGCGCACCGAGCTGGTGGCCAGGGGTACGGCCAGAAGCGAGCCGACCACAACGGCGATGAGCAGCTCCAGGTTGTAGCGCCCGCGGCTGGCCACGAAGAGCGCGCTGGCCATCAGACAGGTGACGCCTTCGGACAGAGAGGTGATGGCGGCCGCGGCCTTGGCCTCGACGCCTACCAGAAGCTGGCCGCTGGTCATGAGCGGCCCATAGCCGCCGCCGCTCAGGGTCTTGTTGAACGCAGCGACCGCGGCCAGGGTGAAGACCCCGGCTCGGCGATAGCGAAGCGCGTGGTCGAGACAGTAGAAAATGGCGACACCCGACAGCGTGATGATGACGCCGATGAAGAGGGTGAGAAGCCGGGCCGAGGCCTTGATGAACACGGGCGCACCGATGAACACGCCGAGCAGGCTGCCGAGGGAAAGCAAGATCCCGGCTGACAGGTGCTTGGAGCCGCGGGCGAAAGAGACATTCTGATCCTTCGCGTGGAAGAGGGCGGCGCCGAATCCGGTGAGCAGCTCCGAAACCAGAATCACAGGCACCACCTCGGTGGGCGAGAATCCCGCCACGAGCAAGAGCGGCGCCAAGATGGTGCCGAAGCCCATGCCGAACGCACTGTCCACGAACTCGCACAGAAAAGCCGCCAGCGTGATGGCGAAGAGCGAGGTGCGCGGCACGTACACCCCCGCGGCCACCAGCAGGACGCACCCGAGCACCACCGCCCCCAGGTAGGCAGGATTGATCCACGAGCGCGGCGCGCTTGGCATCGGCCCAGGGTAGGCGAGTCGAGAAAATTTTCAATGGCGGCGCCCCCGTCCTTCGGCTGACAATACAGGCGCATGAGTGAAGGGGTGCTCACCCATCTCGACGTCTTGGAGGCGGAGGCCATCTTTGTCCTGCGCGAGACGGCGGCTTGCTTCAAGCGTCCCGCGCTGCTGTTTTCCGGCGGCAAGGATTCGCTGTGCATGGTCGCGCTGGCCCTGCGCGCGTTCAGCCCGGGGCGATTGCTGTTCCCGCTTCTGCACATCGACACCGGGCACAACTTCCCCGAGACGCTGGAGTTTCGCGACCGGCTGGTGGCGGCCATCGGCGCGGACTTGCTGATCCGCCGCGTGCAGGACACCATCGAC
>PMBY01000505.1:3498-3662 GCA_003153875.1 Myxococcales bacterium | reverse complement strand
AAGGCTTGGCGGGCCACCTTTGAGGAGATCACACAAGCCGGAATCAAGCGTGGGCTGGATGCCATGCAACCCAGACTCCACGACTCTGCCGTGGACGCGGCCCTCGCGCGCAGGGTCGTGGATCGCCTCGCCGGATGGCATGCAACCAGCGTTGTCTTTGAGAA
>PMBY01000505.1:0-3396 GCA_003153875.1 Myxococcales bacterium | reverse complement strand
CCGCCGTTCGAGGCGACTTCGTGGCTCCAGGTGGCGCAAAAAGCCCTGGGCTTGTCGGTCAAGGACGCCACTGCCGTCATCCAGGCTCTGTTCGAGACTGGCCATACCACTTACCCACGCACCGACACCGTGCGCGTGAGCCAAGAGGCCATCGAATGGGCTCGTGAAGAGATCTCGCTGCGCATCGGTCCTTCGTACCTGCCAGCAGAGCCCTGGCAACACAAAGACCGGGGAGGTGCCATACAGGGTGCGCACGAGGCGATGCGGCCGACGCTCCCTCATGAACCTGGCGATCTCCAACGCCGGCAGGAGGGGCAGTGGGCTGCTGCCTATCGTCTCATTGAGGCGCGCTTCCTGGCTAGCCAAGCCGCTGCCCGAATCGTCCAGCAGACCACGGCATGGATCGAGGCTGACGGCCGAATTTTCCAGGCCACTGGCCAGGTCGAGCTTTTCGCTGGTTGGAAAAGGCTCCTAGCCACCGACGCAGAGGAAGAGTCAGAAAAGCCCGAAAAGGGCAGGGGAGACGTTGAAGACGAAACAGGATCACTTCCCCCTCTCGCCCAAGACCAAACCCTGCAGATCGTTTCCTGCGACGTCCAGACCATCAGCACAAAGCCCAAACCCCTTTTCAGCCAGGCCGCGCTTGTCGCCGAACTCAAGAGGCTTGGCATTGGCCGCCCCAGCACCTACCCGACGATAGTGCCTCTCCTCCTGTCGCGCGGTTGGGTCACCGAGAAAGCGCCTATCAAGAAGACAAAATCCCCATCCCTCTCGGTTCTGGTTCCGGAACCCGTCGCCTTCGATCTTGCTGATTTTCTTTCCAGCGCGTTGCCTGGACTTGTCGATCCAACCTTCACCGCCTCCCTTGAGGCGGCGCTGGACAATATCGAAAGCGGCGAAAGCCCTCGTCTCCAGGTCGTAAGCCAGTGGTGGAGCACCTTTGAGCATGAGCTTCTGGTTGCCAAGGCCCTCCCGCCCAAACTTCCTGAGCGCAAAGACTTGGGCCCATGTCCAAAATGCCAGGCTGAAGGCCGCACTGGCCACCTGCGGCTCATCAAGGGCACCAACCGCACTACCCAGGCTCCATATGAATTTGCAGGATGTGATGCCCACTCGGATGGAGCGCAGCTGTGTGATCACACAGCGCCGGTTGAGAACGGTGAGCTTCAGAAGCTGGCGTCCTGCCCAGAATGTAGGGCTCCCATGCGACCCGTCCGCCGGAAGGACGGTGGCCATTCTTGGCTCTGTGCCCAACATGGCTGGTTTCTCGCCGGGCAGGGATGGGAAATCATTCAAGCGCCACACTGTCCGAATTGCGACAAACCCATGACCCATCGCGAGAGGTCCAACGTCAAGGGCAGCTTTTTCTGGGCGTGCTTCGAACACAGGGTCTTCATCGATTCCAACGTTTTTGGCGACAGAAAGCCTTCTGCAAAATCAGTCGGAACAGCAAGACAAGCCCGCAAGTGATGGAGGGGCCGCCAGCCTCCGTGCCAACGGGTCTCCCTCCGAGTTTTGACACTTTATGCAGAACACCGGCTTAGGTGTATCGTGCAGGCCATGCGTCCCGACGACGCGCCCACGATGACCAACGGGCAGCAGGTAGCGGCTGCCACGGACCCACCGCTCCTTGCGCTTTCCATCCTTTGGCATCCCGATCTCTCACGTGTAGGCGAAGTCGCAATACTTGGGCCCCTGCATGCTGCCCCGCCGATGTCCCTTTCTCGGGGCACACCCACCTTTTCTTCATCCCTCGGCCTTGCCCGACCGCTCTTCGATACGTTCGTGGGACGGGAGCCTTGCCTGCACATAGGCAGCCATCAGCTCGCGACTCTCCTGGAGCCGACGCCATCCTCACGGGCGCGCTCTCATAGCGTTGAAGTCGATCTGGAACCTCTCATCCAACGCCGGGTTCTTTCAGAGGCCGATCTCCGCCGCGGCGTTGTCGTGACTCTTTCTCGCCGAATCGTGCTGTGCTTGCACCTTTCGGCCTCCCCCAACAATCCACCGCCTATTGCCGGCCTCCTTGGCACCAGCGACGCCATGGTCAGTCTCCGCAACGCTGTCGTCGCGGTTGCCGATCTCGATACACCCGTCTTCATCCGCGGAGAAACAGGAACCGGCAAGGAGGTCACCGCATCCGCGATCGCCCAGTTGAGCCATCGAGCGCGCGCTCCATTTGTACCCATCAACATGGCGGCAATACCGGCGTCGACTGCCTCTGCCGAATTGTTCGGCCATGAGAAGGGGGCCTTCACTGGTGCCAGCGATGTCCGGCGTGGATATTTCTCCGAGGCCGATGGTGGCACCATATTCCTCGATGAGATCGGTCTCACCTCGCCTGAGATTCAGGCCGCGATCCTTCGCGTTCTTGAGACCGGGGAAACCAGGCCTCTAGGCAGCCGCGGACCCCGTCGGGTGAATGTCCGGCTCATTGCCGCAACCGATGCCGCACCCGAAGGTGCGTCCCTGTTGCCGGCTCTGTACCACCGCCTATCGGCCTTCCAGATCCAAATCGCGCCCCTGCGTGAGCGCCGCGAGGACATCGGAATTCTATTCCTCCACTTCCTCCGGCAGATCCTGGAGCAAACCGGTGAGATCTCCAACCTCGAACCACCGCCCCCGACCCAACCCATGTGGCTTTCGGGCGATATGGTCGCTCGCGTCGCCATGGCCAGCTGGCCGGGCAACGTACGCCAGCTCAAAAACTTCGCCACCCAGCTTGTCGTTGCCAACCGGGGCAGGGGAGTGGTCTCTGCTCTCCCTGAGCTGCCCACAACCTTGCCCTCCAGATTCCCGACCAGGCCTGGCATCCCAGAACCTGCAGCTCCAGCCCCACCTGCTACCAAGCCAGGCCCGTCGTCAATCAGCCCCGCCCAACTGATCGAGGCACTCCAGCGGCACCACTGGAAGCCATCTGCCGCCGCCAAGGAGCTTCAGATCTCGCGCACTACCCTCGATCGCCTCATCGATTCACACCCGGACCTGCGCAAGGCTTCCGACCTCAGCCAGACCGAGATCTCCCGTGTTCTGCAAGAGCATTNNAGCCGCTAGAAAGAAGGGGTCGATGATGAGATGAGGGTAGCGCTGAGCGCGCACCGCCGCCTTTTGCAAGATCATGGCACTGAGATCCTGAGCTGGTGGCGCCGCTTTCCGGGAAGCAGCGACCGGGCCGCGCATGGCGCCCGCACAAGGTGAGCGCCCATTTGCGCCCCTGAGGGCACTTGCGGGCCAGTGCGCGGCACGGGAGCCAATCGTCGCCGTTTTCCCAGATGGAGTGCCGTGCGCCGTGCTGCCGGAGCCCAAGTTGGCCAATGCCCACCACGGTGCCACGGGCGGAGGGTGCACGGCGCGCGGCACGGTGGCCGTGGGCGGGAGCAGCGCACTGGGAGCGAG
>PMBY01000438.1 GCA_003153875.1 Myxococcales bacterium | reverse complement strand
AGAAACGCCGTGGGTCGTGGGGCGGGCACGGTCTTTTCTGTTCGAAACAGAAGTGTTTGCTGATGAGGCCCAGTAGTTCCGACTAGACATCCGCGGCCGTTTCTGCATGCTTAGGTTGGGATGAAGCACTCCGATCCAACCACCGCCTTCAAGAGCACCGATCCGGATTCAGGTATTCGCGTGCGCATCGCCGCGCCAGAGGAACAACCCTGGTTCGACCAGCAGATGGCGGATCATCATTATCTCGGCGCCGGCCGTGCGGTGGGAGACTATTTGCGGCAGGTCGTCGAGGTCCACGGTCGTCGGGCCGCGCTGCTTGCCTGGGGACCGGCCTGCTATGCGCTCAAGGACCGGGACCGGTGGATCGGCTGGAGTGCCAATCACCGGGTGGAGCGGTTGAAGCTCATTGTGCAGAACCGCCGTTTCCTCGTGCTGGCCGACAAGGGGTCATCCCCAAATCTGGCTTCGCAAACGATGGGGGCGGCCTTGCGCGCCCTGAGCGGGCAGTGGCAGGAGAGCTTTGGCTACCGCCCCTTGCTGGCCGAGAGCTTCACCGATCCGGAGGCCTTTGCGGGAACCTGTTACAAGGCGAGCAACTGGCAGGCGGTTGGAATGAGTGCCGGCTACAGCCGGCACCGGGCGGATTTTTACGTGGCCAACGAGCGCCCAAAAAAGCTCTGGCTCTACGCACTTGATCCGCAAGCCCGCGAGCGCCTGAGGGCTGTCCGGCTTCCGCCCGCGTGCGAGCCCGGAAGGATCGCTCCACCCAGCGGGGTCATTCCCGTGAGCCAACTCCAGATGCTCTCGCTGCTGGAACTTTTGCGCAAAGCCCCGGATCCTCGCGGCAAGAACACCCGCCTGCGCATCGGCCCGGTGTTGGCCATCATCGCCATGGCCCTGCTGGCCGGACGCCGCGATATCGCAGAGATCGAGCGTTTCGCTCAAAGCCTCAGCCAGGCCCAGCGCCGGCAGTTGTGCCTGCCCCGCAAGAAAGGGGCCCAGGCCTTCTGGCAGGTGCCCAGCTACAGTGTCTTTTACCAGGTGCTCACGCGCATGGATCCCGAGCCCTTTGCCGCGCTGCTTGATCGTTGGCTCCAGGCACAGGCCGGAACGCTCCCCCAGGCCCTGGCCCTCGACGGGAAGATGATCCGCGATCACATCGGCCTGCTCACCCTGGCGCAGCACGAGGACGGCGCGCCGCAAGCGGTCGCCGTCTACGATCAGAAGGAAAACACGCCGCGCTGTGAACAGACCGCGGCCCTGGCCCTGCTCCAACGCCAGCAAGCACTCGACGGCAAGATCGTCACCGCCGATCCGCTCCATTGTCAGAAACCGACGGCCAGCACGATCGTGGAAAAAGGCGGCGATTACCTCCTCCAGATCCGGGGCAACCAACCCTCCCTGCTCCAGCAGGCCAAGGCCTTCAATGCTTTGGAGAACACCCCCTTTTTTTTCAAAACTGCACCGGGCATGGCCGCACGGAACAACGCAGCCTGCACGTCTTCCCCATAGAGCCGGATGCCGCCGGCTTTGCTGGGGCCCGCAGCATCGTCGTGGTTCGCAGTGAGGTCTTCACCAAAAAGACCGGCAAAACCACCAACGAAACCCGATTCTACCTCTCTTCCTTGGAGTCGGCCGAACGCACCCCGGAGCAATGGCAGGCACTCATCCGCGGTCATTGGGCCGGAGTGGAGATCCGCAACCATTGGCGCCGCGACAGCCTCTGGGGCGAGGACCGCTCCCGGACCCGCAACCCACGCGCGCTCGCCAATCTCGCCCTCCTGCGCAACGTCCTGCTCACGCTTACTTCCATTCACTTCCCGGCGCGCTCGCTCAAACAAGTCTTTGAATGCCTCCACTCAAATCCCGCCGCCTGCCTGCGCGTCATTCGTTAACCGGGTGTCAAAACAAAAGACCATGGGTGGCTTCCTGGGTGCAATAAGTCTCAGCCCGCCGATGCGTGTTCTTCTGTCATAGGGGCGCGATCTTGTCGCGCCCTCCGGATGCGAAGCGCGGCATCCACGAGGGCGCGGAGGGTGCGCGCCGCGGCGCGGGGATCGGGTGCAGCGCAGATTGCGCTCACAACCGCCAGCCCGTCGGCGCCCGCCGCCATGGCTAGGGCCGCGTTGGCCGCGCTGATTCCGCCGATGGCGACGACCGGGCAGACCAGCCGCCGCCGCAAGGCGGCAAAACCGGCGTCGCCGAGCGCGGGCGCCGCGTCGGATTTGGTGCCGGTAGGGAAGATGGGACCGAGGCCGACGTAATCGGTCACCGCCGGATCGAAGGTGCCGAGTTCCTCCTCCCGCGTGATCGAGAGACCGATGATCGCCTGCGGCCCAAGCGCCGCGCGGGCGGCGGCAGGCGGCAGATCGCCCTGGCCGACATGGATCCCGTCGGCGCCGATCGCGCACGCGACGTCAAGGCGGTCGTTGACGATCAGCGGAATGCCGCGTGGACTGAGCAGGGCTTTGAGTGCCCGGCCGATCTCGATCAAATCCCGGGCCGGCGCGTCCTTGTCACGCAGTTGCACCATGGTCACGCCACCGCCGATCGCCGCCGCCACCGTTTCCACGAAACCGCGACCGGCGGTCATCTGCGGAT
>PMBY01000440.1 GCA_003153875.1 Myxococcales bacterium | reverse complement strand
CGGGCAGCCATGTCCCTCTCGCCCACTACGAGCATGTACGGAATCTTCTCCATTTGCGCACGTCGGATCTTGGCGCCGAGCTTGTCGGCCGACAGATCGGCGTCCGCGCGCAAATCAGCCGCCAGCAGGCGCGCCTGGACCTCGCGGCCCCAGACATCGGCCTTCTCACTGACGGTAAGAACGCGCGCCTGTACCGGCGCGAGCCAGAGCGGGAAGGCGCCCGCGAAGTGTTCGATGAGAACCGCCATGAAACGCTCCATCGAGCCGAACAAGGCGCGGTGGATCATGACCGGGCGCTGGCGTGAACCGTCGGGCGCCACGTATTCCAGTTCGAAGCGCTCGGGGAGCTGGAAATCGAGCTGGAAGGTGGTGCACTGCCATTCGCGGCCAAGGGCGTCGCGGATCTTGAGATCGATCTTGGGGCCATAGAAGGCGCCGCCGCCCTCGTCGACCTCGAAGGGCATGCCCGCACCTTCGAGCACGCGTCGGATGGCAGCCTCGGCTCGATCCCAGGCCGCCTTCTCGCCCATGAAATTCTCTGGCCGGGTCGCCAAGAAGGCCTTCACGTCGGCAAAGCCGAAGACCTTGAGAACGTCCAGCCCGAAGCGCACGCAAGCCGCCATCTCCTCCTCGATCTGCTCTTCGCGCAGGAAAAGGTGGGCGTCGTCCTGGGTGAATCCGCGCACGCGGAGCAGGCCGTGTAGCACGCCCGAACGTTCGTAGCGATACACGGTACCAAACTCGGCGTAGCGGATGGGCAGTTCGCGGTGCGAGCGAAGCTGCGACCGATAGATGGCGATATGGAAGGGGCAGTTCATGGGCCGGACCAGATAGCGCTGGCCTTCCAGTTCCATGCCGCCGAAAAGGTTCTCTTTGTAGTGCTCCATGTGGCCGGACTTCACCAGCAACTGCTCGCGCGCCACATGCGGAGTGAACACCATCTCGTACCCACGACGAACCAGCTCGCGGCGAAGCATTTCCTCGAGCACGTTACGGATGATGGCGCCCTTGGGGTGCCAGAGCACGAAGCCCGGTCCCACCAGCTCGTCGACGGAAAACAGGTCGAGCTGCTTGCCCAGCACGCGGTGATCGCGACGCTTGGCTTCCTCCAGACGAGTCAGGTGGGCTTTCAGATCGTCCTTGGACGCGAAGGCCGTGCCGTACACGCGCTGGAGCTGCGGGTTGCGCTCGTCGCCGCGCCAGTAGGCACCCGCGAACGACAGCACCTTGAAAGCCTTGATCTGCCCGGTGCGTTCGATGTGCGGCCCGGCGCACAGGTCTACGAAATCACCGTGCTGGTAGAGCGAGATCTCCTCGCCCTCGGGGATCGACTCGATGATCTCGACTTTGTATGTCTCGCCCTTGTCGGCAAACAGGCGCAGAGCGTCTGGCCGCGAAACCACCTTGCGCACGAAAGGCAGATCCTGGCCGACAATCTTGGCCATCTCGGCCTCGATCTTCTCGATGTCATCGGGCGCGAACGGCTCGGTGTCGAAGTCGTAGTAGAACCCGTTCTCGATGGCCGGACCGATGGTCACTTTAGCCTTGGGACGTAGGCGCTGAACTGCATCGGCCATCACGTGCGACGCCGAATGGCGCAGACGGGACAGCGGATCGTCAGGCACATCCCCCTTGTCACGGGGGCGGATCACCGGGCGTTCACTCACGGTCTTTGCTCTCCGAACGCGAACATCCGGCGAACAGGGCGTAGGCGCGCGCCCAGGCCGGCGGGGCGCCGGTCTGCGCGGATTGCGTAGGCTAGGGTTGAAGATTGCAACGGCCGAAGGATAGCACCGTCGACGGCCGGCACTGAAGCCCGAAGACAAATGGTAGGCACGGGCGGGATTGAACCGCCGACCCCTACCGTGTCAAGGTAGTGCTCTCCCACTGAGCTACGTGCCTGTGAGTCCGTGTGGTTCAGGCGGGCTACGTTAGCGACGGCGACGGCAGAGTCAAGAACAGAGTTAGCAAACCCGGGCCAATGCCACGACTTGTACCTCGGCCGCCCCGGCGCGGAGCAGGACGCGCGTGCACTCGGACAGCGTGGCGCCCGTTGTCATGACGTCGTCCACTAGCAAGATCCGTCGGTTCTTGGTCCATTCCGGCCTGTCGACGGCGAAGGCACCAGCCACGATTCGTCGGCGGGACGCGGGCGACTCCCAGCCCAGCGCCGGGGTATCGCGAATTCGGCGCAATCCGTCGGGAACCACAAGCGGCCGGGCCGCGGGCGGTCGGGCAAGTCTTTCGGCCACGTGCAGGAGATCCAGGGCTTGGTTGAATCCTCGCTGGCGCAAACGCCGGGGGTGCAAAGGGACCGGGCAGAGCGCGTTCACGCCGCCCTCAATCGCCGCCGTGACGGCAGGCAAGAGCAAGGCGCCCAGGGGGCGGGCCAGGTGGCGACGCCTTCCATGTTTCAGGTGGAGAATGGCCTGTGTCGTGGCGCCCCCGTAGGCCAGCACTGTCCAGACGCGCGAGAAGGGCAGCGGCTTGGCCTGGCAGCCATGACAGCGACTACCCTCCGAACCGCCATCATCCATATGGGGCAAGCCGCAGCCGTGACAGGACTGTTCCACTGCCGACACAGAAAGTTCGCAACTTTCGCAGAACGCCCTGTCTTCAGGCACAAAGGAGTTGCAGGCAGCGCAACGAGCGGGCCAGAGAAGCCGAGCAGCAAGCTGAAGCAGCATGCGCTCTTATCGGCCCCTCTGGCTCAAGGTTTCGTGCGGACGGGGAGAGCTTTTCTCACCACAGAGACACAGAGGCCACAGAGTCGGACTGGAAAGGGAAGGGTTGGGTTCTGTCCGGTCCGAGCCCTTTCTTCCTTTCCGACCTCTGTGTTCTCTGTGCTCTCTGTGGTGACGAGGGCGCGCGCGAAGCGCGCGGGGCGGGCGGGGTTGGGCTGTCCGTCCCGAAGCCCCCGAAGGGGAAGAAGCTAGCTACTCTGCCTTCTTGTAAAGCGCATCGACGATGTGCCCATACCGGCTCTTCACCACGTCGCGCTTGACCTTGAGGCTGGGGGTCAGCTCGCCTGTGGCCTCGGAAAAATCCCCGGGCAGGATGGCGAAGTTCTTGATGGTCTCGTATGGGGCCAGGGTTCGGTTGATCGCGGCCACGGCATCTTCCACAGCCGCACGCAGCTCGGGCTGTGCGGCGGCTTGGGCCAGGCTGCCGCCACCAAACTGGCGCGCGGCGAATTCCGAGGGTGTGACGATGGCCACGCAGTGCGGCCGGTTGTCGCCAAACACCACCACCTGACTGATGAGAGGACAGTGGGCCTGCAGCGCAGTCTCGATCATCTGGGGCGCCACGTTCTTCCCGCCCGCCGTCACGATGATGTCCTTCTTGCGGTCCACGATGCTCAGAAACCCGTCCTCGATGTGGCCGATATCGCCCGAGCGAAACCATCCCTCGCTGTCCATGGCCTCGGCGGTAGCGGTTGGGTTGTTGTGGTAGCGAGTGAAGACCGACGGCCCGCGCATCAGGATCTCGCCGTCATCGGCAATGCGATGCTGAATCACGTCAATGGCCGGGCCTACAGTGCCGAAGCGGTAGCAGTTCCAACGGTTGACGAATGCGGCGGCTGTGGTCTCGGTCAGGCCGTAGCCTTCCAGAACCAGCAGACCGAGGCCATGGAAGAACTCCGCGATCTCGGCAGACAGCGCCGCGCCCCCCGAGATCAGAAAGCGGCAACGGTCGAAACCCAGAAGAGTGCGCAACTTGGACAGGACCAGGCGCTCGGCCAAGGCGTGCTCCACGCGCAGACCGAAGCGAGGCGGCTTCCTCCGGCGCAGGCCGGTCGCGTACCGTGCACCGACCCCAAAGGCCCATCCAACCAGCGCCCGCTTGGCCCCGCTCCCCTGCCCGGCCGCTACCGCAATCGCCGCATGCAGCTTCTCGAAGACACGCGGCACGCCGGCCATGAAGGTGGGCCGCACCTCGACGAGGTCGAACTTGATCCGTGACTGTCCTGCGGAAAACGCAAACGCGCAGCCCGCCAGAATGGGCGCCCATTCCAGTTCGCGACCCAGAACGTGGGCCAGAGGCAAAAAGAGATACTGCACGTCGGTGTCGCGCAGGTCGAAAGCGCGCATCACGCTGGCAAAGGACTCGACCATGTTTCGATGGGTCAGCACCACCCCCTTGGGCCGTCCCGTGGTGCCCGAGGTGTAGACGATGGTGAACACATGATCGGGCTCAACCTCAGCCGCGCGTCGGTCCAGTTCCCCCGCGTGGCCGGCCAGCCACGCCTGCCCCGCCCGGCGCAAAGTCGCCAGCGACAGCGGCGTCACTCCACCGGCCCTTTCCACTGCTGCCAGGACTCCGTCCAGGCGCGCAGTCATTCGGCCGTCGGCACCCGCCGTCTCCAGATGGGACTCACCATCAACAAAGACCAGACGCAGATTTGGGATCTCGGCCAGAAGCGGCACCAGCTTGTCCAACTGCGTGGCGTCCTCGGCGATCACGGTTCGGGCGCCGCTGTCTTTGACGATGTACGCGCACTGCTCGGGCGTGCTCGATGGGTAGATGGGCACCGACACCGCGCCGGCCAAGACCAGCCCCACATCACAAAGCACCCATTCCAGCCGCGTCTGCGCCAGGATGCAAACGCACTCACCCACGCCGATTCCCAAGCCCGCCAGCCCGCCGGCAATCTCGTGCGCTGCCACGTCCGCCTGCTGCCAGGTGACACCACGCCAGTCGTCGCCTTCACGAAAGCGAAAGGCGATGCTGTCCCCGGCCCGGGTCGCACGGCCGCGCCAGATGTCGCCAGCAGTCCGCGCGGAGAATGCGGATCTGCCTTCAGGCGTTTTCACTTTGCCGGCGGCCATGAATCGGCAGATAGTCGTCTCCGCGCGTCTCGGCGTCAACCTGTGGTCTCATGCGGCGCACCGAGTTGCTGGTTGTATGTCGGGCCTTCGTCTCGTAGTATCCAGCCCCTAGCCTAGTCCTACTGGCTTGTCGTCGTGTGGTGACTATGGTTCCCAACCCCCTGCCATCGCGATATCGAATCATCGAAGAAGTCGGCCAGGGCGGCATGGCGGTGGTTTACCGTGCCCAGGACGAGACCTTGCGCCGCGAGGTCGCGGTCAAGGTGCTGCACCCGCACTTGCTCGCCGAGGCCGAATCAAGGGCACGCCTGCAACGCGAGGCGAGGGCCGTGGCCAAGCTGAACCACGACGGCATCTTGCAGATTTTCGACTACTCGGGGGACGACGCTCAATCGTCCTTCATCGTCACCGAATTCATCGACGGCCAGACCTTGAAGCAGTTCCTGGCCAACCGGAAGTTGCCCGTGCCCGAGCTGGCGGCGCTCATCGTGCTGGAGGTCGGCAGCGCTCTGGCCCACGCGCACTCGCTGGGCATCATCCACCGCGACATCAAGCCCGAGAACGTGATGGTCCGCAAGGACGGGGCCATCAAGCTGATGGACTTTGGCGTGGCCCAGGTGGTGGACCTGGAACGCATGACCGTGACAGGACAAATCCTGGGCTCGCCGGCCTACATGGCGCCCGAGGTTCTCGACGGCAAGACCCTGGATTTCCGCAGCGACATCTTTTCCGTGGGCGTCATGCTGTACCAGATGGCAACCGGCGCGTTGCCCTTCTCGGGAAAGAACCCGCACGAAGTGCTCAAGCGCATTGCCGAAGGCCGTTTCGCCGACCCGCGTACCGTCAGCCCGCGGGTGTCAGACCATCTGGCCAAGGTGATCGCGCGTTCGCTGGCACGAGATCCCAACGACCGTTATCCGCGATTGAGCCTCATGCTGGACGATCTGCGTGTCTATGTGGCTGACGCAGGTCTGGAAGATGTGCGCGAGGAGCTGGGCCGCTACCTCACAGGCCCGGAAGCCTATGAGAAGGGACTGGACGGTCGTCTCGCGACAGCCCTGGTGGCCTCCGGCCAGCGTGAACACGCGGCTGGCCATACCGCCCGCTCGTTGGAACTTTGGAACCGTGCCTTGGCATTGGAACCGGAGAACCCCACGGTGCTGGCCGAGTTGCGACGGCTGGAACGAGGCGAGCGCCTCCGGCGCTGGGTGACGGTGGGCATCGTGGTGGCGGTTCTGGTCGGGATAGGGTTCGGCACGTTCGCAATCTGGCGCCGGGCCGTGCGGGCCAATCAGGTTGGAAATGGCGAGCGGATGGCTGCCAGTCTGCAAGCACCGAAAACCATCGGACCTGCGACCGCTGCGGGAGCCAAGACGCCGGCGCCGCCTACCAAGGTGGCGGCCCGCTCGCAGAACATTCCCGTTTCATCGACCCACGTGCCACGGGAAGCAAAAAGAGTCGTGGTGGCCTCGGAGCGGGGCGACCCGCGCGAGGAGACCGCACGCGAGTCGCCCCGTGGCGCGGCCGCGCCCAAACCCCAGCAGGTCGAGTTGACCCTGGGCCCCCATCCCCCCAAAGTCGAAGTCTGGATGGACGGCCAGAAGCGTTTCGATTTCGGGCCTCGGCAGAACCGCATCGTGGTTCCGTGGGATGGGCCTCACACCTTGGAATTCCGCAACGACACCTGCTGCAACCGCAAGGAGGTGACGGTNNCATCTCTACGTCAATCTCGACCCCAAACCCGCCCGCCTGTCGGTAAGCTTGCAGCCAGCGCGAGCCGACGCCAGCATCCTGCTGCGCGAAGTGAACGACGGCCGGCCCAACCCCTGGCGCACCACAGTCCGCCCGGGCGAGCGAGTGCCGGTTCCCTTTGACGTCGGCGATGAGATGCGGAAGAGTCTGGATGTCGTGGTCGTTCTTGGAGACAAAACCCTCACTGAGCGAGTCAACATCACCGCGGGAGAGTCGCGGCAAGTAACCGTGCGGTTGGACGAGTAACGTGCACGCGGGAATCGTCGTTCTCCTGCTCTTCCAGGCAGCGCCCCAGACCGTTTCATCGCCGGTCGCCGACGAACTTCGGCGGGGCAAGATCTCCTTTGACCGCGGTGAGTACGGCCGGGCTATCGAGATCCTGCGGCCCCTGCTCTACCCTGAAATCCGCCTCGAGTCGGAGGGCCAGATCGTACAAGCCCACCGCATGCTGGGAGTCGCCGAGCTTTTTCAGGGAGACAGCGACGCTGCCGCCCAGGAATTCCGCAAGCTCCTGCAACTGCAGCCCGACTATCGCTTTGATCCCCTCTTGGATCCGCCGCAGGTGATCGACCTCTTCAATGGGGTTCTGCGCGCCCACGAGGCCGAGGTCGAGAACCTGGAGGCGAAGCAGCGGGAGGCGGCGCGGGCGCGGCAGCGTGACCGCGAAGAATGCGAGAAACTGCGGGCAGGACCCACGGTCATCGAGAAGCGCTTCGGGCGCAATTCCTTCCTGCTCAATTTCGTGCCCTTTGGCGTGGGACAGTTCCAAAACGGCCACCGGCGCAAAGGCTGGGCCTTCCTGGCGGTGCAGGCCACCTTGGCCGCAGCCTCGGTGGCGGCCTTGACCACCAACTTCGCGCTGTACGGGTTCCGGCCCAAGCGAGGCTGTCGCCTTGACACCGGGGCCACGCCTTGCCCACCCCAGGACATTGACCACACCGACGAAAACCGGTCGCGCTGGCTGATGCGCACGCAGGTGGCGACTGGCGCGGCTTTCTTTGCCGCCGTCGCCTGGGGCATTGTTGATGCCCTGTACTACTTCCAACCCGAGACCCCGCTGGCACCGGCACCTTCAGCCCAGGCGATGGTCCGGGTGCCGCGCCTGGTGCCCGTCTTGCTGGGCGATGCAATTGGCCCCGGTCTGTACTTCCGTTTCTGACCAGAAACGGAGAGACTGCACCCCATGGCGACCCTGCGCATCCACATGCCTAGTTCGGGCGTGAAGGTGTACCACATCTACAAGAAGCTCACTTCGCTCGGAAAGGGCGAAGGGGTCGACATCCTTCTGCCTGATCCCCTGTTGGCGGATACCCACGCGCACATCCACTTTGATGGCCGCGACTTCGTGGTCTCGGTCACCGACAGGGACGCGGACCTGCACATCAACGGACGGCGGCGCAGCAAGCACCGCCTGGTCCAGGAGGATCGCATCCGGGTGGGCAGCGTGGAACTGGAGTTCTCGCTCTACGACGAGCCGGTCACCGACGACGTCGCCGCCAAGACCATGGCCGAGCTGAACTCGTACAAGCGCCTGTTCGAGTTCTCGCAGAAGCTGATGGAGAGCTACGAGATTCCGACCCTGTTCGATCAGTTGCTCGACGTGGTGGTTCAGGTCACCCACGCCGACAAGGGTTTCATCGTCCTGCTCGAGTCGGGCGA
>PMBY01000167.1 GCA_003153875.1 Myxococcales bacterium | reverse complement strand
CCGACCACCTGGCCGGCCGCGAGGCCTTCTTCCCCGCCGGCACCTGGTGGTTGCATCGCTTCGCCGGCGTGAAGTGCGCCGAGCTGGGCGCCACCGCTCCGCCGAGCTGACCCACGGCAGCTCCCAGCTTTTTCCGCGGCGCCTCACCATGGCCGAGTCTGTCGGCGACACGCAAACGTAGCTGCCCTCACGTCTGCTGTCCGTCGACAAAGGCACGTGCCGACGTGATGAGTGGCCTGCCACCGGGCAGGTCCGAGTTACCAGCAACGCGCTTGCGAGATCAACATCGGTGCGGCGCTATCGATACATTGCCACCGTCAAAAGCAACTACTGGTCTTTAGCTTCAACGTGTCGTAGGCGGCAACATCGTCGCTCGTGGTGAACTCTGCAGTCTTCGTGTCTCCAGCAGAAACGCCACTCAGCATGTCATGTGCGGTCCCAATAATTGAGTCACCCTTCAGGAAAGTTGCCGTCAGCGTGCAAGTAATTTGGTGCTTGGCCATGTTCTTGACCTCAACCAACACCCTCGTGATTCCATACCTTGCAGACTTTACGGTGGGCTTTCCAAAACTGAGAATGTCATTGTTATCGGTAACGATTGCTGCGGGCTCAGCAGGCGACTCCGTCAGCGCGACGGCCTTTGCCCTCCCGCCGTCCTCCCTCCAAGCAAGTGATTGGCCAACCCTCTGCCCATGGGCAAATTCCACTTCGGCCTTCTTCTGGCCGTTCTCATACCAATAGGTCGACGGACCTTCCAGTTTGTCATCTTTGAAGGTGCTCTCCTGCTCCTTCTGACCGTTCTCGTGCCAGAAGGTTGCGGGGCCTTCCAACTTGCCTGCCTTGTAGTTGCCCTCGGCTTTCTTGTGGCCGTTCTCGTACCAGGTAGTCAAGGGACCTTCCAACTTGTCATCTTTGAAGGTCCCTTCTTCCTTCTTCCGGCCGTTCTCGTACCACTCGGTGTAGGGGCCTTCCCACTTGTCTCCTTTGACACCTCTCTCCTGTTTCTTTTGGCCGTTCTCGTACCATGTGATGAGACCGCCATCCAACTTTCCATCCTTGAAGGTAGTCTCCTGTTTCTTCTTGCCGTTCTCGTACCATTCAGCGTAGGGGCCTTCCAACTTGCCTGCCTTGAAGGCGCTCTCATGCTCCTTCTGGCCGTTCTCGTGCCATGTGATGAAACGGCCATCCGACTTGCCTGCCTTGTAGGTGCCCTCACTTTCCTTCTGACCGTTCTCGTGCCAGACAGTTACGAGGCCATCCAACTTGTCGGCCTTGTAGGCGCTCTCCTTCTTCTTCTGGCCGTTCTCGTACCAGAAAGTCGCGGGGCCTTCCGACTTGTCATCCTTGTAGGTTTCCTGCTGCATCTTCTGGCCGTTCTCGTACCAGAGGGTCGCGGGGCCTTCCAACTTGTCATCTTTGAAGGTGCTCTCTTGCTGCTTCTGGCCATTCTCGTACCAGAAGACCCAAGAGCCGTGGCGGCCGTAGTTCTTCTCGGCATCCTGCTTCATATAGCCGCGAGACTTGAGCGCCCCATTCGGGTACCTTTCCTCGCGGAGTTCCTTCCTGCTGCACGCTGAAAAGCTGGCGACCGAAAGCACGAACGCCAAGGCCACCCAGCAAGCGTTGCCCCAATCTCGCCGTCGCCTCGTATCGACTACACACCCACCAAGCAACCCCAAGAGAGGGCGCGAGAGCATGGCATAGAGTCTGGCTGTCATGCGGACCATGGTCGCTCCATTCGGGATTCGCCGCAAACAGTTCCGGGGCACAACCGCTGCCCCGTGGGACTGGCGGTCTTCGAGCGGAGACAAGTGCCGCTGCTACCAAGGGTCCGCCAACGACAAGAGAGGCCGAGTAACCTTGTGCAAGTATATCTTGCGCCCGCCCTTGGCCAACGACCTGCTGCACATCTTGCCTTGCCGGACGGAGCCGTGAGGCTGGACTTCAAGCGGCCTTGGTCTGATGGCACGACCTCGATTGAAATTTCCCCGTTGGCCCTCATAGTGCGGCTAGCGACCCTCGTGCTGCCTTTTCGCCGCCACGTCACACGGTATTCGGGGGTCATCTCATCGCACAGCAGCCTCCGCACCCGGATCGTGCCCGCGTCCCGCGTCACCCCCCGAGAACGAAGAAGACAAGACTTCGCGGCTACTGCCACTTTCACACTACATTTCATGCAGCGAGGGTGCCTCAGCGGCGTCTGGTGACCGCACTGGGGGAGGCCGCCGGAGCATCCCGCGGCTGGAGCAGCACGCTCGCGTCCACATCCAGGCACGCCGCGATCTTGCCCGCCCACTTCAGCATGGGGCTCTTGTGGCCGGCCATGCCATTTGGAAATAGTCGCTAGAGACGCCCGCCCTTGCCTGTACGGCCACAGCGTGGTGTTTCAAGAATTCATCGCGAGGATTGTTCCTCGGACGTTCAAATTTTCAGCGGCTTCATTCCGTTGTCCCCCACGACGCTCGCGGTGCTCCTCTTGAACCAGACTCCGATTGTGGCGCTTGCCCCGCTGGACGTGTTCACATGTGGGACGATTCCCTCAATGGTGTAGACGAAGGGCTCATTCGGATCGCCAGGAATTTCAAGTCCCTCTCGCCTTACTCGCTCCAATTCCCTTCGAAGAAGATCCTGAAGTTGGCTGGTCACTATGGCGGAATTTTTCGCGAACGATTCCACTTGGACCGGACTGTGCTGAGGATAGGAAAGCGTTGTCTTCGTAAACAAGGCGTATCCCTCCGGTGGGGAACCAACCAGTTGGATCGTTTTGGCATCATTTTCCATTCGGAAAGTATGTTCCCCCACGACTGGACATGTCAACCAACGCTGCAGGTTGGATCCGTCGCGAACACCCTCGCCACAGCTGACGGCAAGGCCAAGGTCGCGAAGGAGACCGGCCTGAACGCCCCGACCTACGACGTCCGCCAGCGCTTGCGAAAAAGGCCGCAAGGCGGGATGCTGAGTTGAACGTCAGCCGCCCCCACAACGTGGAAGTGAATCGACGATGATTGATCAGAAGGCCATCGTGGCTGAACTCGACGGACTCATCGCCGAGTTCAAGGCACTCCGGCAGCGATCCAAGTACGACGACTGCAGTGATCTACCCGAGCACGAAATCGTCGCCATGCTGACTTCCATGGCGTCTGCTGTCCGACGTCTTGCGCTGCCCGGGAGCCAATACCTCGAATCGGTGAACGGTCTTTTCAAAAGGGCTGGGTACGACAACTGCGCGGTCCTGCCAGCCGTCCTGGGCATGGTCAGCGCGCTGCGGGCCGACGTGGCGGCCGGCCGAACTCAGGGTGCCGTCGATCTCATTCACGCGGACCTCTTCTCGGACTTCCTTGAAATGGCTGACCACCTGCTCGGCGAGGGGTTCAAGGACCCGGCCGCCGTTCTCGCGGGCGGTGTGCTTGAGGGGCACCTTCGTCAGCTAGCCTCCAAGCATGCGGTATCGGTAGTTGACGGCAAGGGCCAGCACAAGAAGGCCAACCTTCTGAACTCCGAGCTGTTCGCCGCCAATGCCTACGGCAGGGGTGACCTGAAGAACGTCACGGCGTGGCTTGATCTCCGAAACAGCGCCGCACACAGCCAGTACGCCGACTACACGAAAGACCAAGTTGCCCTTCTTGTACAGGCGGTGCGTGACTTCATCACCCGCATACCAGCATGAACGCTCCTGAAAATGGCGGCTACCGCGGTTCCAGCATACGGGGTCGCCGCAGCGAAATCGGTGAGGCACGACTTCGCTGCGCCGGCCCGGTTGCCCGGTTGACTACCCACTCCTACGGAGCCACGTTCAGCGGCACCACGCTCTTGGTGGCTCTCGCGTTGCCACGGACGTCGCCGTGCAGGACGGTCACTGGCACGGGCGGCGTCAGCTTGAATCGGTAACCCTTGCTCTCGCTCTGCAGGGCCACTTCCTGGCCCTTGTATTCGAGGTGCCGCACATAATCCTCGGGCACAAGGCCGTCGCGCACGTTCTCCCGGTG
>PMBY01000341.1 GCA_003153875.1 Myxococcales bacterium | reverse complement strand
ATCATCGACGCCATCTCGGCGTAGCACAGCCCCGCGAAGGCCGATGCGACGCCCGCGACGGTGAAAGACAGGGCGACGGCAGGGCCGGCGTTGGCAGCGGCAGCCCGGCCGGTGAGCACGAAGATGCCGGTGCCGATGATGGCGCCGATGCCGAGCAGCACCAGGTCCAGCGCAGTCAAGGTGCGCTTCAAGCCATGGGCGAACTCTGCGTCCGCGCGCAACTTGTCCATGCTCTTGGTGGCGAACAGGGGATGGGCCACTAGCCGACTCCTTGAGCGGGTGCGGCCGGCTGAGCTCGCGGGCGATCTTTGGCCGCAGAATGCAGCAAGGCCAAGGCACTGTAGGTCGCCACCGCGATGACCAGCCAGCGAAGTTGGTCAACCTTCAGCTCGCGCACCACGTACGCTGCCAGCAGCACGCCCGGCACTCCACCCAGGGCCAGACCCAAAGCGGCACGCGACGAGTAACTGCCGCGCCCGATGAAGCGGATTCCACTGGTCGGCATGATGAAGGCGCAGGAGCCCATCATCACCGGGAACACCGCTTTTAGATCCATGCCGAGAAAGCCAAACAGGATGAGGCTGGGCGCGTAGGCGCCGATGCCGAGATTCATCAGGACGCCGAAGGCAAAGTTGCCGGCCAAGCCCACACGCATGCGCCAGCCGTGCAGGCCCAGGGTATCTCCGCCGCCAGGCAGGAAGTGCAAGGCGCTAGCCAGCATCAATCCCGCCGCAGCCAGAAGCGCGAAGCCCATGCCGATTTGAATCTTGCGCTTGGGCCAACGAGCCACCACGCCCGCGCCCAACCACGACCCGAGCACCGACGCGGCGATGAGCAGCACCAGGGAGGTCATCTCCACCCGGACGATGTGGATGTAGATCACCGCTTGGGCCACGGTGGGCCACATGTGTCCGACGAGCAGGGTTCCCGGGATGAGGCGATCGGGGACGAGCCGGAACAACTTGTAGATGGATGTCGTGGTGGCGTACGAGCCGATGCCCAGGGTGTCGAAGAAGTTCGTGACGAAGCCGATGGACGTCTGCGCCAGCGAGGGCAGCCCGGCTCGCTGCGCGGCGGCCTCGCTACTATCGCCGACTGCCTTGTTCCTGTCCCCGGTACCCTGCGTCCGTTTGCGGGCGATGTCGCGACCCCAAAGCGCGGTGAAGACCGCGCCGAAGCCGGCCAAGGTCAGCATAAGCAGTGTTCTCGCCCCAAGCATGGGCGACATGGTACACAGGGCAGCCTCAAGGCCGCAACCAAACGGCGCAGTGAGAATCGAAGGTTGGCGGCCGTGCTCTCGGCAGGGACGAAGAGATGCAGAACCTCCTTAACCATCGTGCCGATGTGCCGATAGGTTTATTAACGGGTCTCAGGCCCGCAAGGCAGAAAAGCACGTGGACGCCAAAGCAGGAATTGCCCAGGACGGCCTATCGCAAGAGGGCAAGCCGCGGCCGCTGGTTCTCGTGGTGGACGATGATGAGACCTTCGCGCGCTCATGTGTGCGCGTCCTGCAGACCTGGGGCTACGGAGTGGAGACCGCGTCGGATGGTGGCACGGCGATCGAGCTGGCACGCGCGCACCAATTCGATGTCGTGCTGACCGACATCCAGCTTCCCAGCTACAGCGGCCTCGACATCCTGCGTGCAGTCCGGGAGCGTGACCGCGATACACCAGTGGTCTTGATGACAGGGGGCCCCGGTCTGGATAGCGCACGGGTTGCGGTGGAGTGGGGCGCGCTCAGCTATCTCATCAAGCCGCTTTCCATGTCCCAGCTTAGGGACGTGCTCTCGCGCGCGGTACAGATGCACCGGGTGGCGATACGGGAGCGACGCATCTTGAATTGCACCGAGGAGCACGAGCGCGAGATGGAGGCGATGCGGTTGCGCTTCGACCGGGCACTGGCTGGGATGTGGACTGCCTTCCAGCCGATCGTGTCTTGGTCGCGCAAGTCAGTGGTGGCCTACGAAGCCCTCATGCGCACCACCGACACCGAACTGTCCTCGCCCATGGAGATCCTCAAGACCGCGGAGGCGCTCGACGAAATGTCGACCCTGGGGCGCAAAACGCGGGGGCAGGTTGCGGACGTGCTGCGCAAACACCCGGAGCTGCCGGGCGTCTTCGTCAATCTGCACGTGCTCGACTTGGCGGACGAAGATCTCTACTCCCCCCATGCGCCCCTTTCCGAGTTTGCCTCGCGCATTCATCTCGAGATCACTGAGCGCATGGCGTTGGAGAGGATCCCCGACATCCGCGAGCGCGTGGCCCACTTGCGTCGTCTGGGCTTTCGCATCGCCGTCGATGATCTGGGTGAGGGCTACTCGGGGCTGAACAGCTTCGCGCAGCTGGAACCCGACGTGGTCAAGCTGGACATGGCGCTCATCCGGGGCATCGACACCACGCCAACCAAGCGCAAGATGGTGCATGCCCTGGCCGCCCTGTGTCTGGAACTGGAAACGCCCCTGGTGGCTGAAGGTGTCGAGACCGAGGCTGAGCGCAACATCCTGGTCGACCTGGGCGCCGACCTTCTCCAGGGCTACCTGTTCGCGAAACCCGGCGCCCCATTCCCCATCCCGCGCATCTAGCGGGAAGACGCATCTCCGTCGGAGAGCATCGCGTTGGCGGAACGAGAATTGACCCTCGTCTGCGGGCGCAGTTGTGCCGTTGCGCTGGCGAAAGTTCCTGTTGCTTCGCTGACGCTGCGGACGTAAGAAGACTGCGTTTTTCCTAAGTTTTACCCCTCTGGAGGACCACGACATGGCTCGCAAGAAAGTCACGATTGACGGCAACGAAGCCGCTGCCTACATAGCGCACAAGACCAACGAGGTTTGCGCCATCTACCCCATCACCCCCTCGTCGAACATGGGTGAGTGGGCCGATGACTGGTCGGCCGCTGGCCGCACCAACATCTGGGGCACGGTCCCGTCTGTGGTCGAGATGCAGAGCGAGGCGGGCGCTTCCGCCACGACCCACGGCGCCCTTCAGGCTGGCGCGCTGACCACGACCTTCACGGCCGCGCAGGGCTTGCTGCTCATGATCCCGACCATGTTCAAGGTCGCGGGCGAGCTGACCTCGACGGTGTGGCACGTCTCGGCCCGCACGGTGGCCACCCACGCCCTGTCGATCTT
>PMBY01000427.1 GCA_003153875.1 Myxococcales bacterium | reverse complement strand
GTGGTCGGATCCCATTCCCAAAGGTCTGCCAAACCGGCGCCAGTGGCGATATCGAAGCCGCCCGCTAGCACAGTCAAGCCGCGGCCAGGATCGTAGGCCATGCCGTGGCCGTAGCGCGGGCTCGGCTTCTGCCCAGTGCTCGTGCGATCGGTCCAGCCCGAGGTGGCTGAATCCCATTCCCAGATGTCCTGCTTGGGAATGGCAAGCGCAAGGCCCTGCAGGATTTCCATTCCGCCGAACAGGACCGCGCGGCTGCGCTTGCTGTCCCAGACCATCGCAGAGTCGCATCGGGCGCTGGGCGCGGTAGCGGGCGTGAGTTTGCTCCACACTCCCGTGGCAGGATCCCATTCCCAAGTATCGCCAAACGCGCTCAAGACGGTGACCCCAATGACGCCGCCATAGATTCCGACTCCGGCGACGGCGCCCCCAAAGAGCAGCACCCTGCCGGTCGACTTCTCGAACACCATGCTGTGCTGGCCGCGGGCCTCAGGGGGCGTACTCTCGCTGGTGCGGTCGGTAAAGGTGCCGGTCACGGGATCCCATTCCCAGGTGTCCTGGTAGCTGGCGTAGCTGGTTTGGCTGGTTGGCGAGCGCCCACCGAATATGACGAACTTGTTGCGAGCAGAGTCAAAGACCATGCTTGCCCCCGAGCGTGGGCTCGGTTTCTTGTCGACGACAGGGGCGCGGTTGGTGAAGACGCCGGTCGCGGGATCCCATTCCCAAAGGTACTGGGACGCCGGCAGGGAGTCAGTGGCGCTAAGGTTGACACCGTACCCGCCGAACATGACCAGCACCTTGCGAGCTTCGTCAAAGGCGGCCGTCTGCAGAGAACGCGGGTCAGGACCCTCCACCGGCGCGGAGATGAGTTTCCACGAGGCGACTTCGCTTGCGGGCACAACCCCAAGAGACGCGCGGGAGGACTCCACGCCGGGGCCAGGTACGTTGCCGGGATGGTCTTCGTTGCAGGTGGCGAGCAGGAGCAGAGCAACTACGGCACTTCTTCGCAATCTCATGAAGTAACTCCAAGGTTGGTCAGTGAGGAGGCTATGGCGATCGCACGCAACGTTTGTTGAACGGTTTCCGATTGCACAGGGGCTGTGCCCGTCGGCAAGACCCAGCCCTTTCCCCGCGCGGTTGAGCACGAGAACGAATCGTCGAGAGAGAATCAGAAGACGGAGCTAGAGGTCCTGGGTGAAGGTGACCTTCGCAATGCTGCTGAATAGCTGATAGACAGTTCCGGCGGCGGTGCCATTCGACAGTGCCAAGTCGAAGGCAGCCATTNNGCGAGCTTCCCGCAGTCACGAACCACGACTTGCTTGTTGTCGGGGTTCGTCTGATAGCAATAGGGTTGGCCGCCAGCGAGGGTTGTGCTGGTACTGTCCCAGTTTGGAAGGCACGAGCCACCGTCGCTGGCCCAAGTTGTTGGTTGCAGCGCGCACCATCCGGACCAAAACTCTTGGTTGTCGATCGAAAACTGAAGACGATCGGGAGAAAAGGTTCCATTCGTCATCGAATAGCCAAACCCCTCGGCCCAGTAATGACTAAGCTCAGCGTACTGGTTGCTCCTCACCCAAGGCTCCGGTGGGTACCCGACATCCGGGTCGGTTGCTGGTGGCGTCGGCGGGCCATTGCCAAGCCAGACCATTCCCGCAACCTGGCCGTAGGTATCGACGGCTAGGGTGAGCCTGATTGCGTTTGAGCCGGACGGAAATTCGAAGTCTGGGTTGTCGCTGTCGTCCACGTGTCCGGTCCACGTGGTTGGGCCCGGGACAAGTGGTTTGAACACGCCCGCGTCGGCGGCATCGTCCAAAGGCGTCCCCGCACCCGCGTCGGCGCCTCCTGAACCGGCGTCGGGTTGTTCCACAGGGTAGCCATCCAGGCTCGGTTGACTGGCTTCAGCGCCACCTGAACCGGCGTCGCTTTCGGGTCGTTTCACATCCCGGCTCGGTTGACCGGCGTCTGTGCCACTGTGGTCGGCATCGTTGTCAGCGGGAATAGGCGCCTCCGCTGTTCTCAAATCGGCCTTCGCCTGCGCGGCATCGGTGGCGCCATGTGGTTGGTCGCGTTGAACGCAGGCCGGGGCAAGAACGAGAAAGCAACCAAGCCCGGCTCCCCACGCGACGCTGTAGCGGCTATTCGACATGGGCTTCCCGTTGCTGACGCAGATCACGGCCGGTTCCCTTCGAACCCGGCCAGCCGTTCTTTCGCTTCGACAGTGAAACGACCGCTGGGGTAGCTGGTAAGATAGCGGTGCAGCCAGTGCGTGGCGGAAACACGGCGGCCAGCGTCGGCCAGGGTTCTTCCGGCGGCAAACAGCGCGGTTTCGCCGGCCGGCAGATCGCCAAAGCGTTCGGCCACGACGGCGTAGGCGGCAATGGCCTGATCGATCTGGCCCCGCGCCTGTGCGCATTCCGCCAGGAGGGTGCGCGCCTCGGCCTCCTGTCGCCTTTCTCTCGTCCCCGCGAGAATTGACGATGCTTCCCTTTCGGCGCGTGCGACCTGGCCATTGGCCAAATCGCGCCGCGCGCGCGCGAGTTGCTCGGCGACATCAGCGGGCTGCGCTGCGTGCGTCCGCCGCTCGGGCTCTGCAGCCGGTTCTGAAACTGCCGGTGCGGCCTGCAGCGGCGACCATGTCTGGCCCATCTGCAACCGCGCGACCAGGACACGGCCGTCGGGCGCCAGAATGCGAACCGTCCCGCGCGAGACCTCCACGTGAGCGGCGTCGACCATGAAGCGCGTGCCCAGCACCTCGACCACGAAGGTGTCCGTGATCACACGAAATCTCCGTTGCAACGCCGGATCCACCTCCAGCTCGATCGCGCCGGAGTCGAGCTTCATCGTCGCAGCCTTGTCGTTCCACGAGATCGAGGCGCGACGCACGGCACGCACGCGCGCGTGCGCCACCGCGACCTCGACTCCGGCAGGAAGATCGCGTGGCTCGCTCGCCAGCGGCGTCTCCTGCGGCCGCACGTTCGGCTGCTCCACCAGCGGGGGCTGCAGCGGGCGTTCGCTCCCGCGCATGATCACCAGGGCGACGGTAGCGGCAAGCGCACCGCCCCAAACCACGGTCCCCACTGCCAACGCCGATCGGCTCTTCCAGAAAGCCGGCGGCTTGCAAGCCTGCTCCAATCCCTGTCGCAGGGCGCGCTCGATCGTGCGCTCTCGCGCTGTGGGCGTCAGGCTCGGCGTCACGCCCACAGCAAGCACGATCTCATCGAGCAGGTGGGCCTGCTCGCGGCAATCGCCGCAGGTCTGCAAATGTGCGTGCAGGGCGTCCCGCTCGCTCGCGGACAGACCGGCAGCCCGCGCCGCCAGCAGCGCCCTCGTGCGACCACAGCCGATCAGTTTCATGACCGTTCCTCCC
>PMBY01000503.1:3155-11820 GCA_003153875.1 Myxococcales bacterium | reverse complement strand
TTGCCGGGCAAGGCGTCCAAGGTGAAGCGGGCCGCGACCTCGGCCACGCGGCCAGAACCGCGGGTGATGACCACGAAGTTCACCACCAGCAGGATGAGAAACACCACCGATCCCACGATGAGACTGCCGCCCACGGTGAACTGCCCGAACGCCTGGATGATATGGCCCGCGGCGCCGGTGCCTTCCGAACCTTGCAGAAGGATGAGGCGGGTGGTGGCCACGTTGAGGCCCAGCCGGAACAGGGTCACGACCAGCAGCAAGGTCGGGAAGACCGAGAAGTCGAGGGGACGGGCCACTCCCAGCGCGACCAGCAAGATGAGCAATGCCACGCCGATGCTGACAGCCAGCAGGCCGTCGAGTGCGAGCGCCGGCAAGGGCAGAATCAAGAGGGCGACCACGCCCAGCACGGCTACCGCGAGCAGAAGGTCGCTGCGCGGGACATTCCCGGGGGNNCGGTAGACAAAGGCGAGAATCGCGGCAACCGCGCGATAGGTTTCCGCCGGCACCGAGCGACCCACCTTGACTCGGCGATAGAGCAGACGGGCGAGCGCAATGTCCTCGACGATGGGGATGCCGTTCTCGCGGGCCAGCTCGCGCATGATCTCGGCCAAGCGGCCCTTGCCCTTGGCGGTCACGCGCGGCGCTGCATCCTCACCGGGCCGATAGCGAATGGCCACTGCCACGTGGGTCGGATTGACCACCAGGGCATCGGCGCGCGGCACCTCGACCCGAGCGTGACCCTTGGCCAGCTCGCGGTGGCGTCGGCGGCGACGCGAGCGGATCATGGGATCGCCCTCTTCCTCGCGGTAGTCACGCTTGGCCTCTTCCTTAGTCATCTTCATGCGCTGGTTGTAGCGATAACGGGTCAGTGCAAGGTCCAGGCCGGCCAGCAGCCCCAGTGCCGCCAGAATCCTGACGAAGCCGTGGGCTAAAGGGGCATAGGTGGACTGGAGTTGCGTGGCCGGTGACTGCTGCAGCATGCGAGGCAGCGTCAGGAAGTCGTCATGGAACGCGCTCCACACCGCGTACCCCAGGGTCATGGTCTTGACGGCGGTGAACAGCAGATCGACCAACATCTCCTTGCGGAAGAGCCGGCCCACGCGCGAGCCGCTAAACACCCGCGAAAAATCGGGCATGGCTAGTTGAGCCCAAGTACCCAAGCGGGTCTGCACAGCCAAAGTGACCGCTGCGCCCAAGGCAACGGAAGTTGCCACAGCCAAGACAATGAACAGGGGTCGCGACAACAAGGGAATCAGGCGTCCCGGTGTGGTCTGGGGCAGTCCATCGGCAGCGGCCCATACCAGATTCACCAGGGAGTCACGTAGCGCGGGCCCCACCGCTGTGAGCGCGGCCAGCCCGGCCACCAGCGCCGCCCACATGGCCGCATCGCGGCTGACGGGAATGTTGCCTTCTTCGTGGGCCTGCTGCAGCCGTCGCTGACTCGCTTGTTCTGTCTGGTCTTCTCTCGGGGTGTCGGCCATGGCGCCCTCAATGGCCGATCAGGGCCGAGCGCGCGGCCTCGGCCGCCATGAGAGCGGCGGGCGGTGCGACTAGGTAGAGCGCCCCGGCACCCGCCAGCAGGGCCACCGAAAAACCGATGTTGGAAAGGCCCAGTTGCGGCGTGGTGCGGTTGAGCAGGCCGAGCGACAGATGTCCGATGGTCACCGCGGCGAGAACCGGAAAAGCCATGCGTATGGCCAAGGCTATGGCGGTCGCCGACTGGCCCACCACGCGCACCGCCAGATCGCTCACCGATATGGGGGAGCCAGGCGGGATTTCAATGACCGACCGGCACAGCCAAGCCACGGCTTCGCGGTGGATGCCGCCTGCCACGGCAAAACCCAGCGCCAGCAGGGAGAGTACTTGCGACACTGCCGTGGACTCGGCGCCGTGCACTGGATCGTAGGTGGCGGCGATACTGAGCCCCATCGTCATGCCGATGGCCGATCCGGCCGCGGCCGCGGCGTCGAGAACCAGCCGCGCAGCCAGACCCGCGGTGAGGCCCAGCATGGCCTCGGCGAAAGCAGCGATGATGAAACGGTCGGCGTGGTCCCAGGCGACAAAGGCCGGCGCTCCTGCGCCCAGGAACGCCGCCACCGACACCGCGAGAGCCGCGCCCATGCGCACCCGCGCGGGAATCGCGGGCAGGCCGAAGAGCGGCACCACGGCGAACAGCCCGGCGCAGCGGATCACGACCAGGATGAAAGCGGCGGCCAAGGGCGAAAAGCTGAGCGCCATGGCTGCCTCACAAGTGCTGCGACATCCGCTCCATGGCGCCGGCCAAGAACTGGGCCATGCGCTCGACTGCCCAGCCACCTGCGAACCAGGCGACCAGCACAGCGGCCAGCACGCGCGGCAAGAATCCCACTGCCGGATCGTTGATTTGAGTCGCGGCCTGCAGGAACCCGACCACCAGACCCACTGCCAGCAGAGCGCCCACGAAAGGCCCACCCACCGTGGCCATCATGGCGAAACCCTCACGCATCAAGGCGGAAGGTAGGTCGAGCGACATCAAAAGCTCCGAATCAAAGAAGAGACCATCAAATGCCAACCGCCAGCGAGGAGAAACACCCCGAGCTTAAGCGGCAGCGCCACCATGGTCGGCGGCACCATCATCATGCCCAGAGACATGAGAATGACGGCCACCAGAAGATCGATGAGCAGCATGGGAACGAACAGGAAGAGGCCCATACGAAAAGCGGTGCCCAGCTCGGACACCATGAACGCCGGCACCAACACCGTAAACGGCACCACCTCACCGCGCGCGGGACGCGCCGAGGCCGAAACCTCGAAGAACAGACGCAGGTCTTCCTCGCGCGTCTGCTTGAGCATCCAATCGGACAGCGGTCCCTGGGCCCGTTGCAAGGCCTCGCCTAGCGAGATCTTGTCGTCCATGAGCGGCTGGAAGGCCTGCTCGTGCACTTTCCGGACGGTAGGCGCCATGATGAAAAGTGTGAGGAAGAGCGACAAGCCGACCAACACTTGATTGGGGGGCAACTGGGGGGTGCCCAGCGCCTGGCGCAGGAACGACAGCACGATCACGATGCGGGTGAACGAGGTGACTGACAGGACCAGAGCGGTGCCGAACGACAGCGCGGTCAGAATCAGGAAAATCTTGACGGCCGAGGAACCACCACCACTGGCCAATGCCAGCTCGTTGCTGGCGCCCACGGCCTTGGAAAGAAGCTGGGTCGTGGTCTGGCCGTTCATGAAACCTTGCCCGAAAGCCCCTGGGCCAGCTTGTTGCGCAGCTCCTGATCCTCGTAACTTTCTTCCAACAGCTCACGGAAGGCGGCGGCATCTTGCGCCGAGGAATCCTTGGGCCGGCGCCCAAACAATCGACTGAGCATGCCCATCTCGCCCTCGGAATCAGACGGGGCGTCGATCGTCACTTCCGGCCCAGAGTTCTCGGGCTGTTCCTTCACCGCGGGCAGGTTTCCCATCACCGCCGCGACCTGCGGCTCGGTCCTCGCGTCCAGCGACGTCAAGAGAGTGATTCCCGCCTCACTGGCCCCCAGCACCATGGTCTGGCCGTTCACCCGCGCCACCAACAGCGAGCGCTTGGGCCCGATGGCCGCCGTCTCCAAGATCTGAATCAAACCCTGGCGTCGCGCGCGCCGACGGGTGAGCAGCAGCACGCCGCCGGCCACTGCCGCCAACATGACGACGGCGAGAACCAACGATGCACCGGAGTGGCTGGCACCGGCGACTGCGGCCACCGGAGCGGAGGAACTGTGAGCCGGGGCTGGGGCGCTGGCAGCGTTCGTGGGTGCGGCAGCAGGCGTCGCGGGCGCGGCAGCAGGCGTCGCGGGCGCAGGCGCCGGCACCACCGCCTTGGCTTCTTGTGCGAGAGGCTTGGCTGTCTCGGCAGGCGCTGGCGCCACCGCCTTGGCTTCTTGTGCGAGAGGTTTGGCTGTCTCGGCAGGCGCTGACGCTGCTGCTGGGGCGGCAGGCGCCGTCGCCTTGGCCACTTGGGCAGGCAACGCCGTGGCTTCGACGCTCGGCTTGGTTTCGGCCAAAGGCTTGCTTGCTTGATTCTCGTCTTCCTCAGTTTCCGTCTTGCCAGCGAAGGGTGTCCCGGCGGGCAGAGCCAGCGCGGCGGCCAGCAACTCCTGCGAAGCGGCGCGAGCTGCCGGCTTAATGGTTTGGCGTCCGTCAATCGGGAGCCGCCCCGGGGCTTCGGCCGTGGCAATGGCACCAGCTTTCGAGCCGCAGGAGAACTGCACGCGAAGCCCCGAGTCCAGGGTCGCGACGCTCGCGGGCTCGCGGCAGCGCACGCCGGGATCCAGGGGAATCTCCAGCTTGGTGTAGCGCGTCCGCGTGCGGGCCGCGATGGGGTGGTCGCCGTTCTCGAACACCGCACGGTCCGGGGTGGCACCGTCGACGAAAACGTAGAGCAAGCTGGTGCCGGTCATGGGCCGGGCCACGCGAGCGGCGACCGGCTCCGAGGTCGCGACATCGATGACCACGTCGCTGTCGTGGGTTTCGCTGGTGACACCCGTGACGGTGACCGCGAGAAGGGGAAGCAGGGCCAGTTGGGTCAACATCACGAGTCCTCCTCAGCGTAGACGTGCGATTCGTTCTGATGGGCTGACGATATCGCTGATGCGAATGCCGAACTTGTCATTGACCACCACGGCCTCGCCGCGCGCCACCAGACGACCATTGATGAGGATGTCGAGCGCCTCGCCCGCGATCTTGTCCAGCTCGATGACTGAGCCGGGGCTCAGGTTGAGCAGATCCTGGATCGACATGCGCGCGCGTCCCAACTCCACCGAGAGATCGAGCGGGACGTCGAGCAGCAACTCGAGGCGTCTTCCTTGGGCTGCGGAATCGGAAGTGTTTGGGGTTTCCTCGGCCATGATTTCCTCTTGCTTTGGGTCGCTAGGCGGCTGCCTGGGTAAAACTGTGCGCGCCCGCACGCGCGGGACGGCTGGACGCGGCGGCCTGTACGATTGCCTTCAGTACTTCGACGGCCATTCCGCCCCCCACCACCTTGGGCAGGGCGGTCATCTTGGGTCGCTCCTGCACCATCACTGGCAGAGGCGAGCCCTCGCTGGTGTTGAGCGTGACCACATCACCGACCTTGAGGCCCAGCAAGTCAGACAGGCGCAGGTGGTAGCGTCCCATCTCGACCCGCAGCTCGACCTCCACCAGTTCCAGCTCACGGGCCAGCGCCTGGCCGAAGCGTGCGTCGCGCTGCCCGCCCAGGCGGGGCGGCGAGCTCAACAACTTCTTGGCCGCCTCCACCGCGGCGTAGGGGATGGCCAGCATCAGGCGGCCGTCGATGGGACCGGTGACTTCAAAGGCACACAGAATGGCCACGTCACTGGGCGTGGCAATGGCGGCCATGCGCGGGTCGGACTCGAAGCGAATGGCCTGCGGCTTGAACGACAGCACGCCCTCCCAAGAGGTGGCCATGGCCTCGGACAACATGTTGAGCACTTGGCGAAGCACCACTTTTTCCACATGGGTCAGCTCGGAGCGCGCATCGCTCGGCTCGGACTTGGCCTTGCGATCCCCGAGCGACGCGGCCAGCAGCGATTGGGTCAGCGGTCCCTCGACGATGACCAAGGCCAGACCGTGTCCTGCACCCAGGCTCATCACGCCGACAGCGTTCTTCCCGTTGAGGAAGCTGTTGATGTCGGCAAACTTCATCAGGCTGGCGGGCGCGGCCGTCACTCGCAATTCCAGGCGGGTGCGGCCCGACAGGGTGCGGCCAAAGAGCGAGGCAATGCGATCGTTGATGGAATCCAGGGTGGGCATCTGACCGCGAATGATGCGGTCTTGGCTGGTCAGGTCGTATTGCACCACCGGCCCCTTGGCCTCAGACGCAGCGGCGTCGGGAGGAAGCTGGCCCTCCTGGATCGCCTGCATGAGGGCTTCGACTTCTGTGGGATCGAGAGGAGATGCCATGAAGAGACCCCTTGGGTTACTGAATGATGAAATCCGTGACGTACAACGCGTGAACGCGACGGCCCGGCACGATCTCGTCCAGGCGTTTCATGAGGGC
This sequence comes from Myxococcales bacterium, assembly GCA_003153875.1. The sequence continues at coordinate 5,807 of PMBY01000503.1, read as the reverse complement.
GACCTTGGTGCGTTCGATGCCATCGCTTCCGCGTAGCTCGTCGAGCGTGCGATCCGAGAAGTAGGTGATGACCGAGTCGCGGATCTGCGGCAGGCGCGCCTGTACCACTTCCTTGTCGGCGTCGCTGGTGACCTCCACGTCGAAGGCCACGCGCACGTAGCGGTCTTGGTCGACCCCGCGAAGCTGGATGACAAAATTCTCGAGCTTGAGCACCGGCCCGGGTGCCGGGGCATGTCCGGGGCCAGTTCCAGCCCCAGCCCCTGCGCCTTCGCCGTGTCCGCTGGGCGCTGACGCCTCTACGCTGACCGGGGCAGGAGCCGCGGCCGCGGCCGCGGCCGGCTTCCTCATTACCATAAATAGCACCGCGCCCATCATCAGGACGTTCACGCCGAGAATGACGGGAACCAACTTGTTTGCGCTTGCCTTGGGGGCGGCTGCTGCGACCGGGGCTACTTCTTCGTTCTGTGCCATGGCGATTCTCCAGCGCATGGTTCAGCAAGCCGCGTGCCTGTCTGATGGCAATGATCCCGCGGAGTTCTGCGCGTCAGGCCACTGACGCGGGCAAGACTTGGCGTCAGGATGGTGGCGGGGAGCTGACCGTAGGATCGGCCAGCGTGAGCGGTCGCGGTAGCGTGAGCGACCTGCGGCTCGCGGCTTGCGTGGGCGGCTCGGGTGAGCGCGACGGGCGAGCGCGAAGCGCGAGGGGTGGGCAGGGCGGGTTGTCCGTCCCGAAGCCCCCTTGTGGGGTGAGCGGCCTGCGACACGCGGAGCGCTCACGCCCTCGCCCTACGCTTTCCGCCTCCCGCGTGCCCCACACGAACACGCTCACGCCCTCGCACACGCAACCCGCGACCCGCGAGCCGCGGGCCGGCCCTGCGGGCGGCCCGCAATTTCCCGACACGCTCGCGCTAAAGACTGACCGTCATTGCGCCGACATAGAGATCATGTCTATTGAGATGGGAACCCTGAAAGGGTTCGCTCCGCCCTTCGGCTCCCCACCCGCCACCGCCTCCCCGCTCGCTTCGCTCGGCCTCGCCATGCCCTCCCGCGATGGTGCGCCGCCGGCGAAGCCGGCGGGCTCCCCACGCGACTGAGCGGGTGCATTTATGCACATGACTCAATCTCACCAGGCCCACCCTGAGGAACCGTCCATCGAGACCTTTGAGCCCGGCATCCTCACTCACAGAATCGAGGAGATCGCCCTGCGCGCCGTTACCGACAGCAAGGCGATCCAGCGCAGCCTGCCTGACGTGGCGGCTCATGTGATCGAGTTGTGCCAGCTCAACTACACCGACGCAGCCCGCGTGGAAAACGCCGTCAGCAAGGATCCCTTTATCAGTGGTCAGTTGGTGTCAGTGGCCAACTCCGCCATGTTCGCCCCCCGGGTTCCCATCGTCGGCGTACGCGATGCGGTGGTTCGCCTGGGCCTCGACAACGTGTGCGACATCGTCATGATGATCGTGAGCAACTCGACCATGTACCGGGTCAAGGGTTTCGAGGCGGAAGTCGAGAGGCTGCGCAAGCGAGGCCTGGCGGCTGCCCTTGCGGCCCGCGCCATGTCGCGCTTGATGCGCTCCGATCCCGCGGACTACGCCTTTCTGGCCGGGCTCATGCACGACATCGGCGAGCTGGTTTTGCTGGAACGTTGCGCGACCGTGGGCAAGGTCACGCCCGAGATGATGGCCGATGAGAACGAAGGGCCAGTGATTCGCGCGACCATCGCCCGCCTCCATACCGAGTTGGGTGCAGCCGTGTGCCGCATCTGGAAGCTGCCACCCAGCGTGGTGGATTCGGTCTTGTTCCACCACAACTGCCGCAGGGGCGAGAATCGCTATCTCACCACCGCGTTGGTGGCTGCGGCCGACCTCATCACCGACCACATGGGCCTCAACGGAGAACCCCAGCCTCTGGACGTCGAGGATCCCCTCTTCACTGACCTCAAGCTCACGCCCGATTTGGTGCGAGCGGTGTTGGCGGAGACGGAGCGCACCCTGCCCGGCATGGCCTTCGGACACTAGCGAAGCAGCTAGTTTTGCACCACAGAGAGCACAGAGAACACAGAGGTCGGAAAGGAAGAAGGGGTTCGGACCGGACAGGAGCCAACCCTTCCCTCATCCGGCTCTGTGGCCTCCGTGCCCTTGGTGGTGAACCAGGTAGCTCCAGGCCAGAAACGTGACAGCGGGGATGGTCTGGTCAGGATCGTGACGGGCCAGAAGGTTGGTATCGCCGAATACGAAACCGCGCGGGCAAGACCCGGCGATCATTCGGAAAACCGTCGGTGCCTAGTCTCCGACCGTCGTCGGCACGCGGCTTGCGAGAGCGCTCCTCCACAAGGAGGCTCCCGTGAAGTCAGCAACAGCCATCNNAATCTCGCCTACCGCGATCCGCTCACAGACCTATGGAACCGGCACGTCTTCGAAAGCCGCCTTCTCGAGGAACTCTGTCGTGCGCACTTCCGTCTGAACTGCTGCCTCTCGATTGTGGTGGTGGATGTGCTGGGCATGACCGCCATCAACGAGATCCATGGGCGGGATGCCGGGGATCGTTGTCTCAAGGGAGTCGCCTGCATGCTGCGAGAGTCGGTGCGCGAATACGACGTGGTGGCGCGCCTGGGCGGCGACGAGTTTGCGATTCTGCTTCCCGACGCCGATG
>PMBY01000503.1:0-3137 GCA_003153875.1 Myxococcales bacterium | reverse complement strand
CTGCAGTGCGACCAAGAGCGCCGCGAGGGCTTGATCTAGAGGCGCATCTCATCCCCTGGCATTTTTTCTGACATAACGCTGGCCGCGCGGGTGTCGGCCGTTCGACACCCCCCACCCAATGACCCAGGTTCTGTCACGCCAAAGGGGTGGACCGCTGGTTGCATGGAGTCTTCCGCAGTCATGTTTGTTTCTGAAGTCACTCGGCTGAGCTCGCCCTGCGATGCTGGCCAATCCAATGGTGTAGGCGAGGTTATGTAGGATGGGTCCTGACGTTGAAAGACACACGCCGCCGCTAGCCGAAGCCGCAGCACGAATTCTCATCGTTGACGACGAGCCGCCCGTGCTGCAGGCCGTGCGTGGGGTGATCGAGCAGATGGGTCATCAGACCCGCGAAGCCAACGATGGGGCGCAGGCCATTGCCGCGCTGGAATCGGAAGCCTTCGATCTGGTGGTCACGGATCTGCGCATGCCCAACCAAGACGGGTTCGCGGTGGTGCGCCGGGCGCGGGAACTCCCTACACACACGCCTGCGGTCGTGCTCACCGCCAGCGCTTCCATCGCCGATTGCGTGGAGGCCATGCAGGCGGGCGCGTTCAATTTCTTGGTCAAGCCCCTCAACCGCGACGAGCTGCGCCGGGTGGTGTCGAGCGCGCTTTCCGCCGCGCGCCCCCCGGTTCTCTCTGCCGAGGACTCGCCCCCAGGCGCCGGCCAGCCACAAGCGGCTCTCATCGGCGAGTCGCCGCTCTTGCGGGAATGTCTCGATATGGTTGACAATGTGGCGCCCACTGATGCGACCGTGCTGTTGCTCGGCGAAAGTGGCACCGGCAAGGAAGTGGTCGCGCGTCTCATTCACGCCTTCTCGTCGCGCGCCGCCGGTCCTTTCGTGGCGGTGGACTGCGCGGCCTTGCCCGAAGCCCTGGCCGAAAGTGAGTTGTTCGGCCAAGCCAAGACCGGCTCCAGCGAGGGCCAGCCCGGCCGCTTCGTGGAGGCTGACGGAGGTACCCTGCTGCTCGATGATGTGACCGCCCTGCCCTTCGCGGTGCAGGGCAAGTTGCTGCGCGTGCTTCAGGATCGGGCGGTCAAGCCCATGGGCGACGCCCGCATCCGCCAGGTGAACACGCGCGTGCTGGCCGCCACCAACCAGGATCCCGAGGCCCTGGTGCGCGAGGGAAAGTTTCGCGCCGATCTCTTCTTCCGGCTCAACGTGGTGCCCATCACCCTGCCCGCGCTGCGCGAGAGAACCGAGGACGTTCCCCGCCTGGCCGAGCATTTTCTGGCGCAGGCCTGCCGGCACACGGGCAAGAACGTCAAGTTCTCCGAGGCCGCCCTGGTGACCCTGCAACTTCACGATTGGCCAGGAAACGTGCGCGAGCTGGAGAACATGGTCGAGCGTCTGGTGATCCTGAGCGCGAGCGACACCATCGGAGTCGCCGATCTGCCAGACCAGGTGCGCACGCCCTCGGCGCGCCTGGCTGCAGTGGCAGCGGCGGCCACCGGCACGCCGGGCAATCACATCGATCTCGCCGCCACCCTGTCGCGCATCGAAGCCACGCTTATCACACGCGCCATGAAAGCGGCCAACGGCAACAAGACGCGCGCAGCCGAGGCCCTTGGTCTCAACCGGACCACTCTCATCGACAAACTCAAGCGCGTGGGCACCGATCCGCCTGACTAGAAAGCAACCCCAGCCATGACACCCATGCCGAAAACCGTTCCCCTGCTTCGTCCCTCTGCCCTGATGGCCCTGCAAGGCGAGGCCACGCTCACCAGCGAGATGGCCACGCGAGTGGAAGAAAGCGTCCTGACCGCGATCGAGCGCAACGAACTGGACCTGCCCACCCTGCCCCTGGTTGCGGCGCGAGCCTTGGCCATGCTGGGCCGTGATGACTATTCCTTTCCCCAGATCGCGACTCTCATCGAAACCGATCCCATCGTGGCCGCGCGCCTGGTCCGTCTCGCCCACAGCGCGGCCTTTGCCGGCTTGTCGCGTTTCGATTCCGTCCTCACCTGCGTCACCCGATTGGGCGCCGAGGAGTTGCGCCTCTTCTTGGTGGAAGTCGCGGTTCACCACGTGTTGGAGTCACGCGATCCCTGCATCGCCCAGATGTGCCGCGATCTCTGGCAGCATTCGTTGGCCGTGGCCATCGTGTCGCGCGATCTGGCCAGCGTCGTTCATGCCTTGCATCCTGATTCGGCCTACCTAGGCGGCCTGTTGCACGATGTGGGTCGTCCCGTGCTGGCGGCAACCCTGCTCGACGCCGAACAGCGCCTGCTGGGAACGCGCACGCAGCGCTGGATCATGCCGTCGGCCTGGTTGGCCATCATTTCGGGCAAGCACCGCAGCGTGGGCGTTGCCATCGCACGCAAGTGGGGTCTGCCCGACCCGGTGACCCATGCCATCCGCGACTCGGCCGACTACGACACCGGCGATCGCTTCTCGACGGGAAATGTGGTGTTGCTGGCCGACACCTTGGCCAAGCGCGAAGGGATCTTCGTGGGGCCTCTCAACGCCGAAGAAATCGAGCAACGCGTGTCCCAGGGCCAAGAACTGCTGTCCGTAGACAACGCCCTGATCGAGCGCCTGGTCGCGGATCTGGCAGCGCGCGTGTCCAGCCGGATCGGATAGCGGTTACTGCTGCTCCGGCGGCGGAACCGGTGGGATTGCCGTGAGCGGCGGAGCGGGCGGCGGCTTTGGGGGCTCAGGAGGCGGGTTGTCCGAGACGTACTTCTGTGTCCAGGCCGCCATGTGGTTGGAGGTGAGAAGATCCTGGAACGGAAGAAAGAAGCCAGGATAGCTTCCGTCTTGCCCCGCCATCACTTGATCGGCATCGAGGGCAAACATCCACAGCAAGAGCTGTGTGGGCGTGTCGCCCACGACACTGGGGTTGGCTTTGAACAATCGCAGGCCGGCCCGGCGCTGGGAGGCCACCGTGAACCAGAACAGCTTGTGTCCGTTCTGCTTGGCTTCAAAGGGCGCGGCCTTCGGGAAGGTGTTCATCAGCAATCCGCTGGAAATCCGCGTGACCACGGTGGGATCGCGGCCATCGGTCAGGGTGAGCTTGTCGGCCACACCGGTCGCGTTCGCGCGGGTCAGCATGACCGGTGTTGCGTTGGCGTTGGGCTGCACGGCCCAGACG
>PMBY01000146.1 GCA_003153875.1 Myxococcales bacterium | reverse complement strand
TGGTTAGAGCGAGGGATTCATAAGCCCTAGGTTCCCGGTTCGAGTCCGGGTGTCGGCACTACAAAAACCCCTTGGAAACAAGGGGTTTTTTCTTTTCTGGCCCAAGGCGTCTAGGCCGCCTTGGATCCCCCTCCAAGAGTTTTGGACGGAGTTTTGGACGGAGCCAGGGCCTCCGCCGCTGCTTGCTGCTTCGCCGCTGCCACCGCGGCCGGTTTTGCGTAGTGGCGAGCTGTCACGCTAAACGACTCATGGCCAAGAGCCGCTGCCACCGCATGCGGGTTCGCATGCGGCCGCATCGACGCCGTTGCGTGCGTCCCGCGTAAGCCTTGGGGCGAGACGTGCGGCACCTTCAGATTCTTGCAAAGTTCCTTGGTCCAGTAACGCAGTCCGTCTTGGGTCAGCCCCGGAAACAGCGGCTCGGTACCGCAGCGGTTCTCGGCAAGTTTGAGCAGTGCCGGGACTAGAACGTCGGGGATTTCAACCCGCCGAATTCCCGCCTCTGTCTTGCTTTCGCCGATGCAAAGCGTGGCACCACCGTCGTCGAGGTCGCGGACCTGGCGGTTGACCACCTCGCTGTTTCGCAGTCCGAGAACCAGGGCCGTCGCGGCTCCTACAACACCGACTTCCTGCTGGGTCCCTCGTCGCTTGCTGATAGGCTCGCCGCTGGCCGCAACGAGTGCGCGTTCCAGAAAGGAGCGTGCCTCATCGAGGCGGAGTTGAGGTTTGCCTCGCTTCTTCTTGCCTGCGATTTTGAGCCCGATGAATGGGTTCTTCTTGAGGTACGGTTTCTGAAGGCACCACTCGAAGAAACCGACGGCCGCCGAGCGAATCCCGTGGAGGGTGTCAACGGCGTGCTTGGGCACCAGACGCGTCCAGGCCGTCATGGCTGGGAACGCCTGAATCAGTACGTCTTCGAAACCGTCGGCCAACGCTTCTAGTCGGTACCGAATCGTTACCCGAGAACTCGGTCTTATGTCAGCGCGCGAATCGACGTAAAGCTCGATGGCCTTTGCGACCGTGATTGGGTTCTTCACCATCCGCGCCTCGTTCCGGTGGATGAAATCCATCGCGGCTTCTTCGGTTCCGAACGACTTGTATTTCTTGGTTCCATCGAGGAGATGGAGGTGAACGTGATGATGGCCGTTCTTGTAGTACGGCCCGTAGATCTTGAAATACATGGGTTCCTCCTTCGGTGCGGAGGAACCGCCATCCAACGCTATGGGGTTGTCAGAGAACGAAGCTCCATCATCACCCTCCCGGCGCGACAGATCAACGGCGTTGGCTAGAGACGCGACAAGCTGAGGGTTTTGCGCGAGCTGTTTGGCCAGCGCCAGAATGACAGCGGCCGACGTGGCGGGTTCAGCAGGTGGACGAGCCACAGCTTCCTCCGTCGGCTTGGGCGACGCGATGCCGCTCCAGTTGTGGGACGGAGTCAGTGTTCCACCACCGGCCAACGATCAGCGCGCAGGCGATCGTCCGCGCGCTGTCGGTCAACGCGTTCTCGCAGCTTGCCCCGTCTTGAGGCGCGAGTCTGTCCGTCACGCAACCAAGTCTGGGACGATCTTCTGGGCCAAAGCTTTGGGGGGAAATCGCTGCGATTTGCTCCCTGACCGATGCCAGCCGTTGCAGGCCGCGTCGTGGCTGCCGCCTTCGCCGTCAGCGAGCAGGCCGCGCTTGGGCGTCCCAGATCAAGGATTGGACGGGTGTCGTCGTGGGCTCACCCTGTCCCGGACTTCTTCCGCCCTGTCGCGCTCATCGTGTGCCGCCGTAGAAGGACCGGCGGCATCCAGAGGATCATTGAGGTCTCGTATCAGTTTCTCGCCGATCTCCTCGCGCGTGAACCCTACGGCCAAGAGACACCGTTCGACGCGCGTTCGCAGGCTCACGAGTTGTCCTCTGGCCACGACACCTGGCTGCGCATATCCCGGGTTGCGGGTGTCCACGAGGGCATCCTCCTGCAAGCCCTGAAGCACCCCTCCCAGCTGCTCGAACATGGAATCGAGGCCCAGATTGTCCATGAGGCGCACAGTCGTTCCCTTCTCGACGTCTTGCAGGCGCTCCTCGAAGTAGTGCGCGATCTCCCCACCTTGGCCACTCGCCGAGGTGGCTGCCACCTTGGCATGTTCCAAGAAATCCCGGATGCGCACAATGTGCTCCCGTCGGTATTCCTCGGACGCCTTGGCGAATCGGCGTCGAGATTGATCGACCAGACTTCGGATCTTGCCCAGTTCTGCGGCGAACGCCGTGACATGTACCAAGTCCTTCTGGGCCTCGGCGCCAGCCAGATAGCACAGCCAGATTGCCGTCGAGATTCCACAGATCTGGCATGCAGCCGACGATGGAGCCGCACCCTCCATAATCCATCCATGCCCTGGTAGGGTCACGTGAGCGGCTGCGCCAAGGCGCCTTTCCCAGTCCTCTGGCTGCTCCTTTCCTCTGGGATCTGACCAGACTGGATGCCAATTCTCCGGCAAATCAGCGGCCAAATGGCCCTGCCCATTCAACCAGACACGAAGGCCCTTGATGTCGAACTTGAAGTTTCGCCGAACCGCACTCACCAGGTGCAGCCACGGCGATTCTTCATTTGATTGTGCCACCAAGGTGTCTTCCTCCCGCCCAAGGCTGCCAGAAATGCCAATCGCGGCAAGACTGACGACCGGCTGGGCGGGGCGTGTACCAGGCAGATGGCCGATGCGCCCGACATCGACGAGAACTGCCTCAACGCAGAATTGTGACAATAGGTCCCGGTGGACTGCTCCGTGCAGTTCGTGGAGTTGACGTTGAAGTCCTCGTAGTACTCGCCGGCTAGGCTTGCTTTCTCGAAAGCCTTCACAGCAGCGAGCAAGCCAGCATCAGCGGTGCCATCTGGTTCGAGCCTCGATGGATCGATATACGGCTTGGTCAGCTTCAAGAGTTCGGCCTCGGGCAAGAGATCGATCGCCTCATCCAGCATGTAGAACACGTATTCGCTGCCAAGGTGGCGAATGGCGGCGCGGAGCTTGTTGCGATCGATCTGTTGGCTGGCCATGGCTGCTTCTTCTTGGACTCCCCGTGGGTGCATCAAGCGCGTTCTCGGGAGCATGGCACGCACCAGGATCGCCTGGCAAACGAGTCGTCACCCTCCGTGGGCGACCATGTGCGATCTGGACGGCTCTCTGTGCTGGCGATTCGTTGGAGGCTGAGGCGTCCACGGATTGGCAATTGGGCAGCAAGCTGCTGCCCGATTCGGAGAGGCGGACTCAACTACTCGTTTGCGGTGCGCGACGGGCTCGGCAGGCCCGTCGCCGCCGCATCCAGCCTTTCCGTCAGCTCCCGT
>PMBY01000183.1:9718-15617 GCA_003153875.1 Myxococcales bacterium | reverse complement strand
AGCGCTTCTGTCAGACGCTGGGCATCGGCCAGCAGGGTTTCCTGCCTGGCCTCCCAGCTGGCCTGCAATGCCGAAACTTCGGCCTGGTTCTCTGCCAGCATGCCCTCGACCTTCTGCAGCCAGCCTGCTTCGCTTTGGGCTTGCAGCATGGTTGCGGCCCGCTGGCTCTCCTCGGCCTGGCGCAGGGACGCGGTCAAGGCGTTGACCTCGGCTTCGCAGCGCTGGCATTGCTCACGCGCCTGCGCGATTTCGAGCGCGGTGGCTGCTTGGGTTTGCTGACAGGCTCGTTCTCGTTCCGCGAGACGGAGTGCCTCGGCCTTCTGCTCGTCCAGTGCCTGGTGGGCTCGCCCCAGCTCCAGCTCAGCGAGTTCCTGCTGGCGCAGCTGCTCGGCCCGCTGGTCTTCGAACTGTCGCTCCCAGGTCTCGGCGGTTTTCTGATCTCGCTCGAACGCTTGTCGATTGTAGGTCTCGGCGGCTCGCAATCGGTCGCTCAGGGTCTTGGCTTCGTTGGTCAGGCTCTCGGCATCTGCGCGCGCGCTTTCGAGTTGGCGCTCCGCCGCGCTGAGCGCCTCGCGGTCCGCCACGCCTTTGTGTTGCCGGGCAATCAGCTCGGCCGCGGTTTCTTTCAACGTCGCTTGCAGCGCGTCCAGTTGGGCGCGCGCTTCGTCACACGCCGCCTGCGCGAGCGCTCGTGCCTCCTCTGCCTCGCGACGCAGGCGCGCCTCGTCTGCCAGCGCGGGCTCGGGTGCACCTCTGGGTTTGGCCAGCCACCCCGCCAGGAAGAAAACCACGGCGCCCACCGCGCTGAGGACAATGAGAAGGTGCAGAAGCGACATCACAGCATCCCTCAGTGCAATTCAATCTCGACCCGGCGGTTCTGGGGCCGAGCAGACGGGACTATGACGCCCCCAAGCGGTTTGCTGGCGCCAAAGCTCTCGGCCTCGATGCGCGCCGAATCGACGCCGTGGCGCACCAGCCACTTCTGCGCGACCCGTGCCCGCTGCAAAGAGAGAAGGCTATTCACCCGTTCCGGCCCAAGATCGTCGGTGTGTCCATTGAGACGAACCCGTAATTCGGGTCGCGCTGTCAATTGGGCGCGTAGGTTTTCCAGGGTTGATCGGGCGTGCTTGGTGAGAACCGCAGCGTTTCTCCAGAACAGCAAGGCGGGCACAGCCTCTGGGGGCGTGACCACGGGCTCGACCGGCGCAGGGATCTCTTGCGCAACAGGGACCGGCGGCGGCGGAAGGACAACTGGGGCCGGGGCAGGCGCCACGACCACGATTGGCGCAGGCAAAGCAGGCGCAGGCCTCGCCTTGCGGGCGAGGGTGCGGGGCAACACGACCGCGTCCAACACCACAAGATCGGCTATCCCGATGGACAACGCCAGAATCAGAAGGACCGTTCGAGTGGTGGGAGACAAGCGCGAGCGTGAGGCCCCGGGCAGGCGATGGTCAGTTACGCCTGCCACGGGTGCGCCCGGCAACGCCATCATGCAGAGGCTTGCAGGGCCTTGGCCACTTCAGCGCAGCGTCGCTTGACCTCGATGAATACCAACCCGAGNNATGCGCTCGCCCACGCCGAGCATGGCCGCGGTCATGCCCGAGACCAACTCTTCGTCGACCTCGCTGGGCAACACCGAGGCGACGATGAAGCCATCGAAACTGACGACGGCGGCACCAATAATGTCGGGCGAGGCCCCTCGAAGACCGCGCAAGATGTCCTGCATTTTTTCAGTACGCGAAGCCATGGTCCTATCCTCCTAACTGGGTTGTGCGATCGAACTAGCCACGGATTTGGAATTTCATTGAACACTGGCCGACAGTGGACAGCGTGGCCACGCTGTAGTTGCGGCCGGAAAATGCGCCCATGAGCCCCGCCCAGTATTCGTGGAACAGGTCGCACAGACTGGCGGTGCCTGCCACCTCGCCCTGCCCGGTCACCACATTGCGGAGGGCACAATTGGGGAAAGTGAGCGTGATGGTCTCGCCCTCCTGCTCGACCTTGGCATCGAAGTCGAAGGCATTGGCGAAACGGCGGCGCATGGCTGCCAGAAGGTCGGTGGCGTTGCTGGTCTCGTACATCTCGGGCAGGTGGGCGGCCGACAGCGTGCCGGCCGAGCGACCAACCGCCCTTTGCCCTCGCCCCATGATTTCCTTCAAGGCATCGGCCAGGGCCTTGAGGCGCACGTGCGTGTCTTGCAGGGCTTCGTCATAGTCCGCCTGCGAAAGCTGAGCGACCGCCGGCGTCTGTTGCAAGAATCGCGCAATCAAAGCGGAGTTCTTTTCGATGCGATGGAACGGGCGTTGTTCAATGACATCGCTGACTGTGAGGCAGCGGGACGGGCAGATGTACACGCACGAGGTGCAGCCGATGCAATCATCGGGACGGGCGACCTTGGCAATGTTCTCTGCTTTGTTCTGCTCGAACACATCCGTGGGGCAGATGTCCACGCACAGGCCACAATCGCGGCAACCAGGCTCGTCGATTTGCACGGTGGGCATGGTTATCTCCTCACGTTGCGCACGCAGGCGCCGTTCTGATTCACACTGATGTCCATGGGCATCTGGCCCACCCGATGGGTGGAACAAGACAGGCAGGGGTCGTAGCAGCGGATGGCGAATTCGACCCCGTCGAGCAGTTCTTGGTCGGACTTGCCCAGCAATTCGCTGGCCGCATCCTTGATGCTGGTGTTGATGCTGGCGATGTTGTGCTGGGTCGCCACGACGAAATTGGCGGACTGGATGATGGCGTTCTCATCCACCTGATAGTCGTGAATCAGCACGCCGCGCGGGGCCTCCACATGGGCCACCGCGTGTCGGCTGACGGCGCCCATCTTGCTGCGTACCTGGTCCGACGCAATCGCTTCGTCGCGCAGCAGGAGCGTCGCCTTCTCCGCACAGTGGAGCAGTTCCACCAAACGCGCCCAGTGACCCGCCACGATCTGCGGCGAGGGATCCCCACAGGTCTTCTTGAATTCAGCCAGGGCTTGGTCCGCCAGCGGAGTGCCGGTGACCTCGGCGCAATTGAGACGAGCGAGCGGGCCCACGCGATAGGTCCGGGTGGCGCCCCCCTCGCGCAAGAGCACCTGCTTGCCATAGCTGTAGGGCAGGGCCTCTTCCGTCATGTGCTTGGCGTAGTCCTCGGCCGGGAAATCCAGCGCGACGCTGCCATCAGGCCGCCGCACGCGCAGGGTTCCTTCGTACAGATCGAGCGCATTGCCCTGCAGGGTGCCCATGTCGTAGACCGCCAGGGGCAGGCGGCCGAGGAGAGCGGGATCCTTGAGCAGGGCCTGCTTGCCGGCCTCCAGCACCACCTTGGCCAAATCCAGTCCCTCGCTGGTCAAGGCTTTCAGCGTCTCGACGTCATCCTTGTTTAGACCGCACGACATACCGCCGGCCACGGCGGTGACGGGGTGGGTGCCCCGGCCGCCCACCACCTCGACGATCTTCTGCCCGATGCTGCGCAGGCGCAGCGCCTTCTTGGCCAGGTCGGGCGCGACTTCCAGCAGGCCGACGAGATTCCGCTTGGCCACCGGGCTGGAGGGACCGAGAAACAGATCCGGACCCGCCAGCGCGAAGAAGTGAATGGCGTGTGAATGGATCATGCTGCCGCAATTGAGCAACTGGCGCAGCAGCAGCGCGGTTTTCGGCGGGGGCGCCGAAAAGATCTTGTCCAGACACTTGGCCGAGACCAAGTGATGAGCATGAGGACAGGTGCCGCAGATGCGCGTGGTGATGGTGGGCATCAGCTCGGCCTGCATCCCCTGCACGAAACGCTCGAAGCCGCGGAATTCCAGCACGTGCATGGTCGCCGCGCTGACCTTGCCATCGTCGCCGATGTCGATGTGTACCTTGGCGTGACCCTCGATGCGGGTCACCGGATCGATGGATAGGGTGCGGCTCATCGGGCAGCTCCTTGCTGGGAGATCCAGCGACGCAGGAGAAAGGTCGGCTTCTGGCGGAAGACCGGCGAGGCCATGGCATAGGCGTAGTAGGTCTTGGCGCGCGTCTCGATTTCTTTCGTGACGGTGTCCTTGGGAATCTTGGTCATCATGGACATGCGCGTGGCGATCTCGGTGCGAATGTCCCGGTAGGGCTCCAACACGATGGATTCAGACGGGCCCGTGCAGCCCGAACAGGGCATGCCCCGGGTCGGGCAGGCGCCGCGACAACGATCCAAGGTCGCGCTGCCCATGCACAGGATTCCTTGCGAGAGGAAGCAGGTGTCCTTTTCCATCGCGCCTTCGTGCACGCGGCGCAGTTTCGCCACCTCGGTGTGTTTCATGTGGCGATCGCAGTGGAAGCACACATTGTGGCGGCCGAAGTCAGGCTTGCTCTTGTGCAAAACAGAGGACAGGGCCTCGAACACGTAGAAGGCGTGCGGGGGACAGCCAGGCAAGTAGAGGTCGACGGGGATGGCTGCGTCGAGCGGCAAGACGCCCTCTTCCAACAAAGCCGGGACTCCCTGGTCGGGCACAAAATGGGTGGAGGTGGTGGGGTTCTTGGTGAAAGCGCTCTCCTCCAGCTCGCTCTTGCTGTGGGCGTAGCCCGAACCCTGCGGTCCGCCGTACACGCTGCATGTGCCGAAGGCCAGGATGGCGTCGCAACTGGCGCGCATCTTCTTGGCGCACTCGACGTCGTGGTCCGTGCGAAGTGCGCCGGTAATGATCCCCAGCACCGCCTTGGGGTAGTCCTTCACGTCCATCAGGATGGGCAGCCGGACGATGTCGATCTCCTCCAACACCTTGAGCAGGCGCTCGTGCAGATCCACGACGGAGAGTTCGCAGCCCGAGCAGCCGGACAGCCATTCAAATGAAACCGTCACTTTGGCCATGGCGTCCTCCTAGCCCTGCAAGACCAGTTCTTTGAGACAGGCGTTCTCGCCGGCATGGATGATGTCCAGCTCGGCGCGCTTGCCCGTGATCTTCTGCACGTACCCACAGAACAGTCCGTGGTTCATCATGCACAGCGACTGTTTCTGTTCATGGCCGTAGCGAAAGAGCGAACACCGGACCATGCAGTTGCGGAACACCAGTTTGACCGCCTGCTTGCCGTCCTTTTCATAGACGAAGCCGGGCGCCGCCGCTGGCTTCCACGGCTCGAACGGCCAGATGATTCCCTTGGCCTTGAGCTCCTCACCAACCACGGTCAAGGCGGCAAGCAAGTCCGGTTCCTGTTTGCCGACGGGACTCTTCAGTCCCACGGTTCTTCCCGCCCGAAAGGTCACGGTCTCCGCCCCGCGGCCCAAGTTCTGCTCCAGGCCATGCGACAGCGATGCCATGAACACCAGCAAGCCCTGCAATTCGTCTCTGGTTTCAGCCAGACCCATGCTCATCTCCCATCTGGTCTCCCTCAAGTCGCCTGTGCGCCTATTGGGAGGCCTTCATTTCCAGCCTCTTCAGGTTCAAGTCCAACGACCGATTCTCGGGATCGAGTTGCTTGGCGGCCAGCCAGCACTCACGAGCTTCGTCGATGTTTCCCGCACGCAGGGCCGCGAATCCCTTGTCCACCAACGACGAGGCCGCGCCGGGCGAGCGGGGCATGACACGCCCGTCGCTGCGGTCGCTGGGGGCGTGCTTCGCCTTCTTCGCATTTTGGGTGGGCGCGGTGCTGTGCATGTTGTCGAAGAGAGAGTCATCGATGCGGATGGCGGGAAACGATCCCGAGTGGCGATGCTTTCCCTGTGCCCGTTCATCGAGCGAACGAACCGCCTCCATCAAGGCGTATTGCCAGTCGCCGCTGATGGTGTATTCGATCTCATGTGGCAGCGGAGCCGTGCGGAAGACACCGTCCTCGGCCGCGATGATCTCGCGCAGGGCATCCTGCCCGACCAACGGGCCCCAGGAGGCATGGACCAACTTGCCATCTTTGACCACAATCGCGCCCTGCATCCCGTGGGC
>PMBY01000183.1:0-9706 GCA_003153875.1 Myxococcales bacterium | reverse complement strand
CGCACCAGGCGCAGGCAGCCGAGCCCCTCCATCTTTTCCTGAATCCTGTGCACGTCCTGGCCCGTGAGCACCACGAAGAGCATCTCGGGGAACTCGATGGCGGCCCAGCAGACAAAATCAACCCCGCTCATGCCAGGCAGATCGGCATCACACACCAGCACGTCGATCCCAATGTCGCGAACAATGTCACGCGCAACCTCGGCGCTGCCCGCGACCAGCACGTCGAAACGCTCGTTCCCTGAATAGAGAACGCGGTGTAAAGCGAGCGCCATCTCGCTCTCCCCATTCACCACGAGAACTTTGGAGCGCCGTCTAGCCATCTTCCTATCGCCGGCGAGCTTCCTCCCTGAAAGTGAAACGATTCTCCATCATCGAAGTTCTTCAGTTGTTCCTTGTCGCCAAGTCGAGCACGCGGGCTATCGGGTCCTGTCCTGTTCGGTCCTAAATTCAGCTGGCAAATCCGCGTCCGAAAACACGTCAGCCGCCGCGAGAAACGGTAGGGATGGCGGCTGGCGCACCGGACTAGGTTTGAGAGATCGGGGAGCTTTGGTTTCGCGTAGATCGCTCGCGGCGTCAAGAAAAAGAAGCCGACACCGTGGTCGACAGAGGAGGTAACAGCCGACCCACTGTCGATGAGAAACCCGTTTCGCCCACGGCCCCGGCCATGGCCGGTCTCTCAACCCGCTACGCGTTCTTGAAAGGCGCTGCCAGCAGGACTTGCTCGGCGGCCACGCGCTCCTCGGCGGTGTCGACCTCGAGCCAGCCGGGACCGCTGATGTCGCGACACAAGGGAGCTGCGTCGCCCTCGGCCAAGCGGGCCAGGATGCGTTCGACGTGAATCGCGCGTCCTTCCTCGGCCACGGCGGCATCGGCTGTCTGCCAGTAGCGAGGCAGCGCCGATGGGGGCACGCGGGTCATACCCACGTAGCCGCAATCGAACTTGGTGAGCGTCTTGGCGATGCAGCGGACGCGGCCGTCGGGCCGACGCTCGACCTTCATGTCGTCGGCCCCCAGGCTACGATCGGTGTCGATGAAAGCCGTGACTTCCGCCACCTCGGGCGCCACCACCGTGGCGATGGCAGGCCGGTAGATGTGGTCGACGTTGAGCAGAAGGAAGCCCTCGCTCAGACGCGACCGTGCCGTCAGCAGCGAGATGAGGTTGCCGTCGCGAAAGCTGGTGTTCTCGACGAGCTCGATGGCTAGGCCAGCCAACGCCGGATTGGCGGCCCGGCCCTGGTCGAGGGCCCGCGCGACCAGGGGAAATCCGTAGCCGCCCACAACCAGAATCTGCGCTGGTCGCAACCGGGCCGCGAACTCCAGCGCGTGGAACATCAGCGGCTTCCCCGCCACGCTAATCAGAGCCTTGGGAATATCCTTGGTCAGCGAGCCCAGTCGGCTACCCAGACCCGCAGCCAGCAGGACGACCTGCACGGCGAACCTAGCCCGCCGCCATGGCCCGCGATGCCGGCAAGAGATCCAGGATCTCGGCAAAGCGACCAATCACCGGCTGCCCCGGGAAGCGCAGGGTGAAGCGCTCCTTGGCGAAAGTCCCGGCCAGGCCCACGAAAGGAATCCTGGCCAGGCTGGCAATCTCACCGTCGTGCAACGAATCGCCGACGAAAAGCATCTCGCGGCGGTCGACGCCGAAGGTTCGCTCGGCCAGCTCGATGTGCGGGCGGCCCTTGGCCAGCCCATTGCCGTGTCCCATCACCAAGTCAAAGGCGAAGCCTGAGAGGCGCGCGAAAGCCTCCACGTTCTGGCGTCCGTTGTTGGAGGAGACAGCGATGCGCACGCCGCGCGTCTGCAAGTCGACAAGGGCTGCTCGCGTATCCTCGGGCATGAGAGCGGACCCGCAACGCGCAGGCTTGCGGCCCTCGAACANNGCCAAGGGCCGCGGGATGCCGTACATACCCGTCATGACCTCGGTGGCCAGGTCGGCGAGCACCGGCATGGTGTCGATGAGCGTCCCGTCCAGATCGCAAAGCAAAACCTCGGGCAGATCCAGGCATGCCACGCGACGTGGTGGTGTCGATACGGAAGTTCGAACCTCCGGGCGAGTGGCTTGAAGCGTGGTACCTAGCATTGCGTTTCTCAGTCGAAGCAAGTGGCGCGCCAAGGGGAGCGCAGGTCTAACGTGTTGGAACTACTGACTCAAGTTTTGTTCACCTTCACCCGGTGTTAAGAATTCACCACATCGGGTGGTGGGAGTTAAACGCTCCTGATGACGCAGGCATGGGCTTTGCTGACAGGCCACAACCCGACTGATATCCTGCGGCTGTGGCCTGCAAGCATTGCGGTGAGAGCCACCCGCCCAACGTCAGCCGCTGCCCCGTTACAGGCAGGGAGATAGGCACGCCCCACCCTTCTGCTGCCCTGACCATCGGCCAGGCGCTCGAAGGAAAGTACAAGATCATTCGCGAGATCGGCCGGGGCGCCATGGGGGTGGTGTACGAGGGGCTGCACGTCGCGCTTGACCGCCGCGTGGCAGTCAAGACCCTGCGCCAGGAGATGAGCAACGACGCCGACCTGGCCACCCGCTTCCAACGCGAGGCCCGCGCTGCCAGCGCTATCGGCCATCCGCATATCATCGACGTCTTCGACCTGGGCCGCACGCCTGACGGACTGTTGTTCATGGTCATGGAGCTGCTCGATGGCAAGCCGCTCGCCACGCTGCTGCAGCAGACTCCCTTGCTGCCCGTGCCCCTGGCCGTGAATCTGATGACCCAGGTGCTGGGTGGCCTGTCGGCCGCTCACAAGCACGGCATCGTCCATCGCGACCTCAAGCCCGACAACATCTTCATCATCAACACCGAGGATCGCCCCAACTTCGTCAAGATCGTCGACTTCGGCATTGCCAAGAAGCTCTCGCCGCGCCAGCCGGGGCAAGTGAGTCAGGCCGCCATGAGCGGGACCATGGTGGGAACGGTGATGGGCACGCCTCTGTACATGTCGCCCGAGCAGGCCACCGGCCAGGTGGCGGAGATCGACCACCGCACGGATATCTACGCGGCCGGCGTGGTGCTGTACGAAATGTTGTGTGGTGGCACGCCCTTCCAGGGTCAGAGCTACGCCGCCATCTTGGGCGCTGTTCTGGAGGGTAAGTACCCACCGCCCCACACCCTGCGGCCCGACATCCCGCCCACCATCGAAGCAGCCATCGTGCGCGCCATCGACCGCGACATCCAGAAACGCTTCCCGTCGGCGGCAGCCATGCGCGATGCGATCAGCGGCGGTAGCGTCGAGGTCACGCCGACACCGATTGCCACCAGCCCCGGGGCGCCCGACGATGGCCTGTCACTCAAACTGGCCACTCTCGACGGGCAGGAGGCCCCGGCGCCTGGCATTGCCCTGCTGGAAAACGTTCCCCCGCCCCAGGCATCTCGGCCGCTGGCGCCGGGACGACCGCGCGTGGCCCGAGGCCCAGGAGACGATCGCTTCGCGCCCCCGCCCGAGCAAGAAGCGCCGCTGGTGTTGGGCGGCACCCGTTGGGGATCGTCGGCGCCACCGCGAGCACCGGCGCGGGCAGGCGCTGAAGCACCGCCTCGTCCGGAGAGCCGGCNNCTGGCGCGACCCTTCGACCCGACGCCGCCTCCCCCTTTGGCCGAGCGGCCGCGCGCCAGGCCGCCGACCCCGGGAACCCTGGCGCCCGAGCACGTCTTATCTGCCCGCACCCGCCGCCTGCTGGTGAAGCTGGGGATCGGGCTTGTGGTCCTCATGGCTGCGCGGGTCGGATATCACTACTGGCAGACCAGCTCGCAGGGCTCTTCTGCCACAAGCGCGCCCGCCCCCGCCAAGGGAGTCATGCGCAAGGTGACGCTGGTGCTGGATCCGCCAGCCACCAGCGTTCAGATCGATCATATCCCCGCGGCCAAGCGCGAGCTTTCCCTCGACTCGGCCGCGCCTCACCTGCTCAATGCGACGGCGCCCGGGCGCTTGACCCGCCGGTTCTCGTTCGAGGCCAAACCTGGGCTCAAGCTGGTGGTGCGCATGAATCACCTGCTGGTGCCGCCCTCGCCGCTCGACCCACCGCCCGCGCCCGCCGAACTCTCGCTCCGCTATCCCGAATCACCACGACCGTCGGACGAAATCGACGGTGCCTTGGCCAAACTGGACAAGTACGCCCAGTGCCTGGCTGCCGCGAGCGACACCAGCGAAGGGAGCGACAAGGCCTCGGCCGGCGCGCGGGTTCGCCTGCACGGCGAAGACCTGGCCCGCTGCCAGACCCTGGTGCGCGAGGCACGTGACCTGGCGCCGGCCATCCCAGCCCTCGAGGCCGCGGCCGACAGCTACCTTTCCGCGGTTCAGGCGGGACAGAGGCTGGAAGCCGTCATGCGCGCGAGCGCGGCCTTGCGTGCCGAACTGCTGGCCGCGCGTAGCGAGTGGCAGTGGCAAGAGTTGGCGCTGCAGGAGAAGCTCGACGGGCGCAAGGCGGCCTGGCACATGCGCCGCCTGGTCCTGGGCGCGAGCGCCTGGCTGCGCGCGATGAAGTCCGATCCGCCGGCGCGCCAGTCAGTGGACGAGCAAGCCAGCGCCCTCAACGACGCCTACTCGATGTTCCTCGAATATGCCGAGAACGCACGACCGGAGCTGGCGCGCACCACCGGGGCCAACGATTTCATGAAAGCCGCGCAGGACACCATGGCCGTGGTGCGACCCACGAACGGCAAGCCGCGCAGCGAATTCGCCGCGCTGGGCGCCTGTCGACGGCTGGTGGCAGCGTTCAATGCGCTGGTGGTGGAGTAGCTATTTCTTGCCGCTCTTCAGCTCGGCCAGCCACGAGGTGATCTTCTTCTCGCGCTTGTCGAGTTCGGCGCGCGCAGCGGCCAGCGGCTTTGGGTCGCCCTGGAAGGAAGCCACGATGGCCTCGGGATAGTCGTTGGCCAGCGAATTCAGGCTGACATCGTGATCGGTGGCGATGTTGGAATTGCCACCTTGGGGATCCATGGCGCGCAAGATCTTGGCCTGGGCCTCGATGGTCTTGCGCTGTGAGGCCACCAGCTTGGCGAGCTGGTCGCGCGCATCCGG
Organism: Myxococcales bacterium; assembly: GCA_003153875.1. The sequence goes on along the minus strand of PMBY01000183.1, from coordinate 4,681 downwards.
CTTGCCCTGCAGCTTCTCGGCCGCATCGTCGAGCGCCTTGCGGGTCTTCTTCTCGAAAGCGAACAAGGCCAGATGCTTGGGCAGCTTGCTCTTGTCGAACTTGAGCAGGCGCGCCTGCTCCTCGGCCGCGAGTTCGGCAGCCAGCTTCGCATCGGCCTCCTTCTTGGCTTTCCAGATCGCGTGCCGCTCCATCATGCCCAGATGCGCATCGGCGGGGCGTGCGTCAGTGACCGGGCCCGCGTCGGCGGCACGCGCTGGCTGGGCCGGCTTGGCCGGGGCTGGCGTGGGCTCGGCTTTGCGTGGCGGGGTCTGCTCGGTGCAGGCGGCTGCCAGAAAAAGGGCGCCGGCGCCCAAGAAAAGTGCGATTCGCTTCATGGTGTCCTCCCTGGTCCTGGTGGCGTGGGAAAGCACTATCTCACGCATGCGACCCAAAGGCACGGACCAGCGCCAACCGGCCCAGAACGACGATCACGGCCCCTCGCTGCCATGCCATGCGCTGGCGCCGCTGCTCGCGCCCTTGTAGCGTGGCGGACGTGGCTGTCTTCGCCAACTTCTCCCGGGGCGAAAGGCCCAGCCCCTGATGCGGCTCTGGTCCCTGCACCCGGCGCAGCTCGACGTGAAGGGCCTGGTCGCGGTTTGGCGGGAAGGCCTGCTGGCCCAGAAGGTTCTGCTCGGGAAGACTCGCGGGTACGCGCGCCACCCGCAGCTGGACCGGTTTCGCGAGCTGGAAGATCCCGTGTCTGCGGTGGGCGCCTACCTCTCCGCAATCTTTCGCGAGGCCAGGCGGCGCGGATACTCCTTCAACCAAGGGCGGATCGTCCGCTATGCTTCCCGAATCCGGGCGCGGGTGCCCGTCACCCAAGGCCAGCTGAGGTACGAATGGGAACATCTGCTTGCCAAGCTACGAGTGCGGGACTGGTCGCGATACCAGGCTCTGCGGGGAAAACCACCCAAGGCCCACCCGCTGTTTCGTGTTGTGGCGGGACCGGTCGCAGCGTGGGAACGGACTCCGGAGAGCTCTCTAGGATGAGGGTCTCATGCGCATTCTGATTTCGGGAGCCTCGGGCTTGATCGGCCGCGCCTTGACTGAGCGCCTGCGATCCGCCGGAGACACTGTGCAGACTCTGGTACGGCGCAAGCCCAAGCAATCAGAAAGCGAAATCGCCTGGGATCCCGAGGCCGGGGTACTGGATTCCTCGCGTCTGGATGGCGTGGACGCGGTGGTGCACCTGGCGGGAAAACCCATCGACGTTCGTTGGACCGAAGCAACCAAGAAGGCCATCCGCGACAGCCGGGTCAAGGGCACCAGCCTGCTCGCCCAGACGGCTGCGCAGCTGCCAACCAGGCCGAAAGTCTTCATCTGCGCCTCCGCGGTCGGATTCTATGGGTCGCGTGGTGATGAACTGTTGGACGAAGCCTCGGGCCCGGGCCGAGGCTTTCTCGCGGATGTCTGTCGCCAGTGGGAAGAAGCGGCCGCGCCCGCGCGGGGCGCCGGCCTGCGCACGGTTCACTTGCGCAGTGGCATCGTACTTTCCCGCCAGGGCGGGATGTTGGCGCGCGTGCTTCCACGGTTCAAGATGGGCGCGGGCGTCGTGGTAGGGACGGGACGGCAATGGATGAGCTGGATCTCGCTGGCCGACGCGACGTCTGCCATCCAATACGCGATCGCTGCCACGGATCTTTCCGGGCCGGTGAACCTCACCACTGCACAGCCGGTACCCAACGGCGAATTCACGCGCACCCTGGGAAAGATATTGGGCCGCCCCACGCTGCTTCCATTCCCGGCCTTTGCGGTGAAGTTGCTGTTCGGGGAAATGGGCGACGAATTGCTACTGGCGGGCCAGAAAGCCTTGCCGAAGAAACTCCTCGCTTCTGGATTTGCTTTCGCCCATTCGGATCTGGAGTCGGCCCTGCGATGGGCACTGGCTCACTGAGCCGCTCCGTATGCGTGTGGGGGGCGACCGCCTTTTCACGCCAGAAATGTCGCGATTGGGCCGCGCGACAGACCGGCGACACGCCAGGATGCCCGATGATTTTTTGTGCCTTCTCGCGCTTTCGCGTGGCAGGCCGTGGTCATCGGCAAACCGGCGCGCGTCTTGCAGTTCTCCACTGAGCCCCATGCGAAGTTTCACCCAACCGAGGGATCCCAATATGACAAAATTGTCCGCCTTTCTCCCCGTTTTCCTGGTCGGCGCTGGACTGATTGGGTGCGGGAGTGACGCCGCCTCCGGTTCCACCACACCCACCGTCTGCGCCATCACTGCGACTCTGGCAGCAACGGACGCGGGAAGCGCCGCCCTGCCCTCACAGCATCAATTCACAGCTCGGGTGGATTGGAAGGCGAACACCCTCACCACCGGCGCCAATGGGCTGGCTATGGAGATTCCCCTGGTGAAATCCGGCGATCTCTGGAGCACCCAGGAAAGCGTCCCATTCACACTCCCGCTAACCAGCGACGGAAGCTGGTACGACACATTCCCTTCCATCACCTACCAGACGGTTTTCCTTCGCCCCACCACGACAGGATGCGCCGGCAGCGCCACGGGCACGTACTCCACGCTTTTCACCGACGAAATAACGGGGACGCCGTTCATCGCCACGCTCACCGGCGTGGTGGATCAAGCGAGCCCCGTGTTCACTGTCGCGCCCAACTCCACCAACAACGTGCATCCCCTGAGCGTGGAAGGCGTGGGCGTCAATGAACTGTTGTCCGCGGCAACCACCGCTTTCTGGTCGAACACCGCGAATGAATCCATTCCCATGACAAGCCTTCCCGCAGGCAGTGCCTATGGGGTTTCCGGCTTCCTTCTCCAAAACCTAGCCTTGGCCTTCGGCGCTACCTACCAAATGAAGATCTCCAGCGGCGCCGTCGATCTCGCGGGCAACGCCACGGGCGTCTTGCCCAGCATCACGACGCTCGCCGATCCCGGAATGTTCGCGCAGGATGGCTTCGAGGGCGAGGTCCGCGCCACCATGACGGGGAATATCTCCATTGTCAGCAAAGAGGCATTTCCCGTGGCCTCGGGCAACAAGGCCCTGCAAATTCCAGTTCCCCCCGCGCTGTGCGGCCAACGTTTCACCGCGCGGCTCTCCGTGCCCACAGCCGCCACGACGCTGCAATTCAGCGCCCTCGCCACCTGGCCCAAGACGCGCTCCCAGACCACTTTCACCGGATCCGTCCAAGTGGCCGTGCCCAACGGCGCTGTCAACTCGTACTCTTGGCCGGAAATTGCCTCCACCGCGCTTGCCTCTCCGTGGACCGGCGCGCTTCCGGGAAGCGCCGACAATAGCTATGGCGACCTGATGCAGATGCAGATTCCCCTCCCCGCCGGCACCAACAGCGAGATCATCTTCGATGTGCTGCAACCTTGTTACGATCCGCCCTATCTAGGCGACGGCCTCATTATCGACGATCTGAGGATTCTTGCTGGTGGTCCGGGAAAGACGAGTCTTGATGCTGGGGTGGACGCTGCGGAAACACCGGATCTAGCGAACGCACGAGATGTTCCCGGGAGTGCTGACCAAGGGAGCGAATCGTTGCCAATTGGTGACGCTGGGGAGTGCAAGGGCGACGCTGGCGACCTCGAGCACTTGTATTTCGTTGAGCCGTGTCCCTCGACAGTCAATGCAGGAGTCCCCACTGTGAGCTGCTATGGCTACGTGGGCGCACAAATCTACCAGGCTCTGTGTGGCCAACGGCAGACGCTGCGTTGGAACTGGGGTACCCATGTGATGACCTGCTTCTACGAACAAGGGTCGCTGGTAGGTCTTGAAATGAGCAACGACACTCCTTCGTTCTGCGGGGGCAGTTCCAACTCTATACAGGCCGGTTCGGTGATTGAGTGTCCGCCATCCGACCAGACGCAGATCTTGAACTGCAGCCCGTTCGTCGACGGAGGCCTGTAGCTTACTGCCAGACTGGGCCGCCGTCGGTGCGCCGTCGGCGTAGCTGATGAGCTGCACATGGGTCCACAAGTTGGTGGTGCTACCGTTGATGGTGATCGAGCCACCCGGGCAACTGATCAGTCATCGTGCGGCCGCATGATGCCGGCGATGAATTTCCGTACACCCCGGGTGCAATCTTCTGCTACTATTCCGACCAAATGGTTGCTAAGAAAGACAAGCGATCCACACCGGACGATGGCGGGCGGCCTCGTACCACCTCGGCCCTTCGCCAGACCCCGTTACCCCCCGGAGATGACATTGGGGCGGCCGAGATGGGCCGCCGCGTGGCTGTTAACCTGCGCGAAAGGCGCAAGGCCCGCAACCTGTCGCTCGATCAGCTTGCGGTGGCATCGGGGGTGAGCCGGGCGGCGCTGTCGCAGATCGAGACTCAGAAGAGCAACCCGTCGCTGGGTGTGATGTGGAAGATCGCAGTTGGACTGGGCATCCCGTTCTCTGAACTGCTGGGCGGCAACACCCAGAGTGCGGCGATTCTCCGTCGAGGCGAGTCGCAGGTTCTGCGCTCCGCCGACGGGCGCATGGAAAGTCGGCCGCTGACGCCCGCCGGCTCGTGCCCTTGGGTCGAGGCGTACGAGTTGCGTCTGGCCGCTCGCGCCAGTCACTCGTCGGATCCGCACGCTGCGGGAACGCGCGAGGTGGTCATCGCGCTCAATGGCCAGCTGCGGGTGCACGTCGGCGGCGCTGTCCACGACTTGGCCGCAGGAGACTCGATCTCATT
>PMBY01000192.1 GCA_003153875.1 Myxococcales bacterium | reverse complement strand
GGTCTGCGGGCCCTGGTTGTTGTATGGCAACTCGACCACGATATCGGGCAGCGCGGGTCAGGACGCGCTTTGGGCGGACGCCAAACAGCGCCTGATCTGGGAGAAGGCAGCCTGGCCCTATAGTTGGGAAACGGATACGCGGTATCCGCCCAAGTCTGCTCGAGGCACGGTCAAGGGAAAGCTATCGTTCACCGACGCCAACCAACCCACAGCGTCGGTCGCCAACGCCTGGGTGGGGCTGGCGGATCCACCGGTAGGTGGCGTGCCCAATTTCGAGCATCAGGCCTGGGACTATCAATACTGGGTTCACGCCGACGGCCAAGGGAACTTCACCCTGCCCAACGTCCGCCCCGGCAGCTATACGTTGCACGCCTTCGTGGCTGGAATCCACGGTGTGTACATCGGTCAGAACAACGCGGTCGTCGTCACGGCCGGTGGTACGACCGACCTGGGCGCCGTGACCTGGACCGCGGATCGCAAGGGACCCACCGTCTGGGAGATTGGAATCCCCGACCGCAAACCCGCGGAATTCTATCGCGGCGATCAGGCATGGCACTACGGGACCGCCTCACTTTTCAGCAAGGACTTCCCCAGCGGGATCAACTACACCGTTGGAACCAGCACCCCAGCGAAGGACTGGAACTTCTTGCAGCCCGGCGGAACCTGGAACGTGCAATTCAATGTTGCCTCGATTCCGGCCGGAGCCACGGGGGCGTCCCTGGTTCTCGATTCCGCCGGGTCCGTCGGAGTAACCCTGAGCGCTTCGTTCAACGGCACCAAGGTCGGCTCTGCCAGCATTTCCTATGACGACTCTTCCATCGCTCGTGACCAACCCCATGGGGTGTGGATAAGCGGGCGGATTGCCGTGCCGTTGGCTCAGATCAAGACCGGCTCGAACACCCTGGCCATCTCTTCGAGCGGCAGCATGATGTGGGACTACCTGCGGCTGGAATGGGTTACGCAGTAGGGGCGTGACGGCACTTTTCTTTCGACTGAGCCGTGCTAGACGCAGGGGCCGTGTTTGTCCAAAGGAACGCTCTGCTTCTAGCCAAAGTCGCTCTGGCCACCGTCGGGGGTGTTGCGTTCTTGGTGTCGCCGGCCCGGGCCGAACCGGCGGCCGCCGAAGCCAGCCCTGCGGCCTCCTCCGCGGGTGCCCCACTCGCGTCGCCGCCCGACAGGCTCTTCGACACGGGCGCGGCTTGGGGTGGATGGTACCTTGGCGGTCACGTCGGCTACGTGCACGGAATCGGGAGCACCAGTTTTTCGGATGCCGTGCCACCGGGCTTGAACAGCTCGTTTGGAAGTCTCTGGGGCGGAGCCCTGGTGGGCTACGGAGTTCAGCTCCGATCAAGGTTCGTGCTCGGGCTCGAAGCCGATATTTCATTCCCCAACTTCCTCGACGAGGATGACCTCGCCTCGTCGCGCCAGACGACCGACGGCAACGGCGTTGAGACGTTCGATCTTCTCAGTCGCGCGCGCGGACGGCTCGGTTATGCGTTTAATCGGTGGCTGATCTACGGTGCCGGCGGCTTTGCGTGGTCATTGGGTCGATTCATCCGCAGTTTGAATCAGCCCCAAACGCAGGAAGAAAGACTCCACTTCCGGCCGGGGTGGACCACGGGAGCCGGAATCGAGTTCACCTTTGCCCCGCGCTGGGCCACGCGACTCGAGTACATCTACGACCAATTCGAAAAGGTCCACGCGGCCTTCGCGTCCGGCGCGAACGCCGAATCGACGATGGCTCTGCATAGCGTGCGGCTGGCGCTCAACTGGCAGATGAATCAGCCCGACGCCCCTCGGGAGAACCTCGCCGCCGCATCAGCGCCGAGCAACTGGAGCATCCATGGGCAGGCCACCTACATCGAGCAGGGCTATTTCGGTTTTCACTCGCCCTACCAGGGCGCGAATAGCCTGTCCGGGTCGGGCCAGGTGCGCAACACGGTTAGTGCAACCATATTTCTGGGCCGGCGTTTGTGGCCCGGCGGTGAAATCTACTTCAACCCCGAGTTGATGCAGGGCTTTGGCCTCGACAACGTGCACGGGGTGGCCGGCTTTCCCAACGGAGAGGCGCAGAAGTCGAGTTTTCGTTACCCGCGCTTTAATGCCGCGCGCTTGTTCTTGAGCCAGACCATCGGATTGAGCGGGGAGAAGGAAATAGTCGAGGACGGCCCCAACCAGATTGCCGGCAAGCGCGCCCTCTCGCGGCTCACCATCACGGTCGGCAAGTTCGCGGTTCTCGACTATTTCCTGGTCAGCTCCTACGCTGGCGAGCCGCGCACGGCGTTCCTCAACTGGAACGCCTACGGCGGAGGTTCGTACGACTGGACCATGGATCGATTGAGCTGGACCTGGGGCGGACTGGTCGAGCTGAACCAGAAGCGCTGGGCAGCCCGGGCGGGATACTTTCTGCTTCCCGACGTGTCCAATTCCAACACCTTCGACACCCGCGTTTTCCAGCGCGGGCAGTACACGGCGGAAATCGAACTGCGGTATTCGCCATTCGCCAGGCCCGGCAAGCTGCTCCTGTTCGGATGGCTGAGCCATGGAAATATGGGCAGCTACTCCGACGCGCTGGCCGAACCGCCTGCGACTTCCGGCTATCCCGACATCACGCTAACCCGTCGGGAACGGACCAACTACGGCTTTGTCGCCAGTGCCGATCAGACAATCTCGGCCGATCTCGGCGTTTTCTCGCGTGCGAGCTGGAGTCCTGGGCATGTCGAAATCATGGGCTGGACCGATTGCGATGAGAGCCTGTCGGTGGGCGCGGCGCTGAAGGGAACGCGTTGGGCGCGGCCCAACGACACGGTCGGTGTCGCATGGGTCGGGGAGGGGCTGTCGGCCATCAGTCGCCGGTACTTTGGCGCTGGCGGCATGGGAATCCTCATCGGCGACGGCAAGCTCAACTATCAGCCGGAGATGGTTCTTGAGACCTACTACTCGTTCAGCCCGGTCAAGTGGGCAACCCTCTCTCTCGACTACCAGCTCATAGCTGACCCCGGCTACAACGCCGACCGCGGACCAGTCTCGATCTTCTCAGGTCGCATCCACGCTGCGTTCTGATTGCGAGCGGCTCTTTCTTGGAAGCCCCTTTCGGCCTCCGTCGTGCTAAACGCAAGGGCCGTGCTTCCTCACAGGCGCATGCCCCCCTGTTCGAGAGCCGCGCTTGCTATCGTCGCAGGTGCGACGCTTCTGGTATCGCTGGCCCGGGCCGAATCGCCTGCCGCGGAAGTCAGCCCGGTGGCCCCCCCCGCAGTCGAGGTCGATGAACGTCCCGCCTGGCTGGCTCGGGCACTGCGCCCCGAAGACTGGAACGTGAACTTCCAGACGACCTACATTTGGCAGATGCACCCGACTTTCTCCGTTCAGCACCCAGCCGCTCTTCCAGCCGACGGAGATCACAGCCTGAAATCACAGCACGAGACGGGCTACACGCTCACGGCGACGCTCTTTCTGGGACACCGGCTCTGGCGAGGAGCCGAGTTGTTTTTCAACCCAGAGATGATTCAGACAATTGACTTGTCTGGTCTCCACGGCCTTGGCGGCCTGAGCAACGGGGAGAACCAAAAGACAGGCGGCCCGACCGCACGCCTGTACAGTGCGCGAGCGTTTTTTCGCCAAACCATCCGGCTGGGCGGAGACCAGGCGCCGGTCGAAGCAGGCGCGAATCAGTTCGTCGGGCAGGTGTCTTCGCGTCGTCTGGTCGTGACCGTGGGGCAGATGGCGTTGATCGACGTGTTTGACAACAACGCCTTCGCCCACGACCCGCGCACCCAGTTTTTCAACTGGGCGCTGATGGCAGGCGGCGCTTCGGACTACGCGGCCAATGCGCGCGGCTACACCGTGGGTCTCGCCGTCGAATACTACCGCGACGACTGGGCCTTCCGCTTCGGTCACTTCGCGCAGCCCAAGGAATCCAATGGACTCGCGCTCGACTACCGGCTGTGGGCCTACTTCGGCGAGAATCTTGAGGTCGAACATCGCCACGCCCTTTGGGGACGCCAGGGGAGGGTGCGTGTGACGCCCTTTCTCAACTACGCCAAGATGGGGGGATTCAGCGACGCTGTCGTCGCGGCCAATGGCGGCATTCCCACTGTCGCCGATGTGCGCCGCGATCGAGCAAAGCTCGGTTTTGGAGTCGGTTTGGACCAGAACCTCACCCGCGACCTGGGCCTCTTCGGCCGCTATAGCTGGAACGACGGTCGCACGGAAACCTACGCATTTGCCGAGATCGATCAGTCGCTTGCCACGGGCCTTTCCATGCGTGGGCGTCTCTGGTTCCGCCCGCGTGACACCATTGCGGTTGCGTTCGCGCAGGGCAGCCTCTCGGATTCACACCGTGACTACCTGGGAGCGGGAGGTCTGGGGAACTTCCTGGGCGACGGCTGGATCAACTACCAGCCCGAGCGGGTGTTCGAGGCGTACTACTCGTTCAACGCTTTTGGCGGCCTGTGGCTCACGCTTGACGGCCAGTACGTCATGAATCCCGGATACAACGCGGACCGTGGGCCGGTGACATTCCTGGGCTGCCGGCTGCACTTCGAGTACTAGCCTCGGTGTGAAGATCGCAGAAAGTGGCGCGGCTGTGCGGCCGGTGCTAACTAGATTGGAGTGTTTCGTTTGCTAAGACTCGCCTTGGTCGTGGGCCTCCTTGGCGCAGGGGTGTACTACGGCATGACCGTGAAACTGGGTGAGCGAACCTTTTTTGAGCATGTCCGGGCCATCTGGGACACCAAAGAAACGCAGGAGCTTCGGCGCGGGACCACGCAGAAGGTGGGAGGTCTGGTCGACGAAGCGACCGACAAGGTGGTCAAGGGAGTGGCCAAGAATGCTCCGGGCAAGGTGCTCATGCGCGGAGACGGCACGGACGGGGACACGGACATTCCGAGCCAGCCCCCGCAGGAGAAACTATCGCCTCAGGATCGCAAGGCTCTGCGCAACATCATCGGCCAGGGTCGCCTCAAGCCGAGCGAGTAAAGAGGCGGTCGGTCGTGGTTAGCAGGCTGCCCCAGGTCATGGAAGAGAAGCAGTATCGACTGCTGGTTGACGATGCCTTTCGGCGCATCGATGCCGCGTTCGAGAAAGTGGATCCCGACCTCGCGGAATCCACTTTTTCGCAGGGCACACTGACCATCGTGTTTCGCGAGAAGCACCAGATGATTCTTTCGCCCCAGGCGCCCACGCGCCAGATCTGGGTCGCGTTCCGCGATCGCGCCTGGCACTTTGGCTTGCGGCCCGAGGGTGACGGCTGGGTCGACGACCGGGGTCAGGGGATCGACTTGTTTGGCCTGATCGCCGATCTGACCCGCACCACCGTGGGCGTGACGGTGACGATCCGCTAGCTCTGCCCTACTTGACGAGCTTCCAGACCGGCTGGAACTCTGTCGCCTTGAGCGTCGGATCCTCCACCGACAGGATGTAGTCCACCCGGCGGTTGCGGGGCTCGTCGGTGTTGTCGGGCGTGGCCACCGCCAGCGCGAATTCGCCGAAGCCTTCGTAGGCGATGGGGATGCGCAGGCCGTTCTTGCGAAACCAGCCGGCGATGGACTGGGCGCGTTTGCGCGACAGCCCCAGGTTGTACGGGGCCGCTCCAACGGTGTCGGTGTGACCAGCGATGTACAACTTGATGGGGCCGAGATTCTTGTGCTTGGCCAACGCGTCGGCGATCTGGTTCAGGCTGGCCTGCAATTTGGGCGTTTCTGCAGGGGTGATGCTAGCCGAATCGGTGGCGAAGTTGACCTCTTCGTGCGGGATGTAGACCGACCAGGGGAAGAGCGCGAAGCTCTTGTACGCGCCGCCGGCATCCGAGACCTTGAGGTCGATCCGTCCCACCTCGGTGCCCTTGGGCAAGGGTTTCCAGGTGAGCCAAAAGGGAATCGCGGGGTCGCGATCGGCGAATTCCTGCTCATGCTCGATCAGCGGAGCGCCGCCTGATGCGCCGAAGATCCGCAGTTCCACCTTGCCGTCCGGGCTGTTGATCTGGATGGGCATGCGGCCTGCGGCCAGTTCCACCTTGGTCTTGTCGACAATCACGGTCAACTCGCCGCCCACCAGCGTATCGAAGTAGACCTCGCTGTCCTGAGGCGCGCCATCGACGACGCAGGTGACGCGTCCACTGTAGTGGTGCTTGCCGGGCTTTCCGTCGAGAAACATCTCGCGCACCTCGCCCACGCTCATGGCGCCCAGGTTCTGGCTCACGTTCTTGCCGTCGTCGCGGCTCAACATGACTTCCACGCGTTCGAGATTCTGCAGGGCCGTGATCTCCAGCTTGGGCTTCTGGCCCACACCGACCTTGGTGACCATGCGGACCTGAATGGCGTCGGCTCTTGCGACAAGGGGAACGCTGACCAGCAGCAGGGAGAGGAGGGAGATCAGGAGGCGTTGGCTGGCAGCGGCAGAGCGCATGTCCTGCATGCTACCGCGAAAACCCGCGCGGTGGCCGAGCAAGAAGACGTGAAGCGCCTTCCGCGTGCGCTCGGACGGATCCTTGCCGCGGCAGCGGCATCCAAATCTAGGAGCTACTTTGCGAACCACACCGATACGGCTGATGGGTTTGAGTCTGGTGCTGCTGGGCGCCGTCGGGGTGGTTTGGTTCACGTCATCGCCCGGGGCAAATACCATGGCCAAAGCCGACGAAAGTGGGAAACCGAGGCGCAGCGAATTGCGCAAGCGCCTCTCGTCCTTGCAGTACTACGTGACTCAGGAAGACGGCACCGAGCCCGCGTTCCAAAACCAGTACTGGGACAACCACGGCGACGGCATTTACGTGGATGTCGTGTCGGGCGAGCCGCTGTTCTCGTCGCGCGACAAATACGATTCAGGCACGGGCTGGCCCAGCTTCACGCGACCGCTGGATGCCGCGAGCGTGGTCAGCAAGACCGACGACTCGCTGGGCATGGGGCGCGTGGAAGTTCGTTCGCGCCAGGCTGACTCGCATCTGGGGCACGTGTTCGACGACGGGCCGCCGCCCACCGGCCAGCGGTACTGCATGAATTCTGCGGCGCTGCGCTTCATTTCAGCGGCTCAGCTGGAGGCGGAGGGGTACGGGAAATACCTGCCTCTCTTCGGGCTCAAGCCGAGCAAGCTGGCTGCGACGAATGACAAGACAGGGCCAGCGGCGCAAGCCAAAACCGAAGTGGCCACCCTCGCGGGCGGCTGTTTCTGGGGTGTGCAGGAGCTGATTCGCAAGCTCCCCGGAGTCGTCTCAAGCACGGTGGGCTACACCGGCGGGACCATGGCCAACCCGCGCTACGAGGACGTGCACACCGGCCGGACCGGGCACGCCGAGGCGGTGCAGATCGTCTTTGACCCGCGGCAGATCTCCTACGAAAGCATCCTGCGCACCTTCTTCCGATTGCACGATCCGACCACGCTCAATCGGCAAGGCAATGATATGGGCTCGCAGTACCGGTCGGCGATCTTCTGGAACAGCGACGAGCAGCGACGGACGGCCGAGCGTGTGAAGGCCGACGTTGATGCTTCCGGCAAGTGGGAGAAAAAAGTCGTGACCGAGATCGCGAAGGCCGGGCCGTTCTACCCGGCCGAGGACTATCACCAGGACTACCTGCAGAAGAATCCTGGCGGCTACACCTGCCACTACCTGCGCGACTGACGGGCCACGTAGTCATCCTGGCGAAGACCTGGGTATGCGGCCCGCCAGTGCTGGGCGAACAGGCCCGCCAGGATCGGGTAGTGTGGTCCGTCGTGGCGCAAGGCCACGCCATAGCTGAAGGCGTCGGGATAGAACAGGTAGTGCTGCCACAGCTCGTCGCTGTCGAGGATGTCGCGCAACATCTGGGTGTGGTCGGGGTGAGGCATCCAGATCACGTCGGGCTGACGGCGCCACAGTTCTGCAGCCGAGAAGCCGTTGCGGGCGAAGATCGGATCGTGCAAACCGAGCACGTCGATGATCACGGCGCGGGGAGCGTACGCGCCCACCAGGCCATGCTCGGACATGGCGAAAGTCGTGCCCGGCGGGGACTCGGCTGCCAGTCTTGCGATTTCATGCGAGGCTTGCCACGAGTCGAGGTCAGGCAGGGGCGCGGCTGCGGGAATGCGATAGCCGTCGAGTGAGGCCAATACCTGGGTCTGGGCGCGGCCTTCATAGGCACGGCCTGTGGCGTCGAGCGCCCATGCGCCACCCACCAGCGCGAGCGACGCGCAAGCCAGGCGGACCAGCAGGGATCGCGCGAAGCGGGGCGCGCTCTCAGTCGCGCGAAGCTCGTCGGGCAGTCCTTGCGCCCAGCGGTCAGTCACCAGCGCGCCCGCCACCACGAGAAGCGGCAGCGACGGGAAGAAAAGGCGCCCCAAATGGCCCATGATTTGGTTGACAGAGAACAGGGCGGCGAACGTGACCGTCGCGGGAATGAGCAAGACGAGCAGCACTCGCACGCTTGCCCGTCGAGAAAAGAGCATCAAGGCCACCAGAAAGGGCGAGACGGTCGCGAGCGCCACTTTGAGAAACAGGAACGGATTCCAGGTGAACTCGCCGACGAAACCCCGGTAGTACCAAGGCTGCTTCGCGTAGAAGGCGAGCGGCAGGGGCGTGCCGAGAAGGCGCCATTTTAGTGTCAGATCCACCAACACCAGCCCGCCCAGCGTGCCGGCCCACACGAGCAGCGGGTGCAGGCGGGGCGCAGGCGCGAGCAGCCACAGGGCCAGCAAGGGGCAGAGGGCCGCGATGATCACGTTGTCTGGCCGAGCCTCGATGGCAAGCAGGCCCACGCCTGCCGCGGCCAGGGCCTGCGCCGACGACGGTTTCTCCGCCAAGCGCAGCGACGCGAAGACCACAGCGGTATTGGCCAGCGCCGCCAGCATGGTGTCCATGCCGGTGTGAGCGTGGAAGAAGAAGACCTCGCGGTAGCAGAGGAGCGGCAGCAGCAGCGCGCCCCAGAGCAGATAGTTGCCGCGCAGCCGTGCCTCCTGGCAGAAATGTGCGCACAGAGCGACCAAGGCAGCTAGCAGCACGAGAGCAGCCCCGCCGGAGGCAATCTGCAAGACCGCCGCGTGGCGGCCCGGCAGCAGCCCGCTGACCAGCGTGACGAAAAGAAAGTGGAGCAGGCTGGTCACGCCGTAGACCGGCGCCTCGCCCGGATTCCAAGCCAGCCACTGGCCTGCCAGAGCGTTGTGGGCGTAGCGCAGATACATGTAGGCGTCGTCGAAATCCGTGGGCCCGGCGCGCAGCAGCGCGCGCAATCGTTCGAGAACGACGGCCACGACTGCCAGCGCAAAGAGCAGGCGCAAGGAATTCGGTGTTCGCGCGCGCGCGGGCAGCACGGGCTCAGTCTATGACATGGCCATCGACTAGCACTACTGATTGAAATTCGGACCGAGCCCTCGGGAGCGAGGATGACCAATGACGACGCGCGACGAGGGATGATACTAGACGTATCTGACCGAGGAGCAAGGAAGTCAGCGGTCACCGCAGCCCCGAGGGTGACGGGAGAATTTCAATCAGTAGTGCTAGGGGCAGTCAGTTGTGGGATCATTGTCACAGCACGGAGGACACCATGGGGCTTGCGCTGGTCGAAGTTGTCATTGTTGCCGAGGATGCGTTCGGGATTCCCATTGCCGACGAGGACATGGAGCGCATCGCCACGCCGCGCGCGCTGGTGGACTACTTGATGGAGAAGTTGGCTCCTTCACCCGAGGCCGTCGCACATTCCACCCAGCGCGCGTTCGCCACGCTATGCAAGGCAATCGTGCAGGTGCTCGGTCCGCAGCACATCGAGATTGTTCCCTCGACGACCTGGGACAGCTTGCTGCCTCGCTCGCACGCCCACGCCGACCAGCTGTGGTACGAGATCGAGAAGCAGGTGGGCGGCCCCNNGGAGATTGCGGCCGCCGTGCGCCGCCTCATCCACGAGAAGCTCGAGGTGAAGGAATTCACCGACGACACGCCCTTTGTGGCGATGGGGCTCGACTGACAGATCAGTCGCGAAGCCGGCGGAGGTGCTCGCGCGCCACGGGTGCGGACAGGTGATCGGGTGAACGTGCCAGCAGCTCTCTGAAGGACGCGGCGGCTTCAGCCCGCCGGCCCAGAGCTTCCAGGGCCAGCCCGCGCCCGAAGCAAGCTTCGTCGTTGGCCGGCAACGTAGCGAGAGCGGCATCGAAATCGGCGAGCGCCGATGCCGCCTGGCCCATTCCCAGCAGGGCGAAGCCGTGGTTGTTGCGGGCTTCAGGCGCGCGCAGCCCGTCGAGCAAGGTCGCCGCTTGGGCCAGCTCGCCCAGTCGCAGGGCCACCGCGCCCATCGTCTGTCGCAAGCTGGCCTGCCAGCCTGGATCCAGGCATGTCCCAGTCGGCGCTGCCAGCGCGGTCTGAAAGGCGAGCAGGGCGGCCCGATCGTCGCCGGCGCTGCGGTGAAAATCGCCCAGGCGGCGCTGCCATTCGCACGTCGGAAGCGCGGCTTCCGGTGGCTCTTGCAGCAAGGGCGCTGGCTGCAAGCCTGTCGTCGGCTGGTAGCTGAAGCTTAGCGGAATCTCCAGCTCGGCGATGAGGGCCGCGCGTTCCGGCAGGCGCCGCGTGAACACCAGCCCATCGGCGGCCCGATACACCAGCGCCCATTTTCCTGGATCGAACCATGCGCCTCGTGGATTCACGGTGGGATAGGTGAGCAAAGCGGCGTCGACAGAGAAATCGTCGAGCAGGCGCTGCCACTCTTCGCGCGAGAGGTCCGCGCGGCGCAAGACCGCGTGGAACGACTCGGGATAGCCGTTGATGCGCGGATCCTGAAACACGCGGAAACGCGGCCAGCCCTGCCAGGTCAGGTACGAGCCGACCTCGAGATCGTTGTACATGCGCGCACGCAGCCCATGTCGATCGACAAAGGCGATGGCCGCCTCGGGTACCAGATCGGCTTCGATCCCGATGTCGAACCAGCGGGAACCGGTCCAGGCGGCCTGGGCGCGCGGAACCGCGGTCAGCACCAGCAAGGCCGCTGCCGCGGACCATGCCAGCACCCGGCCACGCACGGAAGGCAGAAGGCGGGTGGCGGCTACTGCGAGCGCCGGGCCTGCCAAGATAGAAAACTCGGCCACGAAGCGGACGCGGAAAGCGCCGAGCAAGGCCAGGGCGAGCAATGGAAGCGAAATACGAAAGGGAAGATGCCTCTTGGTCCGCGAGACCACTGCCGTGGTAGCCAGACCAAACAGTAAGAAGAAGAACGGCCCATCGAGCGGCCAGCGCGCCGTCCGATATTCTTGCAGGGGCCGCAGCCAGGGCATGCGGATGTGGTTGGCAATGTAGGAGAGACAGCGAGTTCCTGAGGGCGTGGCAAACATCAGCGGCACCAGGGCCAGGCCGACCAGCAACGCGCGTCGGCCGTGGGCACGCTCCCCGTCCAGCCACGCGCCGGCCGCGTAGAGCAGGAGAATTGCGGGCGCGAGGAAGAAGCACGAGTTGGCGTTGGCCCAGAGCAGCCCGAGCGGAATCAGCAGCCACAAGAGGCGCGGCCGTCCCGCCTCCGCGCGCTCCAGGGCCAGGAGCAGCTGGGCCAACCCGAGGAAGGTCACCAGGTGGGGACGTTCGACGAAACGCGGTTCAGCCGACCACGCCGCCAGTGCTAGTGCCAGGGCCGCCAGGGCCGGCTTGGCTCCCCGCCGCACAGCCACGCGAAAAAGTATGGCCCATGTGCCCAGCACGAAGCCGGTCTTGAGTAGCACCGTGCCCGGGATCCCTGCCACACGATGGGCGAGCGCGAGCACGATCTGGAAAAGCCAGGCCAGGTTGACGTCCGTGGCCGCCGGGTAGGTGAAGGAGAGGAGATTCTCGGTGGGCACGTGACCGGTGGAAAGAACGATCTCTCCCAGGCGCAGGTTGAAGAACAGATCCGTCTCGTCCATCGGCACCAGGCAGCGCCCTGCGACGAACAAGAGCAGGAGATAGACCACGGCGCCCCATCATGCCGGAGTGCCGCGATTGCGCCAAGCAGGCGTGATGGCTACATCCGCGCGCCGGAACCAATCAGATAACCG
This sequence comes from Myxococcales bacterium, assembly GCA_003153875.1. Next base: position 2,258 of record PMBY01000192.1, on the reverse strand, counting down.
AGCAGGGCGCCGTACAGGGTGGAGATGTACGGGCTCGACGTGATGGGACAGCTGCCCGTGCGGCAGCCCACCAGATTGTAGTAGGCGAACCCGAGCACGCCACCGCCCACGACAGAAGCCAAAGTGTACAAAATCATTTTGGTCTCCCGAGCATGTGCCAGCCGCATGAAATCACCCGCAACAGCAGCCTCCGCCGCACTCCGAAGTCTTCGGGGCTGCCTGCTGGGCGGCGTCGGCGCGCACCTTCACCATGTCGAGTCCTTTGATTTGCTCGATCAGCTCTCGCAACGCGGCCGCGGGCAAGGCTCCTGCCTGTTCGAAAAGCTGAATTCCATCGCGAAACCCCATCAGGGTCGGAATGGCCTGGATGCCGAAGCTGCTCGCCAGCCCGGATTCGTCCTCGGTGTTGACCTTGCCGAACACCACTTCCGGGTGCACCTCCGAGGCTTTCTCGAACACCGGGCCGAACACCCGGCAGGGCCCGCACCAGGGTGCCCAGAAATCCACCAGCACGATTCCGTTGGCGACAGTTTCTTTGAAGTTGCTCTCGTTCAGGGCCTTGGTTGCCATGTTCATTCTCCTCTTGCCCAGTATGAGCCAGGTTTGTCCAAAAGGATTCGCCGAGTTGGCAGGTAGGTGACGCTGTACCTGGCCCGTGGGGCGAGATGGAACCTCCATCCGTTCTCCTCGCGCTGGCGGCACTGGCCGCGCTGCTGGCCCAGGTGGAGGTCGTGTGGGTCGTGCTGGTGGGCGCGGCGATTTCGGCGATGGTGTTCTAGAAATGGGAGCTAGAATGAAGGTACGAAGACGTCATGGTCACACAGCGAGATCCCGTCTCAGGCCACTCGTTGCGTGTCTTGCAACTCGAGACCATTGTCGCGCTGAAGAGGACATCGACCGATCCCAAGGACAAATTGCGCGTGCCGGTTCTGGAAGCGGCTCTGCGACGCCAGAAGCAAGATCTTTAGGCGCACAAGAGGTGAAGCGAAAACTCACTCTCACCGGGCTGGTGGCTGCGACTTACTTCATGGTCGCAGGCGGGCCGTATGGGCTCGAGGAACTGGTGCAGAATGTGGGCTATCGGATGGCGCTGGTGCTGCTTGTGGTGACGCCTCTGGTGTGGAGTTTGCCTACGGCCCTGATGGTGGGCGAACTGGCGAGCGCCATTCCCGACGAGGGCGGATACTACGTCTGGGTCGAGCGGGCCATGGGTCCATTCTGGGGTTTTCAGGAGGCTTGGCTTTCCCTCTGCGCCAGCGTCTTTGATATGGCCATTTACCCGACGCTGTTCCTGCTCTATCTGGGGCGACTGTGGCCTGCGGCATCCCAGGGAAGTGTCGGCCTGGTGATGGGTGTCGCGATATTGGTGGCCTGTGCCGCGCTCAACTTGCGCGGCTCGCGTGCGGTGGGCGGGGCGTCCGAACTCATGGCCGTGCTCCTTCTGGGACCGTTCGTTGTCATGGCCATTCTTGCCTTCACTGGGGCCGCCCCAGCCAGTCCCGTTCCCGCGCCCGCGGCTGGCGGCGATTTGTTGGGGGGAATGTTGATCGCCATGTGGAATTTTGCGGGCTGGGACAATGCCTCGACTGTGGCGGGTGAGGTGGACCGACCCCAGCGCAATTATCCACTGGCCATCTTCATCGCGGTTTGCCTGGTGACCTTGACCTATTTCGTGCCCGTGGCCGGGGCCGCACATGCGGCGATCGATCCGAGCGGCTGGACCACCGGGTCGTGGGTCACCGTGGGTAACATCGTGGGCGGCCGCGGGCTCGCGCTAGCCATGGGCGTCGGCGGGATGTTGTGCGGTCTCGGCATGGCGAACGCGCTGGTCATGTCGTATTCGCGTCTGCCGCTGGTGCTCGCCTTGAATGGCCGCCTGCCGCGGGTTTTTGCTCGCCAATTACCCGGCACCGGGGCGCCCTGGGTATCCATTGTGGCTCTGACCGTGGCCTGGTGCGTGGCCTTGGGGTTGGGTCTGCAGCGCCTCATCGAGCTCTATGCTTTGCTCTACGGCCTGTCACTCATGCTGGAATTTGCCGCCTTGGTGATCCTGCGCGTGCGAGAGCCCAACCTGGCGCGACCCTTTCGTGTCCCGGGCGGCCTTCCGGTTGCTCTGCTATTGGGAGTGGGACCTGCAGCGCTTCTGGTGCTGGCATTCGCGCGCGAACGGCACGAACACGCGGGGCAGCTTGGGACGCTGACCCTGGCGCTGGCTCTCGCGGCAGCCGGCCCGGTGGTCTATGCGCTGGTTGCCCGCG
>PMBY01000336.1:479-8641 GCA_003153875.1 Myxococcales bacterium | reverse complement strand
ACGGAACTCAAATCGGTCGAGGATGACTTTCGCTCCTTGCTGGAGGAGGAAAAGTGAGAGGCTTGGGGTCCACGCGCCTGGGCGGCGGCGCCGTGACCTTGCTCGCGCTGGCCCTGCTTCCTGGCGCTGCGTCGGCGGCAGGCAAGTCCAGGGCTGTGCCGCGTCCGGCGGCTTTGCCCGATGCGAAAGTCCTCGACGAGCTGGCGCAGGACATGACCCGCTTCGCCGAAGAGGTCAAGGGCTATCGCAGCTCAGCCAGCGGCATCATCAAACGCACCTACGCCCAGAAGGTCGACGCCATCCGGGCCAAGTACGAACCGCAGATTGCCGGCCACGAGAAAGGAGAGAAGCAGCGGCGCATGGATGCCATCGCCGTGCTTGAGGGATTCCTGCGCAAGTACCCCTCGGATCGCAAGTGGACGCCCGACGTGATGTTCCGCCTGGCCGAGCTCTACTATGAGAAAGCCGCGGACGACTTCCTGGCGGCCCAGGAAACCTACCAAAAGGCGCTCGATTCTGACCATCCGCCCACCACGCCCTCGCCCAAGCCTGACTACGCGGCCACGGTGGACTTGTATCGCCATTTGTTGGTGGAGTTCCCCAACTACCGGCTGCTTGACGCCACCTACTACCTGCTGGGTTTCTGCCTGGGTGAGATGGGGCAAGAGGCGGAAGGCAAGCAGGCCCTGCTCGCTCTGGTGTGCAGCAACCGCTACCGCCCNNGGTGAAATGCACTTCGACGCCGGCGAGTTGGCGCCGGCCATCTCGGCCTACAGCCGCGTGCTGGCTTTCAAGGACTCGCCCTACTACGACAAGGCCATCTACAAGCTGGCCTGGTCGTACTACCGCGACAACCGTTTTCCCGACGCAATCCGCGAGTTCGACAATCTGGTCAAGTGGGCCGACGGCAAGAAGGCCGCGGGCGACAAGTTCGGCTCGGACCTGCGTCCCGAGGCTGTGCAGTACCTGGGCATCAGCTTCTCGGAGCCCGACTGGGACGGCGATACCTTGCCCGACAAGGAAACCGGGCTGGAGCGGGTGCAAGCCTTCTACCAGGGGCGCGAAAAGGAAACCCACGTCAAAGAGGTGTTCCAGCGCCTGGGCGACATGTACTTCGACATGACCAAGTACGACGAGGCCATCGCCGTGTACAAGGTCATCCTGCAAAAGTGGCCGTACTTCGCCGAGGCGCCCACCCTGCAAGAGAAGATCATCAAGGCCTTCGAGCGCGCCCGCAACCTGGTCGCTGCGGCCAAGGAGCGCGAGGTTTTGGGTCGCACCTACAGCAAGGGCAGTGACTGGTACAAGGCCAACCACGACAACCCGGAGGCGCTCGCGGTGGCGGCGCAGCTCGCCGAGGACGCCCTGCTTTCGGCCGCAACCTCGGTGCACGCCGCGGCCCAGGCCTGCAAGGCCAAGAACCAGGGCGACAAGACCAAGCTTGAAGAATGTCTGCAGACCTATCGCACGGCGGCCGAGCTGTACGAGAAGTACCTGACCGCCTACCCGACGTCGAAACGCACCTACGAGTTCAGCTACTTCTATGCCGATGCTCTCTACTACGGCGGCATGGTACCGGAATCGATCCCGGCCTACATCGTCGTGCGCGATTCCAATCTGGACAACAAGTACCAGCAGGACGCCGCCCTGCAGATCATCAAGGGCTACGAAGAAATCATCGACAAGATGAAGGCGGCCCGCACCATCGAGGATCCGCCCATCCCCGACGAGAAGAACACCAAGCCGCCGGTGGTCCCGCTGGCCATGCACGACCTCTACAAGAAGTACACGGCAGCGCTCGACTGGTACGTGGCCAATCTGCCCGACGATCGTACGCCCGATCTGCGCTACGCCTCGGCCGTGCTCATGCTCACCCATCGCCAGTGGCCCGAGGCACGCGCCCGCTTGGGTGAGATCGCCGATGCCTACTGTGGCAGCAAGCCCGAGATTGGGTTCAAGGCCTACGACGCCATCCTCACAACCTACTTCATCGACTTCAACATCGACGACGAAGAGGCCAAGGACTGCGCGCTGGGCCGCCTGCTGGAGGTCACCGACAAGTTCTCGCAATCGGCCTGCAGCAAGTCGGCCCAGGCCAAGCCCTATCTGGCGCGTATCGCCGAGATCAAAGCCTCGGTCAAGTCGACCGTGATCAAGAAGCGCCTCGACATCGCGATCAAGAACGAAGAGAAGGGCACCGAGGAGAAGTTGGTCCAGTGTCGCGAATACGCGGGTGGTATCGCCATCGTGACCGGAGCGGCGGCGCCCTCGGCCGCGGGCAGCAAGCCGGTGGCGGGCGGGCAGCCCGAGAAGCGCAGCAAGATCAGCACCGATCTCGACGAAGGCCTGGCGCTCGACCTGATGGATTTGATCGCCGCCAATCCCAAGGACCGGGACGCGCCCAGCAACCTGAACAACGCCTGCGTGATCTACGAGAAGATCTTCAAGTACGGCGAAGCCACCAAGTGCTACGAGCGACTGGCCAACGACTACCCGGACAATCCGCTGGCCAAGGACGCGGTTTGGAACGCCGCCCGCAATCAGTACCGCTTCTTCGAGTTCGACAAGGCGGTCAACGGCTACCTCAAGGTCGCGACCGATCCCAAGTTCGCCAAGTTCGAACACCGCCGCGAGGCCGTGGGCATCGCCGCGCAATTGCTTGACAACGACCAGCAGTACCCGCGCGCCGCCGAGCTGTACCGCAAGTACGCCGAGAACATCGCGGACAAGCCGAGCGACTCGGCGCAGGCGTTCTCTTTCGGCTGCAACGCCTTGGAGAAGAACAAGGAAACCGCCAAAGAGACAAGCTGTCTGCACGACCTGATTCGTCGCTACGGCAAACAGGAGGCCGCGGGAGAATATGTGGTGTCGGCGTATCTGAAGCTGGCCACCATCGCCGAGCAGGGCCGCGACAAGCGGGCCACCATGGCTGCATACAAGCAGGTGCGCGAGGAGTTCGTTGCGCGCCGGCTGCCGGCCGCTTCCCCCGCGGCCGCCGCAGCCGCCAAGGCAGATTTCCTCATCCTCGAGGAGAAATTCAAGGACTTCCAATCCAAGTCCCTGCGCTTTACCAGCGATCCCAAGCAGGTGCGCCGGGTGTTCGACACGTTCACCAACGAGGCCAAGAGCCTGCAAGACGAGTACGCCAAGATCTGGGACTACAAGGACGCCACCTGGACGCTGGCCTCGTTCCTCCGCCNNGATCCTTCCCTGTGCGGCGTGGCCGAGACCGAGTACAAGGACGCCATCTTCCAGTTCGTGACGCCGGTGGAAGACGAGGCCAAGCGCCAGTGGAAATCCACGCTCGAGCGCGCGGTCAGCTTGGGCGTGACCAACGACTACGTGAAGAAGGCGCGGGAGAACCTGTCCAAGTACCTGCCTGACGAGTTCCCCTTCGTCAAAGATGAACGCATCGGGATCGAATACCCATGACCATGCGAACGTCGCTTCTCAGCTTCTTCTTGGCGGCCGCGGCCGTCTCGGCCGCCGTGGCCGACGCAGCGGCAGCCCCGGCTGCGGCCGAGACTCCGGCTGCGACTGGCGGCCGCAAACGGCGCGAGCCGCCCCCCGCGGTCATCCCGACTGCGGAAGTGGAGGCAGCCGAGAAGCTGTATCGCTCGCAGAATTACCCAGGCGCAGTGGCCCAGGCCAAGGCGGCGCTCAATCGCAACGAGCGCTACACGCCGGCCATGCTCATCATGGCCAAGGCCTACTTCAAGCTGGGCAAGAACGAGTGGGTCAAGACCCTGGGCGACATGATGAAGAACGCCAACGCCTCGGAAGCCGAGCAAGCGGACATCTACCAGATGCTCGCCTTCATGGAGATCGACAAGCACAACACGCCCGGCGCCATCGAGATGCTGAAGAAGGCCACTGGGGCGCGGCCTGACTACGCCATGTTGTGGAACAACCTGGGCGCCCAGTATCTGGTGGCCAAGAACTATCGGGAAGCCGTGCCTGTGCTGGAGAAGGCGACGCAGCTGCAACCCAGCTTCTCCAAGGCGCACCTCAACCTGGGCAGCGCCTATCGCGGGGTGAAGGAGTACGAAAAGGCGCAGGCCGAGTACAAGCAGTCCTTGCAGCTCTTCCCGCGCTACGCCGACGCGGTTTTCAATCTGGGCATCCTCTATCTCGACGCCGACAAGATGCCCAACCTGGATCTGGTCGCCAAGTTCAACGCGGCCATCGCCTATTTGCAGCAGTACAAGCAGATGGTGGCGGGAGCGGGCCAGACGGTCGGTCCGGAAGCCGACGCCTACATTCAAGAGGCGCAGGAAGGAATCAAGAAGGAGCAGAAACGCATCGAGCGGCAGAAGAAGCAGGATGAGCGGGACAAGCAGCGCGCGGCCAAGAAGGCTGTGGACGACGCCAAGAAAGCCGCTCCACCTGCACCCGGGGCGGCTCCACCGGCGGGCGCGACCCCGCCCACCAGCACGGTGTCGCCCGCGCCACCGCCCAAGCCGGCGCCCGGCGCCGCAGCGTCGCCTGTGCTTCCGCCCAAGCCGGCGCCCGGTGCCGCGCCCGCGGCTAGCCCAGCCCCGAGGAAGCCATGAAGCCAAGACTGCTCTCGCGGTGTCTCGTGATCGTGCTTTCGGCCTCGTTGGGCTTGCTGGCGGCAGTGAAACCCGCGGTTTCTGCCCAGGCCAAGAAGCGGCCGGCGGCCAAGAGCGCGCCCGCAACGACGGATGCCGAGGAAACAGCGGAAGCCAAAGAAGCAGCCAACGTGAAGGTCGAACGCGGGGCGGGCGGCAGGAAGATCTACAAGATTCAGGGCGAGATCGTCATCGAGGGCAAGATCCAGAAGCCGGAGGCTTTTTACGTACTGCAAAAATCTGGAATAAACTACGATTGGAATGAGCTGAAACAGGAGTTCGTACCCAAAATCTTGGACAGCGTGACGAAAGCACCGTTCTGATCGAATTAACTACCGAGGAAACCAGCCAATGGCGACTCAGACAGCGGCGACATCACCCCGTTCGGCCCACGCGCCCAGCACGGCTGCGAAGGTCCGAGTATTGCGCATCGGCATCGTCCAAGGCGGGCGAATCATAGACGAACGCCTGGTCCGATCTCGCGGGAACATCTCCATCGGTTGGTCGAGCAAGGCCACCTTTGCGGTGCCCTCCGAGGCGCTGCCCAAGGAGTGGCTGCTTTTCGAACTAACGCCCAAGGGCTATGTCGCGCGTTTCGCCGACGCCATGGACGCCCGCATCGCCGTGGGCAACGAAGTCATCTCGCTGGCCCAGCTCAAGCAGGCGGGCCGGATTCGGCATCAGGGGAACGCCTGGCTCTTGCTGCTCGACGAGCGGTCGCGCGGCAAGATCTCCGTCGGGGATCTGACCATTCTCTTCCAGTTCGTGACGCCGCCGCCGCCGCAGCCGCGGCCGCGACTCCCGGCTTCTGTGCGCGGGTCGTGGACCACCGGGCTGGACTGGGCCTTCACCCTGGTCGCGGGCGTGTCCTTCCTGGCTCACCTGGTGCTGGTCATCTATCTGCGCAACGTGGACTGGCCGCGCAAGCCGGACATCGAAGAGATTCCGGATCGCTTCGTTCAGATGATTGTGAAGGCCAAGCCGCCCGAGCCGCCCAAGCAGCAGACCAAGACGGATGAGAAGACCGACGAAAAGAAAGTCGAAAACAAGGTGGCCTCGACCAGTGCGGCCAAGAAGGCTCCCAAACCTGAGATTTCGGCAGAAGAGAAGGCGCGCATCGATGCGGAACGCCGCGCGCGTCTGGCCGAGCAGGTGCGCAATACCGGCATCCTGAAGTTGCTCGGTGCCAAGGCCGATGGGTCGGGATCGATTGCGGACGTTCTTGGCAAAGGTGACGTGGACCGGGACCAGGAAAAGGCATTCCAGGGCGTGGGCGGCTTGACCGTGGCGACCAGCGATGCGTCCCTGCGCGGGGTGAAATCTGGCACAGGCGGCTCCGGCAAGGTGGCTGATATCGGCAGCTTGCGCGGGGCGGGCACCATCGCCAGCGGCAACACCGGCGCGGGCGCGAGCGAGAAGCGCGTCTCAGGTGTGGTCAAGAGCGAGGCGCCAGCCGTGGACGGCGAGCTGGATCCGGCCCTGGTTTCCAAGGAGGTCCGGGCGCGCATCGGCGCGGTCAAGGCCTGCTACGAGCGGGCGCTCAAGCGCAATCCCAACTTAGGCGGTAAGATTAAGGTGCGCTGGACCATCACAGCAGCAGGGACCGTGTCAGGCGTGGACATCGCGGACGACAGCATGGGGGACTCAGAGGTATCGAGCTGCATCAAACAACTCGTGGCACGTTGGCGCTTCCCGGCACCATCGGGCGGGTCTGTAGAGGTTGAGTTCCCGTTCGTCTTCACCGCATCTCAGTAGGGAGCTTGGGTTGACTCAGCGCCGGAACCATATATATTTCCACGGCCTAGCGGTTTGTGGTTTCCCGCGTCAAACGGGCGTTGAACAACATCAATTTGTGAGGTCTCGAATGTCTAGGCGGGCAAGAGTTATTTGGCTGTCGTTGCTAATTGGACCAGTCGCTTCGGCGCAACCGGGAGCCCCTGGCGCGCAGGCGCCGGGAACTGTCCCTCCTGCGGGGGCGGATATTCCTGGGCCGCAGCGCTCGACGGTGAGTGGCCAGGACATGGTCAGGCAAGGCAAAGAGTATCGGACCAACATGGACAAGGTGCTGGCCGAGTTGCAAACCATGGTCGAGCAGTCGCGCAAGCAGAAGGACGTCATCCGCCTGAACTGCGTGATGGACAAGCTGGCGCAGGTGAAGGTCAGCATGAACATCGCGGACGAGGCAGTACAGAAGCTGCAAGAGGGCGTCGCCCGCAATGACGACGGGTCTTCGTTCCACGAATACACCCGCATCACCATCGTCAACCAGAAGGTTCAGGTCTTGCAGAACGAGGGTCAGACTTGCGTGGGCGCGGAGCTCAACTACATCGGGGCGACCCGCGTGGAAGTCGACGCTCCTGAGTTGCCGGCGGGGGTCACGGATCCCAGCCTAGACCCCGCGCCTTTGGAGCGTCCACCCGTCGCCAGCCCGTTCATGTAGGCCGGCAGCCTCACGAAGCTAGAGAGAATCCGACGAAAACACCCCTAACCGTGCCCAGCTAACAAACTACCCATGAGGCTCCGCCTATCAGCTCTGTTTGCTTGTGTCGCCTGCGGGGTGACGTCTGTCGCTTGGGCGCAGGTGATGACCAGCACCTCGGGGCCAGGCCTCGAGACGATGTCCTATGGGCTTCAGGGGATCAGCCCGCGCAATGGACCGGTCGGGGCCAAGCTGGGTGAGAGTACGCTGCTACACGCGGCCTTGGGTGCCGATATTGGCTACGACAGCAACGTCTTCTACGAGCACGACTCTCCGCACGCCGCCGCTGTCGCGCATGTCACGCCTGCTCTCGACATCAGCAACGGTGAGCGCGATGGAACCGCGCCCGATGGTGTGTTCTACGACCTGGGCGCCAGCCTGACCTACCGCGAGTACCTCTCGGGCAGCGACGAGGTTCGCAAGATGCGCGCCTTCAACCCCGCTCTCGGCGGCCTGCTGAAGCTGTCGTCCAAACAGACGCTCAGTCTGTCGCTCTCTGACAACTTCAACCGAAGCCAGGATCCGCCCTATTCGCCGACCGCGGCGATCATCACCCATGATCGCAACGTTGCTTCGCTCGAGTTCAAGGTCGCGCCGGGCGGGGGCCGAATCCAGGTCTTGCTACGGCTCAACAACGTCCTCGATTTGTACGAGACCACTCCCTACGACAAGTCCAACAACATGGGCAACGAGGGCGTTCTGGATCTTTCCTGGCGTTGGCTGCCCAGGACCGCGTTGTTCGTGCAGGTTGCCCAGGGCGCTGTCACCTATCTGAAGTCGGACAGCACCGGGGTCGCTTCATACCCGCTGAGGGCCACTGCCGGTTTGCGCGGACTTCTGACGGAGAAGCTGGGCCTCACCCTAGCCGCCGGCTACGGCAATGGTTTTTACGCTTCAGGCGCCAGTCCGTCAGGCTTCGGCAATGTGGTCCTGCTCGGCGAGCTCCTCTACAACATGTCCCTGACCTCCAAGGTGGGGCTGGGCTACCACCACGACTTCGTGAACTCTCCATTCGTCGGCCAGTTCTACAACATGGACGCGGTGTATGCGGCGCTGCGAGAGTACATCGGCGGGCGCGTGGCCACGGCTGC
>PMBY01000336.1:0-422 GCA_003153875.1 Myxococcales bacterium | reverse complement strand
ACCACCACCCCCCCCGGCGTGGACTACACCAAGCATCTGATTGTTGGCCGTCTGGGCGTCGTCTACTAGCCAGGCGGCGGTTCACCCCACCGGAAAACGGCTGGGCGAGAAATGACCTTCTGGGCGCATGCGACCGCGATTGTCGACCAGCCGGCGCAGATCGGCGAAGGCACCAAGATCTGGCACTTCTGCCATGTGATGGCCGGGGCGCGTATCGGGTCCGGCTGTGTGCTGGGACAGAACGTGTTCGTGGCCGCGCGGGCGGTGCTGGGCAACGGCTGCAAGATCCAGAACAACGTCTCGCTGTATGACGACGTCATCCTGGAAGACGACGTGTTCGTCGCGCCCTCGGCGGTGTTCACCAATGTGGTCAACCCGCGCTCGTTCATCGAGCGCAAGCACGAGTACCGAACTACGCGGGT
>PMBY01000360.1 GCA_003153875.1 Myxococcales bacterium | reverse complement strand
CCAGGCCGGGCTGGTGGACAGGGTTGCAGACGAGGACGAGCTGAAGGCGCTGGTGACGCAAGCCTTGGCCCCGCTGCGCGACGCCGATTCAAATCCACGCGACGTGGGCCGCTGGCGTCCCGCGCGTGTAGCCGTGGTCCTGGTCGACGGGACCCTGGTGGACGGTGAGGGTAGCGATTTTCCGTTTCCGTCGAACGAGTTTGCGTGGTCCGACCGGATCATCGCCGCGCTCGATGAGGCGGCCGACGATCCCTCGGTGCGCGCGGTGGTCCTGCGGGTGAACAGCCCAGGGGGCTCCGTTTTGGCTTCCGATCACATCGCTCGGGTTCTGGTGCGCTTGCGCAAGTTGGGCAAGCCGGTGCTGGCCTCGATGGGCGACGTGGCGGCATCCGGGGGGTACTACGTGGCGGCGCCCGCGAGCGAGATNNTGACGAGGAACGGGCTCTCATGTCTGGCCGCATGGAGCAGATGTATCGGCGATTTCTCGATACCGTGGTGGAGGGCCGCCAGAGCCACGGCATAACCGTCGCACGAGCCGATGAGTTGGGCCGCGGTCGGGTGTGGACCGGCTCGCAGGCCCTGGGTGTGGGCCTGGTCGATCGCATGGGAGGGATCAGCGTGGCCATTGACGAGGCAGCTCGGCGCGGGGGCGTGACGCTGGGCCCTGGCGGCTTGCCCGAGCTGGTGGTGTTGCCCCGGCCCGTGCCTTCTCTTCTGGGCGCGCTTTCTCGCATCCCGGGGGGCCGCACGGCGCTGCGCTTGCTGGCTCCGCTGGTCGTCCAGGGCGGCAACGGCATCCTGGCGCGCATGCCCTACGACATCGAAACCAAGTAGGAGGGGAGAAGTGCTTTTTCACCACAGAGAGCACCGCGGTCACAGAGCCAGACCAGAAAGGGAAGGGTTGGGTTCTGTCCCGTCCGACCCCCTTCTTCCTTTCCTACCTCTGTGTTCTCTGGGCGCTTTGTGGTGAAAACAGCTAACCAGATGGCGAGCAAGGTGATCGATAGCGAGAAACGCGTGCTCGTCGCTATGAGCGGCGGGGTGGATTCCTCGGTGACAGCCGGGCTGCTGCGCGACGCCGGTTACGAAGTCACCGGCGTGTTCATGTGCCTAGGCACGGCCGGCGATCCGGACAGCGACTCGCGCGGATGCTGCTCGCCCCAGGATGCGGCCGACGCACGCGCGGTGGCGCACACGCTGGGCATCGAACTCTACGTGCTGAATCTCGCCGACGCGTTCCGGCCTATTATCGACTACTTCGTCGACGAGTATCGTCAGGGCCGCACGCCCAATCCCTGTGTTCCGTGCAACGCCCAGATCAAGTTTGGGCGGCTGATTCGGCACGCGGACTCGTTGGGGATCCCCTGGGTGGCCACCGGCCACTACGCGCGCATGGTATCCACTGGTGGGCTCCCAGGCATCTGGCGCAAGTCGCCGCGACACAAGGACCAGTCCTACGTGCTGTTCGCGATCGCGCGCGAGTTGCTGGGGCGGATCCTGTTTCCCCTGGGTGACATGCCCAGCAAGCAGAACGTGCGCGAGAAAGCGCGTGCCTTCGGCTTGGCGGTGCACGACAAGCCGGACAGTCAGGAGATTTGTTTTGTTCCCGACAACGACTACGTTGCCTACCTGGGCCGGCGTTGCCCCGAGATGTTTCAGCCGGGTTCCATCGTTGATTCCAGCGGCAAGGTTCTGGGCCAACATCGCGGCATCGCGGCCTTCACCATCGGCCAGCGCAAGCGACTGGGCATCGCCGGCAAGACTCCTTGCTACGTCACACACATCGATGCGGCCTCGGCAGTCGTCACGGTGGGCCCGCGCAGCGAGGTTCTACATCACCACTTGCAGGCCACTCAGGCCAACTGGCATCGCGACCTGCCGGCGGAATTCGAGGCCACCGTGCAGGTCCGCTACAACCACGCCGGCAGTCCCGGCCGCGTGCGTCTGACCACCCCCGCGACCTTCGACGTCGATTTCGCCGAGCCGGTCATGGCCGTGACACCGGGGCAGGCCGCCGTGTGCTACCAAGGTGATCGTCTGGTGGGCGGCGGCTGGATCCAGTCGGCGTCGTAGGCACGGCTTGTCGCGAAACACGGGCCGCCCGAAGTGCCGGCACGCGGGTCGCGTGGGCGAGGGCGTGAGGGTGAGCGTGTTCGTGTGGGGCACGCGGGAGGCGAAACGGGTGTCGCGTGCTGCTCACGCGTACCGCACCACGCTGGCCGCGTCCCGCCGGCCGCTACCGCTACCGCCCACGCGGGCCGGTCTGCGCTGGCCCGGAATCCTTCAAACGACTCATCAAGGCTTGCCGCCCGCCAGCTTCGCACCTTCTGTCACCAAAGCGTCGCTGTCACCGGACAGCTTGACCCAGCCTAGGGTGAACTCACTGCGAGCGTAGAAAGTCTTCTTGGGCGCGGGCGTCGCGCTCGACACGCTCTCCAAGGCTGGAGCAGCGGCTTCCGCGATGGTCAGCCGGCCCAGAGGGCGGCCATGCGCAAAGTAGTCGATCCGTAGCTTGGCCTGTGGTTCGCCTTCTGCGGGCAGCTCGCCTTTGCCCAGGGACTCGCTCGGCCACAGGCCAAGGACACGCTCGTGCCAGGCGCGCGCAGCCGGGTCGGGCTTGTCGGGCGCGGCGATTGTGGCAATTTCCACTCCCTTTCCGTCGGCCGCGCGGGCCACGCGATATTCCTTCTTGGCCGATCCGGCGGTCACCGACACACGGTCTGCGTCCTCGAGACGGAAGCCATGCAGATGGTGCTCGACCAGGCTGGTGGCTGCGGCCTGGAAATCGCCGAGGATGGATCGCGACACCACGAACACCCGACCGTCGCTCTGGTCACGCAGATAGGGATCAGTCCCGCCCAAGGGCGCGGACGCGATGTCGAAGACGCGCCGGCCAGCTCCGGTCACCACGGTGATGTGCTTCTTACTGGCGGCCAGGCCCAGATCCTTCAGCTTGGCCGCGTCCAGCACGCCCAGCGCGCGCGTCGCCCGCAGGGGCGCGAAGCGCTCGTAGAGGGTTTTGGCCGATTCGCTGCCACGCACGACGCGCTCCGGGAAGGGTTTGCCGGCGTCCGGCGCAGGCGCAGCCGACTTGGCCCCGGGCGCGGCCCGCTCCGAGAGGCGAAGCGCGATGAAGCTGCCGTTGTCGTCACTGTCTCGCTGCAACTCGACCCAAGTCTTGGCCTCTTCGTCGTCGAAGCGGAGCGTTTGCAATTCGTTCTTGGTAATGTCGAGGACGAAGACCTCGCCCGCTTGCAGCTCGGGCTGACGCTGCCAGGTGATGTACGCCGCGACCAGGCCCACAAGGGCCAGCCCGCCTTGCAGAGCAACCGCCTTGCTGTTCACGACGAGCCCTCCGAGGGTGGTGCGGGCGGAGAGGCTGGCGTGGCCTTGCGCCGCGAGGCCCGCCGGCGGACAGTGAAGCCGATGCCCAGCACCAAGGCGGGCGCGGCGAACACGCTGGCGTAGAACCAGGCTACATCTTGTTTGCGGGTGTGGCGGACCGGCACGTCTTCCTCGTTGTTGATGGTGCCGGCCAGGCGTTCGTCGCCACCCANNCACCAGGGCGCGTGCTTCCTCTTCGGGTTTGGCACCTTTACTGACGGCGGCGGCCAGCTCGTAGGCCTTTCGCACTTCTTTGCCAGGATCAAACTCGAAGTTGCCGTTGAGGTCGTTCCAAGTGCTGGCCTCGGCGTGAAGCACGAAGTTCACGCTGGGGGCGTCAGGCGCAGGCTTGTCGGCTCGGGTGAGAAAACCCGCCCCCAGCAGAACCATAGGCAGGCGAAGTCCGAACGGGCTCAGCGTGGCCACCGAGGCGTGGCTGGAGTAGCTGCCTGTAGCGATGCCAATGCGGTCTGCCTTCTGCCGCGTGCGTGCCCAGTAGATCTGGTCATTGGCGAGGGTGGTGGCGTTGAAATGCAGGGAAAGTCGATCCAGCAGCGCAGCGGCGGCGTCGCCGCTTTCTGGATCAAGGGCGACAAGCAAGCGTCCCTTGCGATCGAAATAGCGCTGCAACGAATCCGCCTCGGCCGGCAGGAGCGGCCGCTTCGGTCCCAGCATGAGCACCAGGCCCGCGTCGGCCGGCACGTCGTTGCCCAACCCTTGCGCCAGGCTCAGCTCTTTGGCTTGGAAGCCCAGTTCGGACAAGAGATCGCGCAGTAGGCGCACGGTGGCGCGACGGTCGGTTTCGCCGACGTTGCTGAAGGTTCGCTCTTCGTGTCCCTGCACGAAATACGCGACGCGGGTGCCGCGCGACACGGTCACCAGACGCTTGTACACGTCCTGGTCGAGGGTGCGCAGCTTGCTCCGGGCGCTCTCCAGCTTGACCGGCATGGGGATCTGTTCTCGCCGTTTGTCACGTGCCACGACGATCACGCCGTTGCCTGACACGCCCAGCTCGTGCGCCCGCACTGGCTCGACTGCCTGATCCAGTCGGCTCACGCTCAGCTGCGACGACTCGCGGGTCAGATCGGCGAAGTAGCTCGCCACCAGCTCGGCGACCTCGTTGGCCGGCGGAAAGAACAGGTACACCTGCACCGGCTGGTCGAGCGCGGCCACCAGCTTCTTGGTCGCGCTGCCGGCCCGCGCGCTGCGGAAGTAGGCCAAATCGACCTTGAGGTTACGCTCGGCCGTCACATACGCGGCGGAAAAGCAGAACACGATGGCCAAGGCGATGCCCAGCCCGGAGCGCAGGGCGGCCCGCAGGCGGCGGGTGTCGAGAACCGGAGCGTGCGCCATACCGGCCAGAGCAAGTTCGACCAGGAGTACGGGCACCGTGCCCGCCAGCATGAGTGTCGGCCATAGCACGGCCAGGGCGCCAGCCAGCCGGGGCATCCGTGAATCCAGAGGACGGCCCCAGACATGTGCGCCGAAATCACCGCCCGCGAAATGTAGCAGCAGGGCCAGGGCGCCCAGTCCGTAAAGGAGAAGGAGCATGCGGGCCGTACGGCGAGCGCCGGCCTCAGCCTTGCGGGCAGCGAGCCCGCACCAGGCAGCCCCTCCCAGTACGGCGGCCACACCGATCGCGGTCACTACGGCGCTGGCTCCCCCAGCGGCCAGTATACGTTCGCCCACGTAGATGAAGATCAAGCCAGAGGCGTAGACCAGCGACGGCCAGTGTCTTATTGCCATCGGCGCGCCTCCAGGACTCGGGTGGCCGCGAACAGGGCGAAGTAGGTTACCAACAGATAGTAGGCCACGTCGCGCAGGTTGATCACGCCAGCCTGAAAGGGCGGGAAATGCCGGCCCCACAGCGCCAGAGCCAGGAAGAGATCGTTGAGCGGTCGCTCGCTCACGGAAGCCAGCAGCCACACCACGATCAACCCTACCAGCATGGCGCCCGAGAGAATGGCGGCCAGGACCTGCGAGCGCGCCAGGGCCGAGCCCAGCGTGCCGATGGCCAAGGCGGCACTGCCCAGGAGCAACAGCCCCAGATAGCCGGCCGCCACCTGACCAATCGAGAGTTTGCCGTTGACCATGATGAGCGCCGGCATGAAGGCGGTGGCCAGTGTGACCATGGCCAGAAAGGCGAGGGCCGAGAAGAACTTGCCCAGGACGATCGCTCGGTCATGTACCGGCGACGAGGTGAGCAGGACCAGAGTGCCGTTCTGGCGCTCTTCCGCGATGAGGCGCATGGAGAGGAACACCGCCGCGATCATGGTCGTCCCGCTGGAGAAGTAGAAGAAGTCGCTCAGCACCTCTGCCGAGTGCTTGTCCTGTTGCGCCCCCAGGGCGAATGCATTGAACAGGATGCCATCCACCAGCAGCACGGCAGCCGCGATGATGTAGCCGTTCATGGTGCGCAGGTATGCCGCCAGTTCTCGACGGGCGATGAGCAGGGTGCTCATGACAACCTCTCGCGGTGGGTCAGTTCGAGGAAGATGGACTCTAAACGCGCGGCGCCGCGGTCGAGACGGAGAAGTTGATGCCCCGCCAGCACCAGGGCGCGCGCGATTTCGGGCCGGCAGTCTTCGCGCGCCCGGATTCTGAGCACGATTTCATGGGCGGCTGACTCCGCCATGTGAGCGTCCAGCACGCCGGGAACCTGGCGGGCCACTTCCAGCGCCGTGGCAGCGGGTCCACGCAGCGCCACCTCGATCTCGCCGGGCGTGCCCAAGGTGGCCGCAATCTCCTCCTCGGTTCCCTGGGCCACGATCTCGCCGGCCTGGATGACCAGCAACCGATCGCAGGTCTGGCTGATTTCGGCCAAGAAGTGACTTGAGATGAGCACCGTGTGCTCGCCGCGCAGCCGTCGCACCAGGTTGCGCATCTCGACGATCTGGACGGGGTCGAGTCCCGCGGTGGGCTCGTCGAGAATCAGCAGGCGAGGGCGGTGAACCAGGGCTTGCGCCACACCCACCCGCTGGCGAAATCCGTACGACAGGCTGCCGATGATCTCGTCGTGCATCTCGCGCAGGGCGAGCTTGTCCTCGCTTTCCTGCACGCGCGCCGGGGTATCACGACTGGTCACGCCGCGCAGACGTGCGGCGAAAGCCAGGTACCCACCCACCGTCATCTCGTCGTAGAGAGGCGGCACGTCGGGCAAGAAGCCGATCTTGCGGCGCACTTCGTGTGGCTCGGCTGTCACTTCCAGACCATCGACGCGCACCTGCCCCGAGCTGGGTAGGAGCACGCAACCCAGGATCTTGAGCGTGGTGGTCTTGCCCGCGCCATTGAGCCCGAGAAACCCGACCACCTCGCCGGGCCGGATGTCGAAGTTCAGGTCGCGAATCGCCGCGCGTTCTCCGTAGTACTTGGTTAGCTCTCGTACCTCAATCATGATTGGGCCCTAGAAGTACACAAGGCAGGTGCGCGGCTGCAACAAGAAATGGGCGAGTTCATCGCCAGAGAGGCTAGGGGGAGGTTGAGAGCCGATGCCAAAGCCGTGCCGCGACATGCACCCTTCAACCGGGGACGGCGCGAGATCATTCCCGAGAAAACTCTCGTTTGTGGGCGGCCGGCTCGAAGCTGCTAGAATCACTCGACGTGCGGTTGCCATTCGCGCTTTTTGTCCTTTTGTTGGCCAACGCTGCGGCCTGTGCGCAGGACGGTGACAACGGTGCGCGAGGGGATGGTGGGGTCGACCGGCCGAGGGCCACAGATGCCCCGATCGGTCCGCTGATGCCCGAGTGCACGACCCCGACCGATGCGGCCGTGAACCTGAACGCCAGCGTGGTGGACGTTTTGATCGTGTTCGATGGGTCGGAGTCCATGGGCATTGGTTTTGGCTCGGGAACGCGCTACAGCGTCGTCGCCGACGTGCTTTCGCAGCTGGTGGACGACTATCAAGGGCGGATTCGTTTCGGCTTCGCGCAGTTTCCCGGGTCAGATGCGCTTTGTTCTGACCAGACGGTAGCCGGGTGCTGCGCCGGAACCCCTACGGTCAGGGTGGCGCCAAACAATGGCGTGGCCGTGAAGGAAGCGATCGAGAACGTTCTGCCGCTCGCCGGCAATACACCCACAGCTCTGGCGCTGCGAAACGCGCATGACTACTACGCGGGGTTCATTGACTATGTTGACCAACGCTACGTGTTGTTGGCCACCGACGGTCTGCCAAGCTGCACACTCTCGGGTGCGCTTTCGTCGAATCAACCCGGCAATGGCAGCGGAAGCGCTTCCGATGCGTGCCAGGATGCGGTTGCACAGGTTCAGACCCTGGTCGGGGACAACATCAAGGTGCTGGTGTTGGCAGTGGGAGCCGAGCTGACTGACGATCCAGCTGGGCCGCCCAACTGTCTGGACCAGATGGCCCAGGAGGGCGGGATGCCGCAGTCGACTGCCGGTCGGGGATACTATTCGGCGGCCAGCCCTGAGTCCCTGCAGGTGACCCTCGAGCACATCTTCGGCGGCGTGGAGCGGACTTCCTGTTTGCTCGAACTAGATCCGGCTCCCCCTTCCCCCACGCTGGTGGCGGTGTACTTGGACGGAGAGCAGATACCCCGCAACCCCGACAACGGGTGGGACTTCGACCCTGCCGCTGACGCCGAGTTCACAAGCCGCGTTCGCATCGTGGGCCAGTACTGCGACCGGATCCAACAGTTTCGCTATTCAAGGATCGAAGCAAAGTTCGGCTGTCCAGCATGCGTGGACCCGAGTACCTGTCGCTGACGTTGCTACGGCAGCACGTAGTGCGCGTCGTAGCTGATGTTTGCGCCGAGAATATCGGTGCTGTAGTGCATCGCGTGGACGGCGCCCGTTTGATCCATAGCGAGAGAAATATAGTCATTGGCGCCTTGGGAGGGCTCGCTGTGCACGGTTGACCAAGTCTTGCCCGCGTCGTCGGTGCGGTGGATCTCTAGATAGCGGCTCGCGCTGGCGTCCGAGAAGATCCCGGCCACGTAGGACGTGACCGATCCGAAGGAGGAAAAGGCGAAGCCGTCGCTCAGTCCGACGACGTTGGCGCTGGTTGCCACGTTTCCGCCCATGAGTTGCTGGAAGGTCATGCCGCCGTCGGTGGTGGCGTACACCCAGAACGGCGAGGCCCAGGCGGGCAGGGGGCCACGGTCCACAAACAACACCCCCTCCGCGTTGGGCGAAGCCCGCCACCAGGTTCCGCTCTGGTCGCCGGCGGATGAGGTCGGGAAGA